>PBRG01000142.1 GCA_002726615.1 Marinobacter sp.
TCCGTAGGCAACATCTACGTTGAAGGTCACGAAGACGAAGTGCTGGTTCAGGAATTCAGCCACGTTGTGACCGTTCCTACGGATCCGCAGTCCGGTCAGCCCTCCGGTCAGCGCGTTCACAAGCCGTTCAAGTTCACCTCTGCGCTGAACAAAGCAACCCCGCTTATGTACAACGCCCTGGCGTCTGGCGAAATGCTGCCGAAGGTTGAGCTGAAGTGGTACCGCACCTCTGTTGAAGGCAAGCAGGAACACTTCTTCTCCACCATCCTGGAAGATGCCACCATCATCGACATCAACTGCAACATGCCGCACTGCCAGGACGCCGCCAGCGCTGACTTCACCCAGTTGGTAACCGCGTCTCTGTCCTACCGCAAAGTGACCTGGGAACACGCTGTTGCCGGTACTTCCGGTGCGGACGACTGGCGTTCGCCGATCGAAGGCTAAGGTAATTTACTGAGCTTTTCAGCAAAGCGTCGCTTCAGACAGCATAAGCAGTCATGAGCGGCGCTTTGCTCCTTCAAGGACGAAGAAAATGAGCAACTCTCTCACTCAGAGCGACGTGGACATTATTCAAGCGATCATCGGTTCCTTTTATGGACGAAGCAATGCCCGAAAATTTACAAGCTCTGCTATCACTGATGATACGATCATTCTGATCGTACAGCTGCTTTCAGAAACGGCAGATTGCAGCACTTGGATCGATGCAGTTCCCAACCCACAGGACCTAGTAATGCCAGCGAATAAACTCAGAAAATGGGTCATGCGGGTCATTCGCAAATCTGGAGAACCTTTTCTGGCGGGTAATGTAAGAGTTAATTTAATGTGTAAACGATTCCGTGCTGCTCAATTGAAACCTGTAATCTTTGACTCGCTTAATTGAAAAGGAAGGCCTGCAATGAAGACATTTGTCATGCTGATCTGTTTGATGACCGGCTTCATCTCTGGCTGCGCCTCGCTTAATAACCAAACTGTCGAGTTTCGAGCCACCTCAAGTACAAGCTTTGGGATCAGTAGTGACCAATTTAATACTGTAGAGCTTCAACCGTCTGAGATTTTACTCTGGAAGGGGGCTGACCTGATTGGCTCCATAACGACCGTTAAGACCAATCCGCAGTCCGAAACGGCCATCAATGAGGTAAAACAAGGATTTGTGGAGGCGCAAAAAGGTCCCGGCGCGCCACGAGAGTTAACGTTGCCCGAAGGCGCCTATGGTTTCGCCTCGTCTTTTCGAGGTTTTACCACAGCATTTATTGCAGTAGTTGGCGACAGCGAGTTCTGGATCACGATCAGTGTAAAAGATGATGTTTTTGATCAAGTTTTGTCATCAATTACTGTTAGGTGAATATCCTGGAAGACTGTCCACGACAATCACGGGCTTGAAAGCACAATGAAACTCATCGCCCCCATCGTTCTGACAATTATCCTCACCGGTTGCACATCAGCACAGCCAATATTGTTTTCACCCAGTAGGGATTATGCGGTATCTATTCAGTCGGAGTTGTTCGATGCCGTTCGTATCGACAAAAACGACGTAACACTGTTTCGTGATGGAAAAGCCATCGGATACCTACGGGTCGAACCAATACCAGCCGACGTGGCCTCATCGCCCGATATTCTGAAAACCCTGAGATCCGCTTCAGAATCTGAGACTGTAAAAACCCAAGCACTGAACGTCTCCTCGGGATTTACAGGGTTCTCGGCAAAGGTTCGTGAATACCTGACAGGCTACCTAATGAATGATGATAGCCCAGACACCATCCTCATTATCAGTTTCCCCGAGGGTGAGTTTGACGAAATTAGTCGCACAGTTTCGTCCGGCATATGAAACACATACAGATTCGTAAAGCCCACTGCGGTGGGCAAACGAATACTCAAATTAGCAACGTACCCGCCACCTTATTGAAAATACCGATGTTCTTGAAGCGGGCCTTCTCCACCTCGTTGCCCGACTCCCTGGTTAGTGTCAGCAGGCGCCTCTGCTCAGCTTTCCAATGATGCTATACCTTGTCGTACATACGCACGGCGGTGAACTTATCCAGGGTGACCACCATGCCTTTACCCAAGTAGCCACGACGTGTATAGCAATCCAGCACGTTGAAACCGTGAATGTGCTGGAGGCGCTGCAGCAGTGCTTACTCAATGTTGTCTTCCGAAATAAAACTAGCCATTGGCCTGCCGACTCCATGGACCGGGTGGGTGCCAGATTTCCTCCGGTGTCTTAGCGAGCGTGCCTGCCATTACAGGGCCGAGAAATTCAATCACCGCCTTTACAACCTCCGAGAACACCTCTGGCACATGGTCTTGGCCAAGGCGTTTACGGAAAGCCTGCCACTGAGGCTGCTTGCTGTCTACAAAAGCGGCAGGAAAGGGACTTGCTTCAGGGATATCCGTCCCACGCTTCCGAAAGGTGCCCTCAACCGCACCCTTGAGGTTTTCCAACCGGAATTCGTGCTGGCGCGAGAGCAACCAGATATCATAGAAGTCCTTCATCCGGCTGTTCAGCTCACCAAGGTTCACCATCGCCTGAAATTTCTCAGCAATGGACGACTCCGGCGTGTAGCACTTGATCCGTGCAGCCGGAAAATCCAGTAAGGCCGGGAGCTCCAGCCAGGATGGAAACGGAAATATGGGATCACCAAAGCCGATGTCCAGTTGCATCTGAATCTTTGCCTTGTCGAGAATGCCGGTAAATGTCACCCGCAATCCCTGGTAGTCCGCATCCTCAGTGATAGCCTCAGCCTTCAGGCTATCCGCGTCAAAACGCAAGCCATCATCCGTCACCTCAGCCGCTATGATGTCTCGCACCTGGGCCAGAATCGACTCCGGTTCATTGCTGGTCTGGCCCAACATATCAATATCCCGTGTCGGTCGGCTGTTCGGCCCCTGCATCGCCCAGAGCATTAATGCTCCCTTGAGGGTAAAACAGTCACTACAGGGCGATTGGCTGAGCCGATACAGAAACCGCTCCATGGCGTAATACTGCAACAGCTCCTGGAAGGGGCGTTTTTCTTCCCGGGATTTATTCAGCAGATTCTGTCGAACAGATGCGGCGGTGTTTTTAACCATCGTGATCTCCTTTCACTTTGTTGATTCCATTCACAGCTTTGCTTCCACATAGGGTGACATCACCTTGGCAACACGACAGATTCTGGCGTATTCCATAAGTTTGCCTGGAAGGAAGGTTTTACGGGTACGATAAAGCTCCAGCGCCTCCAGCACCACATCCATGCCGATGCGGTTCCGGAACTTGAAACAGTCCGCCAGGGTTTTCTCCGGACTGTAGACGTTCAGGATGATGCCATCCACATACACCTGTTCAATGCCTGCAGTGAAGGCCCGTCCGGAGAAGCGGTACCCGGCCACCGGCGGATAATCGAGTACGGGCAAACGGGCATTCCGCTCCACCGCCAGATGCACCTGATGGGGAATCTGGGTGGTGATTCCGTGCCAGTCCAGCGCGGAAATCAGGCAAAGCACGGCATTGGGGAAACGGGTAGCGGCGGCCATCAGATCCGGGTTTTCAATGGATGGCAGATCCGCCAGCCGATAAAGCCCACGACTGACGGGCTCAATCAGCCCCTCGTCCCTGAGCTGATAGAACTGGTACCGACTAAAGCCCCGAGCCAGGGCCTCACTCAGGCGAAGCTGGCCGCCGTGCTGGCGGAACAGGGTTTGCAGTTGTGCCCAGGAGGATCGGGCGGAGCCGGAATCAGACAAACTGTCACCACTAATTGATATCTGGTGACAGTTTGTCTGATTACCGTTTAGTGTTCAAGCGGCGGCTTCGTCGGCGTTATCTGATTCATCACTCTGCATGGCTGGGCGTTCGCTCCGGAGGCAAGCACTATACAAAATGTGGAGGAGGCTCTAAACAACAATGCGCTACAAGGCCATAGCAAACTGGCAAATCGAAAGGTACCCTTGGCGTGTCCAGATCGATCCGCGGCAGAAGACCCACACCCAGGCTCGCCCAGAATGACCATTCCAGTAAATAGCGCCGTTCAACTTGGCAACCTGATGTGCGCCGTGACCGAAGAGGTTCTCTGGTCACCTGCCCGACAATGGGTTCGCGATCAACTACCCGCCACAACCCTGCTTTGCCGTGTCGGCTCTGGACAGGCCACCTACCATCGTTTTGACCCTCGCCTGAAACAGCACCAGATTACCTACGGCAAGCGCATGATCATGGACAAGCACCAGCCCGATGCAGTTAGCGGCTGGCTTTCCGGACGGGAGATCCGCCAGAGAGAGTATTTCGGGGGGACCGTCACCACATTGAACCTGCTGGCGCACACGTGTTGCCACGAATTTGCGCACCTGCTTCAACATGTGTCGGGCAAGCGCTATCGCGGCTCCGTTCACAATCAGCATTTCTACCGGATACTGGACGAACTTCACACTAGCGGTGGCGCCGACGCTGCCAGGCATCATCTCGCCACACGGGCCGAAGACGCGGGGCTCACCGTCCCTGACGAACCTATTCCGGCGCCGGACACTCTCCAACTCATAGCCAACTGGGCAGTGGGGGATACCGTGGCGTTTGGTGCCGGCAAACGAGAGCTCGAAGGCAGGATCATCCGGGTAAACCGGAAAACCTGCACCGTGGAGGGCACCGGGCGCTGCCGTGGCTTGCGATACCGGGTCCCCCTGGTTCTGCTACGCGCTCTCGCGGACTGATGTCGCAAGCAGATCGCGCAGCTCCGGAATACAGGAGCCGCAATTTGTGCCGCATTTCAGGTTATTACCCAGGGCTTCTACCGACTTCGCCCCGTTGGCGATGGCACCAGCGATCTGGTTTTCCCCTACCTGAAAGCAACTGCAGATCATTGCGCCCGGATCTTCCACATCTACATCCCGTGCAGCCAACAGCGCCCGGCGACTGGCGTCGCAGAGTTCTGCTTCGGCAAAACAGCCATCCAGCCAACTGGCGTCCGGTATCAACGCAGGGTCGCTGTCGACCATCAACACCGATTCCAGTTGTCCGTTGACCAGCCGGGCCGCACGGAACCTGCCCTGGGAGGCGTCCGCCATGACCAGATGCGCTTTTCCGCCCAGCCACTCAGTCATCGACGCCGACCAGTCGATCGGCTGTCGCCCAGCCAGCCACCAACTGTCGCTGTAATGCAACGGCACCTGGCACCAGTAATCGGCCTGCCAGCGCCGGGGCCGATTGCGCCTGACCAGCAATCGTGCATGCCAGCGGGCGCGAAACGGCGTTATGACGGCTCGCCCGTGTTTGGCCTCCGGCTGACCCGAGACTGGGTCTGTCACTGATTCGGTAAGCAGCGTGGCAACCCCACTGGACGCAAACTGCCGGTTCCAGTGGATGGGTATAAACACCTCGCCACGGCGTTGTTCGGGGCTCTTGCGGACTCGCCCCACGTAACAGCCGTCACCACGTCTCAACCGGGCCAGATGCCCCTCCATAAGCTGGTGCGTGACCATGTCGTCGGGATGCATGTCCACATAGGGCTCCGAGCGGTGGGTCAGTAGCCTTGGGGTGTTGGCGGTTCGGGTCATGGTGTGCCACTGGTCCCGTATACGGCCGGTATTGACCACCAAGGGGTAGTCGTCACTGGGTTGTTGGGCGGCCAATCGAGTTTCGATGGCGACAAATCGGGCGCGCTGATTCGCGGTGACAAACCGGCCATCAGAAAACAGTCTTGTCGAGCCTTCAGTCTCCGCTCCAGCGCCCTTCAGAACCGGCCATTGCACTGGGGTCAGCGCCTCATAGCCGGCATCCGAAAGGTTAGCCAGCCCGGCAAGGTTAAACAGGCGCTCGCCATTGTTCTCGTGAGCGGACAGGGCCGCGTGTTCACGAAAGATATCCGCGGGCCGCTTATAGCCAAATGCCTCGCCAAACCCCAGTTTTTTGGCCACGGCACTCATGATCCACCAATCCGGCTTTACCTCAGCCGGGAGGTGCAGAAAGCGGCGCTGCCGGGAAATTCGCCGTTCCGAATTGGTGACGGTGCCGTCCTTCTCACCCCAGCCAGCGGCAGGGAGAAGAATGTCAGCGAGGTCTGTGGTGTCGGTGTGGGCAACACAGTCTGAAACAATCACAGTGGGACAACGTGCCAGGGCTTCCCGGACCCGAGCCGAATCCGGCAGGCTGACCGCCGGGTTGGTCCCCATGATCCAGATCACCCGGATATCGCCACGGTGAACGGCCTCAAACATGTCCACCGCCTTCAGGCCCGGGCCATCGGCCACCGCACCGGTGCCCCAGAAATCCGCCACGCGTGATCGGGCACCCGGGCTGTCATAATCCATGTGAGCCGCCAGGGTATTTGCAAGCCCGCCCACTTCCCGTCCACCCATGGCATTGGGCTGGCCGGTCAGGGAGAAGGGCCCTGCACCGGGCTTGCCAACCCGGCCCGTCGCCAGGTGGCTGTTAATAATGGCATTGCCCTTATCGGTGCCGGCAATCGACTGGTTTATCCCCTGGGAAAAACCGGTGACCGTTCGCGGCGTCTGAGCAAACCAGGCATAGAAGGTTTCAACATCCTCCGGCGCAAGATCACACTGCTCTGCCACCGACTCGACGCTTGGGGTAGCCGCTTGCGCACTTGCCAATGCGTTATCGAAATCCTGGCAATGCGCATCAATGTAGGCCTGGTCCAGGCCACCGTGATCGGCGAGCCAACTCAGCAAACCGTTGAACAACACCGTATCCGTACCTGGGCGCAACGCCAGGTGAAGGTCCGCCAGTTCACTGGTGGCGGTGCGACGTGGATCAATAACAACCACTCGACGCCCATCCCGCGCACTGGCCTTCATACGCTGGTAAAGCACTGGATGCGCCCACGCGGCGTTGCTGCCAGCCAGCACCAGCAAGTCCGCCAGTTCCAGGTCTTCATAGCAGCCTGGCACCACATCGGCCCCGAAGGCCCGTTTGTGCGCCGCCACGGCCGACGACATGCACAGCCGGGAGTTGGTATCCACATGAGGGGTGCGAATGAAGCCTTTGGCCAATTTGTTGGCGACGTAGTAATCCTCGGTCAGCAACTGGCCGGACAGGTAGAAGGCCACCGACTGCGGCCCGTGAGTCTTGACGCTGTCCTGTATCGCATGAGCCACCTCGTCCAGCGCCTGCTCCCATTCGCTGCGGCGCCCCCTGACAATCGGGAACAGTAACCGTCCGTCTTCCTGACCGGTGGTTTCGTGAAGGCTGGCACCTTTGACACACAGGCGCCCCTCGTTCGCAGGATGGTTCTTGTCCCCCGCCACTGGTGTGCCGCTGTCGGAATAGGCCATCACGCCACAGCCCACCCCGCAATAGGGGCAGGTGGTATGAACCGGGTCCGGGCCAGTAGTGTTGAGTACGTCCACGATGTCTCCTGAGTGTTACACGCACAAAAAACCCGCAATGTCCGGAGCCCCCTGAGTAGACGGGAACCGGGCATGCGGGCTTCGTTGCCAGCGTTCAGTACCGGGATCAAGTAGCCCCGGGCCTGGCTGTTTATGGTTGGCGTGTCAGCTATCGCTACAAATGTTTCCCATAGCCTGTGCAAATACAGGGCCACTCCCCGCGAACACCGCCCAACAGGTGTTTCAGCGAATCCTTGGGCCGCTCACACCTCCTCGTCAGGAGTCATAACAGTGCAAAAAGCCCAAAAGTGCCCAATCAGAGCGCACGTTTGACGAATGAAAACACCCGCCTACTAGCCTGAGAAACGGCTGATTCACTGTTCGCGAGGCACTTCCCGTGACTCTGGCAGAATTATTGCTGTAACTCTGGTTGAACAGTATTGCTGACAGAGTTAAGAGAGGCATCTGATGCCTGTACATCGAGGAAATCATCATGAATTCGCCACAACCCCTTCGCATCCTTCTGATTGACAAGGACCCCGAACGGGCAAGTCAGGTCTGCCAGGCGCTACGATACGAGGGCCATGAAGTCATTCGCCAGCGCCCGGATGCCACTGGTTTGACCGCAGCGGTTGCCCGCGACCAGCCCGACATGGTGATTATCGATATGGACTCGCCAGACCGGGACACCCTGGAAAACATGAGCACCCTCAACACTCACGCGCCCAGGCCCATTGTATTCTTCGCCGACCAGCCCGGTGACCGCGCCACCATTCATGCAGCGGTCAAGGCTGGCGTGAGTGCCTATGTTGTCGACGGCATACAGCCGGAACGGGTTCGCTCGATCATCGACTCAGCCGTGGCGCAGTTCGAATCCTTTCAGGCATTGAGAGCAGAGCTGGAAGAAACCCGTTCGGCACTGGAAGACCGTAAGGTTATCGAGAAAGCCAAGGGTCTGATCATGCGGCATGAGAACTGCGACGAGGAAACCGCCTATCGCATGCTGCGCAGCTCCGCCATGGAGCACAGTGAACGCCTGGCGGTTATGGCGGGGCGTGTCGTTACCCTGTTGGAAAGACGTAGCCAGAGCTCAGTGGGCTCCATCCGGAAAGCATCCTGATCAACGCTGTTAGGGAGCCCACATGGTTCGCCCAACCCCGCTTCACAAACATCCCGGATTCAATGTCCGTCTCGGCTTTGTGCCGCTGCTGGATAGCGCGCCACTGATAGTTGCGCGAGAGCTGGGGCTGTTTGATGCCGAAGGGCTGGACGTAGAACTGGTGCGTGAAGGCTCCTGGGCTTCTTTGCGCGACAAGGTCAGCTTTGGCCTGCTGGACGGTGGCCACATGCTGGCGCCAATGCCTCTGAGTATGTCCCTGGCGAGCGACCGTCCCAAAGTGCCCGTTGTGGTCGGCATGGTGCTGAGCCGCAACGGCAACGGGATTACCCTCAGCGCTCGGCTGCATCACGAACTGGTCCGTTCAGACACGGATCTGAAGAATCCCATTGCCACCGCGCGCGCGCTGATACGCGTGGCCAAGGGCAGGGGCGAGCCAATACGATTGGCCTCCGTGGCGCCCTGGTCCAGCCATGATCTCCAGCTCCGGGACTGGCTGGCCTCTGCCGGGCCAGACTCGGAACAGCACGTGCAGATCATCCCGGTATCCCCGATACAGATGGTGGACGCGTTTCGATCAAACTCCATCGAAGGCTGCTGCGTCGGTGAGCCCTGGAACAGCTTGCTGGAGTACGAGGAGCTGGGGCATATTCTCCATTCCGGCCACCAGATCTGGCAGAACGCCCCGGAAAAAGTTCTGGGTATGCGAGCCGACTGGACTGAGCAGCACGACATGATGCACCGGCACCTGTTGCGGGCACTGCTTGCGGCCTGTCAGTGGCTGGATAACCCTCACAACCACGGCCTGCTGCGGGACGTCCTGGCCAGGCCCGAGTACCTGGGTGAACAGATCAACGTGCTGGACAACCACCCGTACAGTCTGTTCCATCCGCGATTGCACCAACACTTTTTTCGCCACTCCGCCAATTTCCCCTGGCTGTCACAGGCCCATTGGCTCGCGACTCGCCTGACCCTCCGCGGGCAACTCGGCCCGGTGGACGACACCATGGTGCGCCGGGTGATAAGGCCCGACCTGTTCCGGGACGCTGCCGCCTCCATGGGCATTGACGCACCGGTTATCGACAGTAAAACCGAGGGCCGGCACCAACTCCCCTTTACCCTGTCGGGGCGCTACGGCCCCGTGGATGTTGCCAGCGACCGCCTGTTGGGAGAGCACCTCCACGACTGGCTGGCCGACAACCCCATGGCCACGCCCAATAAAGAAGCGTCACGCACTAAAACAGCCACGAAAACCCGCCCTCAATAACGCCCTTCTTTACAAAAACCCAGATATTTTTATATCTATCAACAAATTACAAAGATGGCACGCAGACTGCTTAGTCAACATAGACGATCTTGCATTCACTGCGCGGGTAAACGGCAGTGACGAAAACTGACAGAACATCAGGCATTGAGGCCTGCGCCCCGGAAACGGGGAGCAGGCTTTTTTTTGTCTGAATAATACTCCGGGAGAGCACCATGCATCTGAGAACACTGGCAGCGACATTCTTGATCTTGACGGCGGCATGCTCTGCACACGCCGACATCGGCCCGGCCGAAAAGCCAGACCTGAAACTCGGCTTCATCAAACTGACCGATATGGCGCCATTGGCCATTGCCTGGGAACAGGGTTTTTTCCTGGATGAGGGCCTGTTTGTGGAACTGGAAGCCCAGGCCAACTGGAAAGTCCTGCTGGACGGCGTCGTGACCGGCACCCTGGATGGCGCCCACATGCTGGCGGGCCAGCCACTGGGGGCCACTATCGGCTACGGCACCCAGGCGGACATCATCACTGCCTTCAGCATGGACCTGAACGGTAACGGTATCACCGTATCCAACGACGTCTGGGAGCAAATGCGCCCACACATCGACGATGGCAGCGACGGCAACCCCGCTCATCCCATCAATGCCGCTGCCCTGAAACCGGTCATCGAACAGTACCGTGACAAGGGCGAGCGTTTTCGCATGGGCATGGTTTTTCCCGTGTCCACCCACAACTACGAACTTCGTTACTGGCTCGCTGCAGGCGGCCTGAACCCGGGCTTTTATGCGCCCCAGCGTGGTGACACCAGCGGCAACATCGACGCCGACGTTCACCTGTCAGTCACCCCGCCGCCCCAGATGCCCGCCACCATGGAAGCCGGCACCATTCAGGGCTATTGCGTGGGTGAGCCCTGGAACCAGCAAGCGGTGTTCAAAGGCATCGGCGTGCCGGTCATCACCGACTACGAAATCTGGCCCAACAACCCCGAAAAAGTGTTTGGTGTGACCGAAGCCTGGGCAGAACAGTATCCCAACACCCATCTCCGGCTGCTTCGTGCGCTGATCCGTGCCGCCCACTGGCTGGACGAGAACGACAATGCCAATCGTGAAGAGGCGGTCAAAATTCTGTCACGCTCAAGCTACGTGGGCGCAGACGAGGAAGTGATCGCCAACTCCATGACCGGCACCTTCGAGTACGAGAAAGGCGACGTACGAAAGGTACCGGACTTCAACGTGTTCTTTCGCTACTACGCCACCTACCCGTATCCCTCCGATGCCATCTGGTACCTGAGCCAGATGCGTCGCTGGGGCCAGATTCCCGAGCCGAAATCCGACGACTGGTATATGGAAACCGCAGCCAAGGTCTATCGCGCGGATATCTACAAGGAAGCAGCCCGAACCCTGATCGAGGACGGCACGCTCAAGGCGGAGGATTTCCCGGACCTGGATGCAGAAAACTTTGCGCGCCCGCACCAGGGCGAGCTGATCGACGGCGTGGCGTTCACTCCGAGGGAACCGAACGCCTACATCGACAGCTTTGAGATTGGCCTGAAAGGCTCGCAAACCCCTTAAGACTTGAGTGTCAGGAGACATCACATGACCACGCTCAGCCAGACCGATTCATTATCATCAGGCCAACGCTGGCTCCGTGCGCTGATAGAAAAGTTGTTCGGCCAGAACCTGGCCGAAACCTTCCGCCAGCTGCTGCTGCCAGCCATCGGTATCGCGCTGTTCCTGGGGTTCTGGCACCTGGCCGCGCCCCAGGTGCAAACATCGCTGGGCGCCTTCCCGGGCCCTGCCGATGTGTTGGAGCAGTCTGGGCAATTGTGGCAGGAGCACAGCAACCAGCGAGACCGGGCCGCCCAGTTTGTCACCATGCAGGAGGAGCGCAACGAACGCATCCTGGCAGAGAACCCGGGCGCGGAGGTGAAAATCCGCGACTATCCCGGCGCACCCACGTTCATCGACCAGATCTTCACCAGCCTCGGCACCGTGCTGGCCGGTTTTGTGCTGGCCACCATCATCGCCGTGCCGCTGGGTATCATTATCGGCCTGAACCGCCACTTCTCGGCGGCCATCAATCCTCTGATCCAGATCTTCAAGCCGGTATCGCCACTGGCCTGGCTGCCGCTGGTCACGATGGTGGTCTCCGCCACGTATGTCAGTGATGACCCGATGTTCGAGAAGTCGTTCCTGACATCGATGATCACCGTCACTTTGTGCAGCCTCTGGCCGACGTTGATCAACACGAGCGTTGGGGTTTCAGCGGTAAATCCCGATCTTTTAAACGTTTCAAAAGTGCTGCAACTGTCATTCTGGACTCACGTTCGCAAGGTCGTGTTGCCGTCATCTGTTCCGATGATCTTCACCGGCCTGAGAGTGTCCCTGGGCATCGCCTGGATGGTTCTCATAGCGGCCGAAATGCTGGCTCAGAGCCCCGGCCTCGGAAAATTTGTCTGGGACGAATTCCAGAATGGCAGCAGTGAATCCCTGAGCCGAATAATGGTGGCGGTACTGGCCATCGGTTTTATTGGCTTCCTTCTTGATCGAATCATGTTGTTGATTCAGAAGCGGGTTGCCTGGAACGAGTAGCCTCTGACTTTGGTGAAGGCCGCACCGGGCGGTATTGGCCTCCCGGGACACGCGGTGAATACGTCCCTGTACGCTCGACAAAAACATCCATGTTTTTGACGGTCCCGGGAGGCCAATACCGCCCGGCGCTCCGCAAGTTTTGAGGAGATTGTTATGAGTAAGTCGCATCTTGAATTGACCAATGTGCAGATGGCCTTTGATACAAAAGATGGGCCATTCGTAGCACTGGAAAACGTCGACCTGAAAATTCGTAAAGGCGAATTCGTTTCACTGATTGGCCACTCCGGTTGCGGTAAGTCCACTGTGCTGAATATTGTGGCCGGCCTGCTTCAGGCTACCCGCGGTGGCTGTGTGCTGGACGGGCATGAGGTGAACACACCGGGGCCGGAACGGGCGGTGGTGTTTCAGAATCACTCGTTAATGCCCTGGCTGACGGTGTATGAAAACGTTGAGCTGGCCGTTCAGCAGGTATTCCGCAAATCCATGAGCAGAGCGGAACGGAAAGAGTGGATTCTTCACAATCTGAAACTGGTCAACATGGACCACGCTCTGGATAAACGCCCCGGAGAGATCTCTGGGGGTATGGCCCAACGGGTCGGGATTGCCCGGGCACTGGCGATGAAGCCCAGCGTACTGTTGATGGACGAGCCTTTTGGCGCACTGGACGCGCTGACGCGTGCCCACCTGCAGGATTCGCTGATGAAAATTCAGCAGGACCTGAACAGCACGGTGATCATGATTACCCACGATGTGGACGAGGCGGTGCTGCTGTCGGACCGCATTGTGATGATGACCAACGGGCCGGCTGCCACCATCGGGGAGGAGTTGCACATTGAGCTGGAGCGCCCCCGCAACCGGGTCACCCTGGCCGACCATCCAGAATATGTGCGCTACCGTCAGGCGGTATTGTCCTTCCTGTATGAAAAACAGCGCTTCCCCGGCAAAGGCGAGGATGAACAGGATAAGCCCACCGCTGAAGCCGAAGCGGCGTCGCAGGAAGACAGCTCACCGGATGTCGATAACGAGCATTCTGAGAGCCCGGTTCGCCGCATTGCATGAAATCAAACGGAGAAGCTCGCGCCCTTCAGAAGCACTCATCCGGTGCACGTCGCCCTGTCAGAGCGCACAGTTTTCGGGCCAAGCTCAAAGCGATATCTTTCAACTTACTGTAAATAAAGGACTAATAATTTTGGCACGGCGTTCGCTACTGTAGATACAGGGAAGAATGTCCCGGCTAAGGATCGGCCGGACCATCAGATCATTGTTGTTGGCATTGGCGCCGGACCATCGAGTTCCTTCGGGAATCAGATGCTCCGGCTTTTTTCGTTTCGGGCACAAGAAGGGCACCACGATCATGAGCGCAAAGGCAGAACAGACTCTCGTTATCTGCGGGCACGGCATGGTGGCCCAGCGTCTGCTCGAAAAACTGGTTGCTCAGCCGCATCGGCCTTTTACACGCATTGTGGTGTTCAATGGCGAGGCAAGCCCTGCCTACAACCGCATCCAGCTTTCGGCCCTGCTGGCCGGCGATGCCAACGAAGACAGTCTGCAATTGCAGCAACCGGACTGGTATCAGCACAACAGCATCACCGTGCACCAGGGGGATCCCGTTACCGCCATTGACCGGGAAGAACGCACGGTTACCACTGCCAGCGGGCGGACTCAACACTACACCAGCCTGGTGCTGGCCACCGGTTCCCGCTCCGCCAGTCTTGGCCTGGAGGGCGAGGGCCTGGAGGGTGTCATGGGTTTTCGTGACCTGAAAGACACCCGCCAGCTGATCCACACCAGCCAGCACCAACGCCGCGCGGTGGTCATCGGTGGCGGTTTCCTGGGTCTGGAGGCGGCTGAAGGCCTGCGCAGCCGGGGTATGGCGGTCACCGTTCTGCACCGCGGCAGCCATCTGCTGAACCGACAACTGGACGAGACCGGCGGCGCACTGTTGGAACAGGCCCTGACCGAACGCGGCCTGACCATTCGCACTCAAACGTCCCCAGTAGCCCTTCTCGGTCGCAACCTGGTGAGGGCTGTGCAACTGGACGATGAAACCCTGATCAGCACCGATCTGGTGGTGATTGCCGCTGGAATTACACCAAACACCGAACTGGCACGGCAGGCTGGTCTGGATTGCGAACGCGCCATCCGCGTGAACCCACAACTGCAAACCAGCGACCCGTACATCTATGCCCTGGGGGAATGCTGCCAGGTGGAAAACCAGACCTTCGGGCTGGTGGAGCCGGGCTACCAACAGGCCGATGTGCTGGCGCAGATATTGTGTCACTCCGACAGTCAGGCCGCCTTTGCGCCGTCCACCATCCCGACGCGCCTGAAAATCAGCGGCATCCCGATATTTTCCTGCGGCCAGACCGAAGCGGACCCCAACACCGAATCCGTGGTCTGGCAGGACTACGACACCAATCGCTACTGCCGCCTGCTGATCCGCGACCAAAGACTCACAGGCGCCGTGCTCTTCGGTGAAACCAGTGACGGCCCCTGGTACAGCGAACGCATTCAACAGGCCGATGACATCAGCCCTTACCGGGCCCATCTGGCCTTTGGCAAGCACTACTGCGAAGCCGCGTAAAGCGGCCAGGAACAGAGAGAGGAATTACCATGAGCAAGAAAACCCTGATCGTGATTGGCAACGGCATGGTCGGCCACCACTTCCTGGAACAGCTGGTGGAAACCCCGGCAGCGGCTGACTTCGACATCAAGGTGTTTGGTGAAGAGACACTGCTGGCGTATGACCGGGTTCACCTGTCTGAGTACTTTGGTGGTTCCACCCACGCCGATCTGGCCATGGGCACCGCCGACTGGTACGCCGAGAACCACATCGACCTGCGCCTGAGTGAACAGGTGACCGGCATCGATCGCGCCAATCAGACCATTACCACACCCATGGGTGATTACGCCTATGACGAACTGGTGCTAGCCACTGGCTCATACCCGTTTGTTCCGCCCATCAAGGGTAACGAGCACCCCCATTGCCTGGTGTATCGCACCCTGGAAGACCTGGACCACATCCGCGCCAGCGCCGACGTCGTTAAAACCGGCGTTGTGGTGGGTGGCGGCCTGCTGGGCCTGGAAGCCGCCAACGCGCTTAAAAGCCTGGGCCTGGACGCCCATGTGGTGGAATTCGCGCCTCGCCTGATGCCGGTGCAGCTCGACAGCGACGGTGGCGCACTGCTGAAACACAAGATTGAGGAACTGGGTGTGCAGGTGCACACCGAGAAAGCCACCACCGAGATCGTGGAAGGCGAAGAAGCCCGCCTGCGGATGAACTTCAGCGACGACACCCATCTGGAAACGGACCTGATCGTATTCTCTGCCGGCATCCGCCCCCAGGATGCCTTGGCGCGTTCCAGTGAACTCGCCATGGGTGAACGCGGCGGCATTGTCATCAACGACCAGTGCACCACCTCGGACCCGCACATCCATGCCATCGGCGAGTGCGCGCTGTGGAGTGAGAAGGTTTTCGGCCTGGTGGCGCCGGGGTATACCATGGCCCGCACCCTGGCCTCAGTATTGAACGGCGACACGAGAGCGGCCTTTACCGGCGCCGACATGAGCACCAAACTCAAGCTTCTGGGGGTGGACGTGGGCTCCATCGGCGATGCCCACGCCCAAACCCCAGGTGCCCGCAACATCCGCTTTAACGATGAGCAAGCCGGCCACTACCGTCGCATGGTGATCAGCGAAGATGGCAAGACTCTGTTGGGCGCTATCCTGGTGGGCGACAACAGCCACTACGACACGTTGCTGCAATACGCGTTGAACGGCATTGAACTGCCGGAAAACCCGGAAACCCTGATTCTGCCGGAAAGCCAGGGCGGCGCTCCCGCGCTGGGCCCGGACGCCCTGCCGGAAACCGCCTCGATCTGCTCCTGCCACAACGTGTCCAAAGGCGATATCTGCGGTGTGATCGACGCCGGTTGCAGCGACCTTGCCGGCGTGAAAGCAGAAACCAAGGCCAGCACCGGTTGTGGCGGTTGCGCGGCATTGCTGAAAAATGTGGTGGACAGCGAACTGGAAAAACGCGGCGTGGAAGTCAGCAAGGACATCTGCGAGCACTTCCCGTACAGCCGTCAGGACCTTTTCAACATCGTGAAGGTCAATGGCATCCGTACCTTCCGGACATTAATCCGTGATCATGGCAAGGGCCACGGCTGCGACATCTGCAAACCGGCCGTAGCCTCCATCCTTGCCACCTGCTGGAACGAGCACATCCTGGCCACCGACCACGTGCCCCTGCAGGACACCAACGATACCTTCATGGCCAACATGCAGAAGAACGGCACTTACTCCATCGTTCCCAGGGTGCCGGGCGGCGAAATCACCCCGGACAAGCTGATTGTGCTGGGTGAAGTGGCCAAGGAATACAACCTGTATACCAAGATCACCGGGGGCCAGCGCGTGGACCTGTTCGGCGCCA
>PBRG01000143.1 GCA_002726615.1 Marinobacter sp.
ACATGGGATTCTGGAAGAAAACCGCGCCGCCACTGCGGATGCGGTTCTGGAGTATGGCGCTGCCATGGGCATTGCCTGGGACGGCGACTACGATCGCTGCTTCTTCTTCGACGAAAACGGCCGCTTTATCGAGGGCTACTACATTGTCGGCCTGCTGGCAGACCAGTTCCTCCGAAAAGCCGGCGGCGGCAAAGTCATCCACGACCCAAGACTGACGTGGAACACCATCGACCTGGTCAACGCGGCGGGCGGCAAAGCCATCGAAAGCAAAACCGGCCACGCCTTCATCAAGCAACGCATGCGCGACGAAGATGCGGTCTACGGCGGCGAAATGAGCGCCCACCACTATTTCCGCGACTTCGCCTACTGTGACAGCGGCATGATCCCATGGTTGCTCGTCGCCGAGCGCCTGTGCCAGTCCGGCCAGACGCTGTCCTCCCTGATAGACGCACGCATCGAGGCCTATCCGGCCAGCGGCGAAATCAACCGCACGATCGATGATCCCCCCAAGGTGATTGCCGCCATCGAGGCCAAATACAGCCCGGGCGCCAAAAGTGTCAGCCACGTCGACGGCGCCAGCATCGAATTCGACGACTGGCGGTTCAACCTCCGCATGTCCAACACTGAACCGGTTGTGCGCCTGAACGTGGAATCCCGTGGTGATATTTCGTTGATGAAGGAAAAGACCGCAGAGTTATTGGCAGAAATGGAGCGTTTGAACAAGTAAGGCTGCCATAGAAATATGGGGCCAATCAGGCGGATAGTAAGGCCAGAAACTGTGCGGAGCCATGGATGGCGGAGCCCAAGCGTACAGGGACGTATTTACAGCGTGTTTCTGGCCTTACTATCCGCCTGATTGGTCTTGCACGAGTGCCCAAGCATCACATGGGTGTGCCGCAAGGAGCGTGTTTATGAACAGATATCGCCCCAACCGGCCTTGCACCAAAAGTCACAAATAACTCAAAGCCAGTCGTTCAGCATAACCCCGATACCAATCCGCTGAATCCGCTCATTGTAATCAATCAGACTCTCACCATAGCCATTGTAATAGTGGATATACCCCTTGATCGTATCCCCCATCGGAAAGCTGTAACCCAACTCAATCGACGTCTTGTTGTCTGACCGCAAGTTGTTCATCAGCTTCAGCGACAGCGTCCGATCCTCACTCCACTTGTAGATCGCCATATAGTTCGCGTAACCCAGATAGCGCTCAATATCCTCATTGTCGTCCTCGCTGTCATCCTCCGGCAGTCGATACCAGGGCTGAAGGATGAACAGCCAGCGATCATAGCTGTACGCCGCCGACCCCACGATCCGGTTCCAACTGCGGGAGCGGGGTTCCGACTGACCATTGGACTCATGATTAAAGCCCAGCGTGACACCGTTCAGCCTGCCAGGCCCCAGATCATAATTGGTCGCATAGCGCACAAAGATCTCCGGCTCATAATTGGTTTCCCGGAACGGCGCTGAGTCATCCGTGTTATACACCTGCCAGAACGATTTCTGGGTGTAACCGAACCATAGTGTCGTACGCTGATCCAGCCAACCGGTCAGCAAGGGTACCTTGAAACTGATCTGGTACTTCGCCTCCTGATTATCGATGCCATAGTCGTAGTCGGCTGCGCCGAGTCTCGGATTCGTGGGGTTACGATTGGCATTCTTCATGTAGCTGAACGGCAGGATGTACATCGGTCGATGGCCAACAAAGCTGCCTGAGAACGAAAAAATAGCCTTCTCGGCCGCCATATAACGGCTCAGGATCGCCGACATCACGCCGGTGTCTTCGCCTTCCTTCCTCTGAGCAGTGTTTTTGACATCCTCAAAAGTGGCATCACCATCTTCTGCGCTGGTCGCGTCCCTGTACTGCAGTGCTTCTGTTGATTTGTCGATGGCTTCCAGGCTGTCGTCAGAGGCACCGTTTCGAGCCGCGGCGGGATCATTGATCGCGTCATAGCATGCCAGGCGCTGTACGCCATCCTTGATCAGGGCGCACTCCTCCGACTTCACCCCCTCAAAATTCCGATCATCGGGGGGCTCGTCCTGCGCGCTGACCGTGCCGGGAAGGAACAGGTTAAGAGACAACAGCAAGCCAGAAAACCCCAAAAGTTCATAGCGGCGAACGACAGGCATGGTCCAGTCCTTATGCGTTGGAAACACTGATCCAGGTATTGGCGACGCCGTAAGCCCATACGCCGAGCAGCGTCATCACCAGCAGGGAAAAAACGATTTTGTGCCGGGGTTTGCGTTCCGCAGCCGCTGCAACCACCCAGCGCAGGTACATCAGCCCGATAAAGCTGATGAATACCGCCAGGCTCGCGGCGGCGGGGATCAACAACCACACAGGGCTCAGTGCAGCGCCCTCTGCCGCACGGCTGGAAAACCAGCCCATGGACGCCAGCAGTACGGCTACCGCCGTAAACTCGGTGATCAGTAATGGCTTGCGCCAGGGGTGTGGCTGGTTGGTATCAGGCATACATTCTAACCCTCGGTATCTGTTTGGTGCATGGTACCCGGAAAGTGCTTTCGGAGCCCTCTGACTTACGAAATGGCAACGAAAATTGATTGAAATCGGAGGTTCATTTTGCAGTTTGGTTTTTTTGGCTTGCCGCAGTCGCTATAATGCGGGCACTAACGATTATAACGCCCAATTGTGAGGTGCATTGTGATGATGAAGAGAGTCCTGGCTGCCGTATTGCTTGGTTTCGGCCTGACCGCAGGTGCCGTAATGGCCAATGTTGAAGATGAAATTCGTGCTCGCATTGCCCCGGTTGGCGAAGTGTGCGTGCAGGGTGAAGACTGCGGGCAGGCAGCCGCTCCAACTGCAAGCGCAAGCTCGGGCCCCCGTTCTGGAAGTGACGTTTACGATGCAGCCTGTACCGCCTGCCACAGCACTGGCGCGGCAGGCGCTCCCAAGAAGGGCGACACAGCCGCATGGTCACCCCGTATTGAAAAAGGACTGGACACACTGGTCAACCATGCGATCAACGGCTTCAATGCCATGCCGGCCAAGGGCGGTTGTTCCGGGTGCTCTGATGAGGAAATCGAGAGCGCCGTCAAACACATGGTTGAGGCCAGCCAGTAGCAACTGTATTCCTGACTACGGTCGGTAGACCAAAAAAGCCCCCGATAATACGGGGGCTTTTTGGTGGTTAGCGGAATTTTCGCCCGTTAGTGAATGGGCGTATAGGTCAGTTCCCCTTCGATGCGATCAGTGCCGCGCTTGGTCGTTGTCACTGCAATTGACCAGGTTTTGGGCCCGTCTGCGCTGTCGCTGTCATGCAGAACGTTGAGCCGGGAGTCCAGCCAGCCGAAAGCGCCGGATTGAGACATCGTCACCCAGGACGTCTGGCTCGTTTCCGTTGACTGGTTTGGTAGCGCTTTCCAGCTCGGGCTGTCGGTATTAACGGTGACTTCGGTTCGGGTAAATCGTATAAACGCCTCTCCGTCCGTGCCTAATACGGTCAGAGGTTCTTCACCTTTGTATCGAAGCAATATGCCTGGGCGCGGCGCATCCAGAATGATCGCACTGAGTCCGGGAATGTCGGGCTGATGTGCTATTCGGGCCTTTACGATGCCGTCCGGAACGTCCTTTGTCTCCGGTGCACCGTGGGCCCCTGCCAGCCCGGAGGCCGACAGGGACACCAGGCCGAACAACACCGGGGCCGCCAGGCGAGCTCCGATCTGTTCGATGTGTTTCATAAACAATTCTCCTGACGGTTACAGCAACTCGAGGGTTGACTCAATGATGCCACCGCTGGTGGTGGTGTCACTGGCCACCTGAGTGGGCGCCATGCAGGCGAGACTCTCATTCACCACAGTGATCGGCGCAGACACCGAGGGCACGCGGCCATCTGCGGTGTCCTTGCTGACGAACAGCATGTATTCGCCGGCGGGCACCACATTGTGGTTGTCGGGCATGGTCAGAGTCAGCTTGTTGCCAGGGCCCCGCTCCATGACCAGCTCAATGGCGCGCTGGTCACCGTCAATGACGTGGGTCATGACCGTGCGGCGAATCAGCAGTGCCTTGTCGATCTGATCCACCTGGTCGACCTTGATGTTGAATCGGTCGCCAATGGTCAGATTGCTGGGTGCACTTCTAATTGTGGGGCGGTCGTCCCGCATGGCGTAGGGTGGGGTGTAGATTTCGAAACTCGGATCGCGGCCGTCATAGGGTGCGAGTCCGAAATCCTGAAGATCCACGAACGTCAGGTAAGCGGTATTGATTGGTGAGTGGCCGGCAACCATAACGCGGCCGTCCTCCATCAGTACCGCAGTGTTGTGGTAGGTGCGGGCACGGTGGCCAGTAGCCATTTCCGTCCATTCTCCGGTTTCCGGGTTGAACCGCTCGGCGGTGCGGATCGGGCCTTCGAGGCCGGGCGCTACCACACCGTCGCGATTGCCGCCGCTGAACACCATCACGGTGCCGTCGGGCATCACAACGTTTGTGCCGTACCAGCGAGGCTGATTCAGTGGACCGGCCAAACGCGATTCGTAGCCGATTTCGTCGCCGTTGGTGGTGACGGTATCGATGCGGGTCTGGTCGGTGGGCAGGTAGCCACCGGGGTTCGTCAGCACTGCATAACTGGGCACGCCGCCCGCGGTCAGCAGTTCCACTTCGTTGTAGTTACCGCTGGCATCTGGTTTCAGCGGCAACATGGTGGATGACGTGGAGCCCCGCATACCACCGGCGATCGCCATGCGCAGATCTTCTTCGGATACTCCAAGATCGGCCGCACTGGTCAGCAAATCCGTGGGCGAGTCGAGAACATCGCCAAGGAGTGAGCCGACCTGATCAAGAGACAGGTTGGTGATGTTCAGGGTGCTGCTCAACTGACCCAGCCCGGCTTCATCCAGTCTCAGTGGGAGACCTGCATAGCCAATGTCGTTCCAGCGCTGAGTATCCGGGTTGAAACTGGCAACGATGTTCCACAATGCCTGGTCGTAACCCTGGCCGAACGGGTTGAAGGCCTGGCCACCAGCGTTGTAGAAGATGTGTCCATTCGGCAGCAGGTGCATGCGCGGATAGAGCGGTAAGGAGCGATCAGCGGTAGACGGGTTCTGCGTCCAGGCGCCGGCGCAGGGGTCGTAGGTTTCTGTTTGCACCACGTTGCGTCCGCTGTTCAGTGGCTCATCCGGGTACACTGGCTTCAGCAGCTTGGTTACACCACTGGCGACGAAGACGTTGCCATTGCCCATGGTAACGAGCGACGGATACCAGCGACCGAAGGCCATATCGCCACTCTGGCTCCAGGTGTTCGTCTCTTCGTCGAAAATTCTGGAGTTCTTGATGCCCTCCAGTTCGGCAACCCCCAGAGGTAAGCCGTCAATGCCTGGCTCCGAATAGTAGTCCGTGCCGCCAACGGCCATCACGTTGCCATTGGCCAGCCCAATCACATCAGAACAAAAAAGCGCACCGTCATTCTTACTGGTGTTGTCGGCCGTATCGATCAGACCATCCAGGTCCGTGCCGTTGAGCAGGGTTTCGCTGTCGTTACCGTTCGGGTTAGCGCCGGCATCCAGGGGTGTTGGTTTCAGCCAGGATGGGTTGTCGTTTTCGTCGAGGGACAAGACACGGGTCTGGTCGTTGACGGATACTTCGCCGAATTCGGCGACGATCGACAGCTCGACGTTTTCCGTGCCTTCAAGAGCATTCAGGTATAGCAGGCGTCCATCCTTGAGAAGCGCCATGGTACCGGCGGCAGGCTTGCATTCGTCCATGCCGTCACTTCGGGTGATGCATTTCTCATCGGTCTGAATCTCTTCTCCATCCACGATGATGGTGGGCTCGGCAAAGGGATCGCTGAATGCGCCCTTCTGTGCTGCAGATGTTTCGGTCTGCGTTGACGAATTATCTGCGGATCCGCCAAGAAGGTTGCCGAGCAGGCCAGCGTTGACGGGTGTCGACCCGGCAGCCACCAGCAGCAGTGAGCCGGTGACGGTCGACAATCGGTTGGATAGACGGGACATAATGTCCTCCTGATGTTGTTTTTGTGTACGTGGGGAACGGAGTCCCCTGGCCAGTTACGGATCAGGAGGTCATAAAGTTGCAGGGATTGTGAAAAAACGTGAAATTCAGTTCCCAAGGTCGCCAAGCAACGCGCTGAGGGTGGCCTTGCCTTTTTGCTGGTTGGCTTCCACGTCCAGGTCGCCGGTGCCCTCCCATCTCAGGTCGGCCTCGGGCAGTTCATCGAGAAACCGGCTTGGAATGGTTTCCAGTTTCTCTCCGTACTGTCTTCGCTGGGCGGCAAAGCTAAGGGTCAGGGTTTCCCGGGCTCGGGTGATGCCCACGTACATCAGTCGCCGTTCTTCCTCGACATTGCCTTCCTCAATGCTGGAGCGGTGAGGCAGTATTTCCTCTTCCAGACCCATGATGAAGACGTGGGGGAATTCCAGGCCTTTTGAGGCGTGAAGGGTCAGCAGCTGGACCTTGTCGCTGTCGTCCTCTTCTTCACGCTGCTCCATCATGTCGCGCAGGATAAGCCGGCTGATGGCGTCTTCAATGCCCATTTCGTCGGCCGTGCCCTTGCCGTCGTCCAGCATGCGCTGGATGGATTCCACCAGGTACCAGATGTTCTCCATCCGTCGTTCTGCCTGTTTCGGCGAGCCGGAATGCAGGTGTAGCCATTCCTCGTACTCGATGTCGGTGAACAGCTGCTTGATCACCGGAATCGGATCTTCGCGGTGCAGGCGCTCGCAGGTAGTGTCCACCCAGTGTGCAAAGCGCCGCAGGCGGTCCAGCCCCTTCTCGGTGACATGGGTTTCGGCGCCCATATCACCCAGGGCACGAAACAGGCTGACGTTGCGAGAGCGGGCGTAATGGCTGAGCTGTTCCAGCGTGCGGGGGCCGATCTCGCGGCGAGGCACGTTCACGACCCGAAGGAACGCCGCGTCGTCATCCGGGTTCACCAGCAGACGCAGATAGGACATGGCGTCCTTGATTTCGTTCTTGGAGAAGAACGACTGGCCACCGGAGATGTGGTAGGGAATCTGGTAGGCCTGAAGTTTCATTTCCAGCAGCCGCGCCTGGTGATTGCCCCGATAGAGCACGGCGAAGTCCCGGAAGGCCAGGCCTTTCTTGAGTTTCTGGTCAAGGATTTCCGTGGCCACCCGTTCGGCTTCAGCGTCCTCATTGCGGCAGCGGACGATTCTTAGCTCGTCCCCGATCGTATGATCGCTCCACAGGGCTTTCTCGAACACGTGGGGGTTGTTGGCGATGACCGTGTTGGCGCAACGGAGGATGCGCACGGTGGAACGGTAGTTCTGTTCCAGTTTGACGATCTTGAGGCTAGGGAAGTCTTCCTTGAGCTGAACAAGGTTTTCAGGCCGGGCACCGCGCCAGGCATAGATCGACTGGTCATCATCACCAACGACGGTAAAGGCGGCCCGTTCCGCCACCAACAGCTTGACCAGCTCATATTGGCAAAGGTTGGTATCCTGATATTCATCCACCAGCATATAGCGGATTTTTCGCCGCCATTTCTGTAACACCTCCGGATTGTCGCGGAACAGCTGTACCGGCAGCAGGATCAGATCATCGAAATCCACCGCATTGTAGGCTTTCAGGTATTCATTGTAGTGGCGGTAGATGATGGCTATACGTTGCTCCCGCTCGTCGGCGGCCCGACTCCAGGCGTCCTGGGGGCTGCGCATGGCATTCTTCCAGGACGAGATGGTCATCTGCACGTCAGACAGTTCGTCGCCAGCATCCGCGCTGGCCTCGCGCATCATCAGGTCTTGCAGCAGGGCCTTGGCGTCTTCCGCATCGAAGATGGAAAAGCCGGGGTGATAGCCCAGGTGCTCGTGCTCCTCGCGGATCATGTTCAGCCCGAGGTTGTGAAAGGTGGAGACAATCAGGCCGCGGGTCAGCTTGCGGTCCACCAGGCGTCCGACCCGCTCTTTCATTTCCCGGGCTGCCTTGTTGGTGAAGGTGACGGCGGCAATGTGTCGTCCAGGAATACCAAGATGTTCGATCAGATAAGCCACTTTGCGAGTGATTACACTGGTCTTGCCGCTGCCGGCACCGGCAAGCACCAGCATGGGGCCCTCCGCGTAGCGGACGGCTTCACTCTGTCGGGGGTTGAGCTTGTTCACAATATTCGCGCCAATCCGGGAAATTCCGAGACAACCTGGGAAGCAGACATTCTACACCAGGCAGACTTGCTGTACCTTGACGATCTATCAGCTATTCTTGATGGGATGGAGATGTTCGATCACGAGGAACGGGACGCTTCTTGATGACCCTGGCAGTAAAACAACCCAACCCCAGCCATGTGCGGCTGCTGGTGCTGACACCGGAGTATTCGGATTTTCTCTGGCTGAGCGCGCTCCTGTCACGTGATCGTGAAATGGAACCGGACCTGACCTGGTGCCCGGATCTTATCGACTGCGATGATCTGATTCGCAATACCCACTTTGACGTTATCCTCTGGGACTGCGTGTTTCATGGCGGTTCCGAAGACGCGTTCCTGCAGTATCTGTCCGTGTCCAGCAACGAGAAACCGGTATTGGCACTGAGCGCCGAGCCGGCCTCCGAGCGTGCTGGTGATCTGCTTGCCAATGGCGCTTCCGACTATTTAAGCCGCCAGTCGTTGGAAGAGTGGGGATTGCGTCGCGCGGTACGCTGCCTCTGGTACCGACAACAGCTCTCGGAGTCCGCTCACGGCCAGTTGGGTCGGGAAGTGGCCAGTGGTTTTATCAACCGTGACCTGTTCTTTGATCGCCTGCAACAGGCGCTGCTGAGGGCTGAGCGTGCCGGCCAGCGGTTGGCACTGTTGCACATCAATCTGGATGATTTCCGCAGCTTCAATGAATCCTTCGGTTATCAGAAGAGTGACCAGATCATGCTGAAGCTGGCGGAACGGCTGCGACACAATCTGCGACGAGTGGATTCGCTGATGCGAATTGGTGGTGACGAGTTTGCGATCATTGTCGAAAAGGTGGAAGACTCCCTGGATCTTACCCAGATCATCCGCAAGCTCGTAACCACGCTGGGTGAACCATTCGGCATTGATGGTCAGAACGTCGTCGTCAGTGCCAGCCTCGGCGTGGCCACCTATCCGGAAGCAGGTGACAGCCCGGAGAACCTGCTGCGACGAGCCAACCGCGCCATGTTTGAGGCCAAGCGCGACCCCGGTACCAGTTATCGATTTTACGATCGTCAGTTGCACATAACGGCCGGATACCAGTTGCGCCTGGAGGCGGATCTCCGCAATGCGCTGCGGGGCAATGAACTGGAAGTGTATTACCAGCCGCGCATCGATCTCGCGTCCGAGGAAGTGCGGGGGGTGGAGTGCCTGCTCCGATGGAATCATCCGGAACGGGGGTTGGTGGGACCGGATGAATTCATCCCGGTGGCTGAGCGCAGCGGGTTGATCGTTCCTATCGGCTACTGGGTGATTGAGCAGGCCTGCAAGCGTCTGCAGGAGTGTTCGGATCTGGGGCATCCGGGGCTGGTCTTTGCGGTGAATCTTTCGTTCCGTCAGTTCCATGATCGCAAGATGACCGAGACCATTTTTCGCATTATATTCAATGCCAATGTCGACACCAGCCTGCTGGAGCTGGAGCTCACGGAAAGTGCCATGATGCACGACCCGGAATATGCCCAGCGATGTCTTCGGGAGCTCAATCAACTGGGTATCAGTTTCGCCCTGGATGATTTCGGAACCGGGTTCTCCTCACTCAGCAACCTTCAGCACCTGCCCATCTCCCTCGTAAAAATCGACAAGTCTTTCGTTCAGGAACTGGGGCAGTCTGCCGACGCGGAGCATATCATTCGTGCCATTATCAGCCTGGCTCACAGCCTGCAGATCAGCGTGGTGGCTGAAGGGGTGGAGACGGAAGGACAACTGGAGTTCCTGCGACAGCAACACTGTGATGAAATTCAGGGTTACTACTACGCCCGCCCCATGCCATGGGCAGATCTTGTGCAATTCCTGGACAACCGTAGCCGCACTGCTTGCCTGCAGCAATAAGCCGCTGTACCTTTGCGCTTTGACTCGTAAGCATCAGATGAGGTTGCATGAACAGTATCATCAGGCGCATTGCTGACGAACTGGGTGTTCGTGAACAGCAGGTGAATGCCACCGTTGAAATGCTGGACGGTGGCGCCACCGTTCCCTTTATTGCCCGTTACCGCAAGGAGGTCACCGGCTCGCTGGATGACAGCCAGTTACGGTCTCTGGAAGATCGTCTGCGGTATCTGCGGGAGCTGGAAGACCGCCGTTCCACGATCCTCAACAGTATTGAGGAGCAGGGCAAGCTGACCGATGAGCTACGTGCCAGCATCGATTCGGCGGATACCAAGAACCGCCTGGAAGACCTCTACCTGCCGTATAAGCCCAAGCGACGGACCAAGGCGCAGATAGCCCGTGAAGCCGGTCTGGAGCCCCTGGCCGACACCCTGTATGACGACCCCACGCTGGAGCCAGAGAGCACAGCGGAAGGCTACATCAATCAAGAGGCCGGTATTACCGATACCAAGGCTGCACTTGATGGTGCCCGCTACATTCTGATGGAGCGTTTTGCCGAGGACGCGGAACTTCTGGGTGAGCTGCGTGATTTTATCTGGCAGCAGGGGCAGCTCAAGGTCACCGTGGTGGACGGCAAGGAAAATGAAGGCGCCAAGTTCCGCGACTACTTCGACCATGTCGAGCCATTGAAAAAGGTGCCATCGCACCGTGCGCTTGCCATCCTGCGGGGTCGCAATGAAGGCATGCTCACCTATTCCATCGTTGTCGGCGATGCTGAAGACGACCGTCGCCAGCCCCATCCGGCGGAACAGCGCATTGCCGCGCGCTGGCACATCCGTGACAACGGCCGTGCGGCCGACCGCTGGTTGTCGGAAGTGGTACGTTGGACCTGGCGGGTAAAACTGTCCACTCAGATCGAAACCGACCTCATGGCCCAGGTGCGGGAAGCAGCAGAAACCGAGGCCATCAATGTGTTTGCCGCCAACCTCAAGGATCTGTTGTTGCTGGCTCCGGCCGGTCCCCGAGCCACACTGGGGCTGGACCCCGGCCTGCGCACCGGTGTGAAGGTGGCTATCATTGACGGCACCGGCCAGGTGGTGGGCCACGGTGGTATTTTCCCGCACGCGCCCCGCAACCAGTGGGACCAGTCGATCGAACAATTGGCGAACTGGTGTCGGCAGTACCGTATTGAGCTGGTGGCCATTGGTAACGGTACCGCGTCCCGTGAAACCGAAAAGCTGGTCGCGGACCTGAGCAAGCGTTACCCGGAGCTGAAGCTGGCGCGGATTGTGGTCAGTGAATCGGGCGCTTCGATCTATTCCGCCTCTGAATTCGCCTCCCGCGAACTGCCGGACCTGGATGTGACCATTCGTGGAGCGGTCTCCATCGCCCGCCGGCTTCAGGATCCATTGGCGGAAATGGTGAAGATCGAACCCAAGTCCATCGGCGTGGGGCAGTATCAGCACGATGTGTCTCAAGTGCAGCTGGCCCGCAGCCTGGACGCCGTGGTAGAGGACTGTGTTAACGGTGTTGGCGTGGATCTCAACACCGCATCCATCCCCCTGCTGGCACGGGTGTCTGGCCTGAACCAGAGCATTGCCCAGAACATCGTCGATTTTCGTAATCAGAATGGTGTGTTCCGTGATCGCAGGCAGTTGCTTAAAGTGTCCCGCCTAGGTGATCGTACCTTTGAGCAGTCGGCCGGTTTCCTTCGCATTGCAGGGGGCGACAATCCGCTGGATCGCTCGTCGGTGCACCCGGAAGCTTATGGCGTGGTTGAAGCCATTGCCCGCCAGAATAACCGTAAGATTGAAGGTATTGTCGGAGACGCCGATTTCCTGCGTTCGTTGAACCCGCAGGACTACGTCACCGAACAGTTTGGTCTGCCGACCATAAAGGATATTATTACGGAATTGGAGAAGCCGGGGCGTGACCCCAGGCCGGAGTTCCGCTTTGCCAGCTTTGAGGAAGGGGTGGAAACCCTCAATGACCTGAAGCCGGGCATGGTGCTGGAAGGGTCGGTCACCAACGTGACCAACTTCGGCGCGTTCGTGGACATCGGCGTGCATCAGGATGGCCTTGTGCACATCTCTGCGTTGTCGAACACCTTCGTGAAAGATCCGAGGGAAGTGGTCAAGGCAGGGGATATCGTCAAGGTGAAAGTGATGGACGTGGATATCCCGAGAAAGCGGATTGCGCTTTCCATGCGTATGGATGACCAGCCTGGGGAGAAATCTGACAACCGCGCAGGGTCCGGCAGTAACCGACGGGATGGAGGTGGCAAGCCTTCCGCTAGAAATGATCGCCACAAGGGCGCAGACAGCGGGCAAAAGGGTGCCATGGCCGGAGCGCTGGCACAGGCTCTGGCGTCGGCCCGAAAAGACGGCCGTTAACCCGCGCCGCTACACACTACCGTAATGACCGCCGGTGTTCCCGGCGGTCATTCAAGCAGGAGTCATTCATGGGTGAATCCCGCCATCAGCTTTTTCAGCAGTTCACGGCCAACCAATGGGCCGGATTCCGAAAAGGCGTTGAGAAAGAGGGCCTGCGGGTCGATCGCAACGGCTTTATCGCACAGACTCCGCACCCCCGCTCGCTGGGTTCCGCACTGACCCATCCGCGTATCACCACGGATTACTCCGAGGCCTTGCTGGAACTGATTACACCGGTATTCGATACCACACGAGGGATGCTCGATTCGCTCCGGGATACCCATCGGTTCGTTCAGTGCAATCTTGGGGATGAGGTGTTCTGGGCAGCCAGTATGCCGTGTGAGCTGGACGGCGACGCGAGCATTCCCATTGCCGAGTATGGCACTGCCAATATCGGTCGCCTGAAGCATGTGTATCGCCAGGGGCTGGCCGTGCGGTACGGACGCATGATGCAAAGCATTGCCGGCGCCCACTATAACCTGTCGCTGCCGGACAGCTTCTGGAGGCTCTGGCAGGAGGCTCTTGGTAACCAGCAAAGCCTGCAGGACTTCAAGTCGGACCAGTATTTCTGGCTGATCCGCAATTTCCGCCGTCGCAGCTGGTTGCTGATGCTGCTGTTTGGAGCGTCACCAGCGCTTGATGCCAGTTTTGTGGCAGGCGTACGTCATGATCTGAGCCGGTTCGGCGATGATACCTGGTATGGCCGCGAGGCCACATCGCTGCGCATGGGCGATCTGGGCTATCACAACAACG
>PBRG01000144.1 GCA_002726615.1 Marinobacter sp.
ACGGATTCAAAATCCGTTGGGGTAAAACCCGTGGCGGTTCGAGTCCGCCCGCCGCTACCATTTAAGATCCGCTCAACGCGGTGTAAACAGTCCATCCAATGAACGTCTCTGATTTTCACTTTGATCTACCGGATGAACTTATTGCCCGGTATCCCCTCAAAGAGCGCAGTGCGTCCCGTTTGCTCAGTCTCGATGGGCTGTCCGGTGACATCAGGCACTTACGGTTTACCGATCTTCCAGGCCTGCTTCAGCCGGGCGACCTACTGGTCTTCAACGACACACGGGTGATTCCCGCTCGCCTTTTTGGCCGCAAGGAAACCGGTGGCCAGGTGGAAGTTCTGGTTGAGCGTGTCCTTGGAGAGCAGGATATTCTCGCTCACGTACGGGCCTCCAAAGCTCTAAAAGAAGGCCAGAAAGTGCTGCTTGAAGATGGCACGTCGTTACGCATGAACGGTCGGGATGATGCGTTGTTTCATCTGCACTGTGACAGCGACGAGCCGGTCCTTGATGTTCTTGAGCGCATTGGCCACATGCCGCTGCCTCCTTATGTTGACCGCCCGGATGAATCCTCGGACCGCGAACGCTACCAGACGGTGTACGCCCGGGAAGCGGGTGCTGTGGCGGCTCCGACCGCAGGTCTGCATTTTGATGACCGGATTCTGACTGAGCTTGAATCCATGGGCGTTGAAACCGCGTTTGTGACCTTGCACGTAGGCGCTGGTACATTTCAGCCGGTGCGGGTGGAAGGTATTGAAGACCATGTCATGCACAGCGAGGTGGCCCATGTACCGCAAGCCACGGTTGATGCGGTGAATGCGGCTCGTGCCCGGGGCGGTCGTGTCATTGCCGTTGGTACCACCTCGGTGCGATCCCTGGAATCGGCCAGTCGTGGCGGGATGGTTCGACCTTTTCAGGGCGAAACCGACATTTTTATTTACCCCGGCTACCGTTTCCAGGCCGTGGACGTCATGGTGACGAACTTTCACCTGCCGGAGTCGACGTTGATCATGCTGGTCAGCGCCTTTGCCGGCTATCAGAACGTGATGTCGGCCTATCAAGCGGCTGTCGCCGAGCGTTATCGCTTTTTCAGTTACGGTGATGCGATGTTTATCACCGCGCAGGAGCCAAGCCTGGGCGCCCTTTCATCCTGTTCAGGCAAGGGCAGCCGGAATCCGGAGAACAATGATGAGTGACCAGTGTTATATGTCCTTTGAAAAACTCGGGGACGATGGCCGTGCGCGACGCGGACGCCTGACGTTTCCCCGGGGCACGGTGGAAACCCCGGCTTTCATGCCGGTGGGCACCTACGGCACCGTCAAGGGTATGCTGCCGAGGGACATCAAGGATATCGGGGCCGAGATCATTCTTGGCAACACCTTCCACCTGATGCTGCGGCCGGGTACGGAAGTAGTGAAGGCCCATGGCGATTTGCATGACTTTACCCAGTGGCAAGGCCCGATCCTCACCGACTCCGGTGGCTTTCAGGTCTTCAGCCTTGGTGAGATGCGAAAGATCACCGAAGCGGGCGTGACGTTCCGGTCGCCAATAGACGGCACTCCGGTAGAGCTGTCACCGGAGATTGCCATGCAGGTGCAGCGGGATCTCGGGTCGGACATCGTGATGATTTTTGATGAGTGTACGCCGTACCCGGCCACCGAGAAGCAGGCGAGTGAGTCCATGGAGCTGTCGCTGCGTTGGGCGGCGCGGAGCAAGCAGGCACATGCTGATAACCCGGCCGCGCTGTTCGGCATCGTTCAGGGTGGGATGTACGAATCGCTGCGGGACCGATCACTGGAAGGGTTAACGGAGATTGGATTTGACGGCTACGCCATTGGCGGATTGTCGGTGGGCGAACCCAAAGAGGATATGATCCGTATCCTCGACTACCTGCCACCAAGAATGCCGGAAGACCGCCCGCGCTACCTGATGGGCGTAGGCCGGCCCGAGGATCTTGTGGAAGCTGTGCGCCGTGGCGTAGACATGTTTGACTGCGTAATGCCCACGAGAAACGCCCGCAACGGTTACCTGTTTACCTCCACCGGCATCATCAAGATCCGCAATGCCAGGCATCGGCACGATACCGCGCCGCTGGACGACCAGTGTGACTGCTACACCTGTGAGAATTTTTCGAGAAGTTACCTGCATCATCTCGATAAATGTGGAGAAATGCTCGGCTCGCAACTCAATACGATCCACAATCTGCGTTACTACCAGAACGTGATGGCTGGATTGCGTGGCGCAATTGAAGCAGGTACATTGTCGGACTTTATTAGCGACTTCTATGCCCGCCGGGGTGAAACCGTGCCGCCAATGGCGCAGTGACTGCGGGATAAGCCGATTCTGAACCGCTACCTGAACTTTTCTTAAAAACGGAGATAATCAATGAAATCGATCAAGTTACTTGTTGCTGCACTCTTTGCTGCGATGCCGGCACTGGCCATGGCACAGGACGCGGGTGCCCAGGGCATGGGAGTGATGGGGCAGGTGATCTTCTTTGCCGGCTTTATCCTGATTTTCTATTTCCTGATCTGGCGCCCTCAGTCCAAGCGAGCAAAGGAGCACAAGGCGCTGATGGCCGGCCTGGACAAAGGCGATGAAGTGGTTACCTCTGGCGGCGTAGCTGGCAAGATCACCAAGGTTGCCGATGATTTTATCGTGGTTGAAATCGCCGACAACGTTGAAGTCAAGGTTCAGAAAGTTGCTGTTGCAGCGGCACTTCCGAAAGGAACTCTGAAGGACATCTGATCGACCGGTTTTCGACTCAGGTCTGAATTTGCCACGCTGAAACATCACCGCCGGTCCATTGGCCGGCTTAAAGGGACCTCATGCTGAACAAGTATCCGCTCTGGAAAAACCTGGTTATCGTGATCGCGCTGGTGATCGGGTTCGTCTATGCCTTGCCTAACGTCTTTCCCGACGATTTCGCCGTACAGATCACTGGTGCCCGGAGCAGTACCGAAGTCGATCAGCGGATTCTCGACAGGGCTGTTGATGCGCTCGAAGCCGACGGAATCCAGGTTAAGGAATCCGAGTTGCAGGAGCGCGACGCACTGATCCGCCTGAACGATGCCGAATCCCAACTGAGAGCCCGGCCGATTGTGCAAGAGGCGCTTGGCAGGGACTATCTGGTGGCGCTGAATATGGCCCCTTCCACGCCGGAATGGCTGGAAAGCGTTGGTGCCGGCCCGATGAAGCTTGGCCTTGACCTTCGGGGTGGTGTTCATTTCCTGCTGGAAGTGGATATGGAAACAGCCGTCGACCAGCGCCTTGAGGCCATGTCTGGTCAGATCAAGCGTGAGTTACGTGAAGAGCGTGTTCGCTACCGTGGTGGCGATGTGGAAGGCAACCGTTCCATTGTTCTGAGTTTCCGCGACGAAAGTTCCCGCAGCGAAGCGTTTGACCTGATCCGCGACCAGTACAACCAGTTCCTGTTAGACGAGCGGACTGAGGAAGGTGAGTATCTTCTGGTTCTGTCGATGTCGGAAGCCGAGGTGAAGTCCATACAGGACTACGCGCTGGAGCAAAACCTGACCACCATCCGCAACCGGGTGAACGAGCTTGGTGTGGCGGAGCCTTTGGTGCAGCGCCAGGGAGCGGACCGCATTATTGTGGAATTGCCCGGTGTGCAGGATACCGCTGCGGCCAAGCGTGTACTGGGTGCTACGGCCAACCTGGAATTCCGTCTTGAGGCCCGTCAGGATGCCTCATCCGCTGATATCGAGACGTTCCCGTTCCGTGACAACCCCAACCGTGAAGCCCGTCTCGAGCGGGAGGTGATCGTCACCGGTGACAATGTCTCTAACGCACAACAGGCGTTCGACGAGAACGGCCAGCCACAGGTCAACATCACCATGGACTCGGTGGGCGGCGACTTGATGAACCGCTCAACCCGCAACGCCATTGGGCGTCGCATGGCGGTCCTCTTTATCGAATACCGGACAGAAACGGAAGAAGTGGTTGTGGATGGTGAAACCCGCACGGTCGACAACCGCGTTGTCGAGAAGGGTATCATCAGCCTGGCGACGATCCAGTCTGCGCTGGGAAGCAGTTTCCGGATTACCGGACTGGATTCCATCCCTGAAGCAGCGGAGTTGGCCTTGCTGCTGCGGGCCGGTTCGTTGGCCGCGCCAATGTACTTTGTCCAGGAGCGGACGATTGGTCCCAGCCTTGGGCAGAAGAACATTGATGCCGGCATGATGTCGGTCCTGCTCGGCTTTGTGTTGGTCCTCTGCTACATGGTGGTGTACTACCGTGGCTTTGGCGTTATCGCCAACATTGCGCTGACGCTTAACCTGATGCTGCTGATCGCATGTATGTCGATTCTCTCCGCAACCCTGACGTTGCCGGGTATTGCCGGTATCGTGCTGACAGTGGGTATGGCGGTTGACGCCAATGTGCTTATTTTCGAGCGCATAAAGGAAGAGTTGAAATCGGGCATACCGCCGCAGTCGGCGATAAACTCCGGTTACTCCCGGGCCTTCGTTTCGATTTTCGATGCCAACATCACCACCCTGTTGGTGGCGGTGATCCTGTTCGCCATGGGGTCCGGCCCCGTGAAAGGGTTCGCGGTGACACTGTCGATCGGTATTCTTACGTCGATGTTCTCCGGGCTGATGGTCAGTCGCAGCATCGTAAATCTTGTATACGGCGGTCGACAGGTTGAAAAGCTGTCGATTGGGGGGAAGCTGGCCAATGTCTGAAGTAGAGAAGAAACCTATCGATTTTATGGGCTTTCGGAAGATAGCTTCCGTTGTGTCCATTGCGCTGGTTGTTGCGGCCATTGCGTTGCTGGCAGTGCGCGGCCTGAACCTCGGGCTGGATTTTACCGGTGGTACCTCCGTTGAGCTGGAATACCAGCAGGCACCCGCCTTGGACAATGTTCGCCAAACCCTGGAGAGCGCGGGATACGAGCAGTTCGTGGTCCAGAACTTTGGTTCGGATACCACGGTGCTGGTGCGAATGGCAGAGTCCGAGAACGACCAGTTGGCCGCTGAAGTCACGGCCGCGCTGTCGGCCGGTGGTAACGAGCTTGAGCTGGTGAGCTCCGAATTTGTCGGCTCCCAGGTTGGCGACGAGCTGAAGGAAGACAGTGGCCTGGGTATGCTCATCGCGCTGGCAGTTGTGCTGATTTACGTTGGCATGCGGTTCCAGTTCAAATTTGGCATTGCCTCTGTTGTGCCCCTGGCCCACGACGTCATCATCGTGTTGGGTGTGTTTGCGCTGTTCCAGTGGACGTTTGATCTCAGTGTCCTGGCGGCGTTGCTGGCGGTTATCGGTTATTCCCTCAACGACACCATCGTGGTGGCAGACCGGATTCGCGAGAACTTTCGCAAGATGCGTGAAGGGGGCTCCGAGCACATCATCAACGAGTCCATTCATCAAACCATCAGCCGGACCATCAACACTTCAGGTACGACATTGGTGGTTCTGTTCGCCTTGTATTTCCTGGGTGGTGAAGCGATCAACAACTTTGCGCTTGCTCTGATCATCGGTGTGGTGGTGGGTACCTACTCATCCATCTATGTGTCAGCAAACCTGCTGGTTGCCCTGGGTGTTGCACGGGAAGACCTGATCGTTCCGCCGAAGGAAGGTCTTGCGGGGCAGGAAGAGGAAGAAGAGCAGCCGCCCGAGTGGCTGAATCGGATGTAAGCCGTCGGTCAGCCATAAAAAAGCCGCAACCCCCATTGGGTGTTGCGGCTTTTTTGTGCCCGGCTTTTGGCCTTTATGCCTAGCGAGGCAGTCGGCCCCGGAACGGGTGAAGTGTTTTGAGCACTTCCCGGAACAGCTTGGGGTTTGCGACGATCAACTGCTTTGCTTTTTCCGTCGAAGGATTTCCGGAGAAGTCGCCGGTCAGGGCGCCGGACTCCAGTGCCAACGTGACGCCGATGGCCAGGTCAGCCGGCTCAGGGCGGAAAATGACTGCGGCGTCCAGATGGCCGGATGCCACCCGGGCGATATCAAGGGCTACACAACCAGCGGTTCGAAACAGGCTGCTGTCACGTGCAAGCAAGGATGCCATCTCGCCCCACATCAGTGGGTCGTCAGAAGAGCGGGTCTGGTCGAGAAGGTTGCTGACCACGGCTGCTCGGTCGGCATGCTTGACGTCGCTGGTACGCACTCGCCGGCTGTTGAGCGCGGCCCCATGGCCACGGCTGGCGGAGTATTCTTCACCGGTAACCGGGTTGATCAGCAGCAGGTTCTCGGTGCGGTTGTTCTTCTTTTGCAGCAACGCAACGGCGAAGTCAGGAATGCCGCGCAAAAAATTCTCACGCCCGAGTACCGGGAAAATATGCCAGCTCTTGTCATTGCCGTCGGCGTCCGCCTCGTTCAAAGGAGCGATGGCGTGGTCCTTGTATGCTTTATCGAGCTGTTCGGAAAAATTGTCGTAAATGGACTGTTCGACCCGCTCCAGTTGCTTGCGGCGGTCTTCGCTGTCGCCGTTGGGTTCCTGGCGTTCGAAGTGTGCTTTCAGATAGTCGGACCCCTGACGCGCGACGCGCAGGGCCATTTTGATTGCTGGTTGCATCTGAGTGTTCATTATCCGGGTGTGTGAAGGCCGCATAGCATATCAAAAACTGACCCGCCTTGTATGTTTTTCCAATCCGCAATGTCACGGATGGCGCTGTATCAGAGCATATCCGGAGAGGCGGGGAAGGGGGGGGATCTGTTATCATGCGTACCTTTCCAGTTTTTACAGAGATTCTACCGCCATGCACAAGCCAGCTAAGCCCCTGGAGGGTCCTGACACCTACAACGACCAGATCAGGATTGTCCTGGTTGAGACCTCCCATTCCGGCAACATCGGTGCGGTCGCCAGGGCCATGAAAAACATGGGTATGGGAAATTTGTGGCTGGTGAACCCTGTGTCCTTTCCCGATGAGGCCTCCTACGCCCGTGCGGCGGGCGCCTCCGATATACTCGACAAAGCCACGGTTGTCTCTACTCTGGATGACGCCATTGCCGATTGTGTGTGCGTCATGGGTACCAGCGCCAGGGGGCGAAAGGTCCCGTGGCCGGTCATTGCTCCACCAGACGCGGCGGCCAAGGCCTCCCAACAGTCGGAAGCGGGGCAGGTGGCATTGGTCTTCGGGCGTGAGAACCATGGGCTGAGCAATGACGAGTTGCAGCGCTGTCATTTCCACATTCATATTCCCTCAAATCCGGATTACAGCTCCTTGAATCTGGCCATGGCGGTTCAGGTAATGTGCTATGAATTGCGCATGCATTATCTAAGAGGCCTTGAAGGTGGAGGCAGCAGCCCATATCTCAGGCCTATGATGGCGCCTGGGGATGAAGGCTGGGATGTGCCGCCCGCGCCCGTCCGCGATGTAGAGGGTTTTTTCAGTCATCTGGAGCAGGTGCTTGTGGATGTGGACTTTCACCGCCGGGACAACCCCCGCCAGTTGATGACGCGGTTGCGGCGGCTGTTCCAGCGTGCTGGACTGGATCAGATGGAAATCAACATCCTGCGGGGGATACTGACCGCCGTGCAGAAGTCGGCAGGTACTGCGGAAACTGCAAAAAATACGTCAAAGGCTGGTTCAACGGCCGGTGAACAGGAATAGGGTTATGTTTGAACGTCTTAGGGAAGATGTGAACAGTGTGTTTCATCGTGATCCCGCCGCTCGCAATACTTTCGAAGTGCTGACCAATTACCCGGGTTTGCACGCACTGATGTGCCACCGGTTCTCGCATTGGCTTTGGGGCCTCGGTCTGATGTGGGTAGCACGAACGTTTTCCTCGATTGCCCGCTGGCTGACCGGCATTGAAATTCATCCCGGCGCCACGATCGGGCGGCGTTTCTTTATCGATCACGGCATGGGTGTCGTGATTGGTGAGACCACGGTGATCGGTGACGATGTCACTTTATATCAGGGCGTTACCCTGGGTGGTACCAGTTGGAACAAGGGTAAGCGCCATCCGACGCTGGGTGACGGTGTTGTGGTGGGTGCCGGTGCCAAGATCCTCGGGCCGTTTACGGTAGGCGAAGGCGCCAAGATTGGCTCCAACTCCGTGGTGACCAAAGAGGTTCCGCCGGGTGCGACGGTTGTCGGTATTCCTGGCCGGGTGGTGGTGAAGCGCAAAGGGGAAGATGACGCCCGGCGTAAGGAAATGGAAGAGCGCATGGGCTTTGATGCCTATGGCGTGACCGAGGAGATGCCGGACCCGGTAGCCCGGGCGATGCGCAGCCTGCTGGATCATATGCACGTTGTGGATGATCGCATTGAGAACATGTGCAAAGCGCTTCGCAAAGTGAACAGTGAGTACCAGAATGGCGAGTTGCCGCCGCTGCAGGAAGAGGATTTCGACTGTGTGCGGGACGACGAGCCGTCGCAACGGTGAATACTTGACTGTTTTGGTTGGTCAATTCATACTCGGCGTTGTTAAAGCCGAATCAATCCCTGACCGGGGCTGACGTTATGAGACTGACCACCAAAGGCCGCTATGCGGTGACGGCAATGCTGGATCTCGCCCTTCATGGGGATCAGGGGCCGGTGAGTCTGGCTGACATATCTGCCCGGCAGGAGATTTCCCTCTCGTATCTCGAGCAGTTGTTTTCCCGCCTTCGCCGTCACAAGCTGGTGACCAGTATCCGGGGGCCCGGCGGTGGTTATCGCCTGACCCGTGAGGCAGACGCCGTCTTTATCGCGGAAGTCGTCGATGCGGTCAGTGAATCCCTGGATACCACCCGTTGCTGCAACAAGGGTGATTGCCAGAATGGCGAAAAATGCCTGACCCACCACCTGTGGTCTGATCTCAGCGATCAGATCCATCAGTTCCTCAGCGATATCAGTCTTGGGGACCTGATGCGAAAGCGGGAGATTCAGGTGGTTGCCAGCCGGCAGAACAGGCGCCATTCCGACGGCGACTCACAGACGATTAACACCGAGCGCCTCACGGATCAGGCGCCGGCCTGAACGACTATCCTGAAACTTCTATGAAAAAGCCCGTCTATCTGGATTATGCGGCCACCACGCCCGTAGACCCTGCCGTTGCTGAAGAAATGCTCAAATACCTGACACCCGATGGCGTGTTTGGCAACCCTGCATCCCGCTCCCATGGCTTTGGCTGGCAGGCTGAAGCTGCGGTTGAAGGCGCTCGCCGGCAGGTGGCGAATCTGCTTCATGCGGACCCTCGTGAGATCGTGTGGACGTCCGGTGCTACCGAATCCGACAACCTTGCCATCAAGGGTGCGGTCGCAGGTAAGAGCAACCCGCACGTTGTGACGTCGATGATTGAACACAAGGCGGTGCTTGATACCTGCAAGTGGCTTGAAGGGCAGGGGGTTGAGGTGACCTGGCTGAAACCTGGAGCTGACGGACGTGTGTCCTGCCAGCAGGTCGAAGGTGCGCTTCGGAATAATACTGCTTTGGTCAGCCTGATGATGGTCAACAATGAACTGGGTAGCCAGACAGATATCGCTGCCATCGGTGCCATGCTTCGCGAACGCGGTGTGTTGTTTCATGTGGACGCAGCTCAGGCGGCTGGGAAGACAGAGGTGAATGTGGGGGGCATGCCGGTGGACCTGTTATCACTGTCCGGGCACAAGGTTTATGGGCCCAAGGGTATTGGAGCCCTCTATGTGCGGCGTTCGCCGGACGTGCGAATTGAATCCCAGATTCATGGGGGTGGCCATGAACGGGGTATGCGTTCCGGGACACTGCCCACGCATCAGATAGTCGGCATGGGCAAAGCCTTTGATCTGGCCGGTGAAAAACTGGAGCAGGAGAAGGCGCGACTGGAATTGCTGCGCAAGCGCTTCCTGTCAGGCCTTGAAGGGCTTGAAGGTGTGACGCTCAACGGCAGTGCCGAGCATCGGGTCCCGGGTATCATCAACCTCTCATTTGCAGGTGTCGATGCCGAATCCCTGATGCTGGGCTTGCGGGAACTGGCGGTTTCGTCCGGTTCAGCCTGCTCGTCGGCCACCATTGAGCCTTCGTTTGTGCTCAAGGGTATTGGTCTGGATGATGAGCAGGCGCATCGGGCGCTCCGGTTTTCCTTTGGACGCTTTTCAACGGAAGAGGAAATTGACTTCGCAGCGGCGCAAATCGTTGACGTTGTTACCCGTCTCCGTTCAGTGCGGTAGGCAGTTGCCTCCGGACTGCGTATAATCCCAACCCTGAAATTTTTCTGAACCTTAATGGAGATAGATCATGGCAAACGAGCGCACGCTCTCGATTATCAAGCCCGATGCAGTCGCAAAAAATGTGATCGGCGAAATCTACTCACGCTTCGAAAAAGCGGACCTGACCATTGTCGCCGCGAAGATGATGCACCTGACCCAGGAGCAGGCAGAAGGGTTTTACGCCGAGCACAAGGAGCGCCCGTTTTTCAATGATCTGGTTGCGTTCATGACCTCTGGCCCAGTTGTTGTTCAGGTTCTGGAAGGCAACGGTGCTATCCTGAAGAATCGTGACCTGATGGGAGCAACCAATCCCAAGGAAGCGGAAGCGGGCACCATCCGTGCCGACTTTGCATCTTCAATTGATGCCAACGCTGTTCATGGTTCAGATTCTGCTGCGTCAGCTGAGCGCGAAATTGCGTATTTTTTCAATGACAGTGAGATCTGCCCGCGCGGCTGATCAGGCTGTACCGGGCCGGGCATACGTCCGGCCCGTATTGGTTATTTGATTGAGGTTATGAAATGACAGCTGTTGCTGAGAAAACCAACCTTTTGGGAATGCCCAAGGCCAAAATGGAGGCCTTTTTTGAGTCCCTGGGGGAGAAACGTTTCCGCGCAACACAGGTGCTGCAATGGATTCACCAGCGCGGGGCCGATGACTTCGACCAAATGACCAATATGAGTAAGGTGCTGCGGGAAAAGCTGAAGGCCGTTGCGGAAATTCGTGGGCCAGAGGTGGTGTACGACGAGTCCTCCAAAGACGGTACCCGCAAATGGGTCATGCGCATGGACAACGGCAACAGTGTTGAAACCGTGCTCATACCTGACGGTGAGCGCGGAACGTTGTGCGTGTCGTCGCAGATTGGCTGCAGCCTCGATTGCACGTTTTGTTCGACGGGCAAGCGTGGATTTAACCGCAACCTTACCGCTGCTGAGATCATTGGGCAGGTCTGGGTTGCGCGTAAGGCGTTCATGCCCTTTGAGCCCGGTCCGGATCGCCCGATTACCAACGTGGTGATGATGGGAATGGGCGAGCCGCTGCTGAACTTCGACAACGTTGTCGATGCCATGAACCTGATGATGGAGGACCTGGCCTACGGCATTTCCAAGCGACGTGTCACCGTCAGTACCTCTGGTGTGGTTCCGGCACTGGATAAATTGGGTGAAGTTACCGATGTTTCACTGGCCATTTCGCTCCATGCCCCCAATGATGAGTTGCGTAACCAATTGGTGCCGTTGAATAAAAAGTACCCGATTGCGGAATTGCTTGCAGCAACGCGTCGTTACCTGGCACGTCTGCCGGACAAGCGAAAGGCAACCATCGAATACACTGTAATCGAGGGCGTTAACGACCAGCCTGAGCACGCAAGGGAATTGGCAGTGGTACTTCGCGGTCTTCCGTGCAAGATCAACCTGATTCCGTTCAATCCGTTCCCGGAGAGCGATTTCCGGCGTCCAAGTATGAACGCCACCCGCCGTTTCCAGTCAGTTCTGAATGAGGCAGGGTACATCGCCACGGTGAGAACCACCCGCGGTGACGATATCGACGCTGCCTGTGGCCAACTGGTAGGGATGGTGGAAGACCGCACCAAGCGTAGTCAGCGTTATATCCAGGTGCAGCAGGTCAGTCCGTAAACCCAGTGCTGATATGCACCTTCCAATTCAAGAGGAATTACCGACTGTGACATTTAATTCGGTGAAAAGGATGCAGGCCGCGCTTGTAGTGGTGTTGTTGGCGACGTTTGTCGCGGGGTGCGTGACCAATACCGATAGCCGTTTTGCCCGCGAGGCAGATCGCGACAAGGCCATCAGGAATTATGTCCAGTTGGGGACCGCCTATATTGGCCAGAATAATCTGGAAAGAGCCCGACACCACCTCGAACGGGCGCTTGAATTGGACTCTGATGACCCCGGGGCATTGGCGGCCATGGGGCTGATCTACAATGCCGAGGGTGAGCCGGAGCTGGCTGAGCGATCCTTCAAGGAGTCACTCGACAGTGATCAGGGGTATACCCGTGGGCGCGTTTATTACGGGGCATTCCTGTACGGCGCTGGCCGGTTTGAGGATTCCCGCGAACAGTTCCTCGCGGCCTCCAGGGATACGTCATACAACGACAGGGCCTCCGTGTTCTTCAATCTCGGATTGACCGAAGAAAGAATTGGCAACCTTGAGGGCGCCAAGACGGCGTACCGGCGCGCTGTTGAATTATCCCGTGGTGACGCAAAATCATTGCTTGCACTGTCACGGACATTGGTCGAATCCGGAGAACATCAGGCCGCGTCTCGCTACTACAGCCGCCTGATGACGCTGATGCAACGGAATCAGAATCTCCGCCATTCTCCGGAAAGCCTCTACACAGGTATTCGCATCGCCCGGCATCTGGGCGACAGGAACCGGGAATCAAGCCTCGGACTTCTGCTGAAAAACAATTTTCCAAACTCTGTCGAATACCAACAATACAGGGTGATGACATCCAATGGACAGTGATGATGCACAACAACCGTCGAGCCTGAATGAGCCAACGGGCCATTTGCTCAAACGTGCGCGTGAGCAGAAGGGGCTCAGTGTTTCAGCCGTGGCCGATGCCCAACATCTTCGTCCGGCGGTGATACAGGCGATAGAGGACGGGAAGTATGAACAGATCGACAGTGAACTGTTCCTCAAAGGCTATGTCAGAACTTACGCGCGACAGGTTGACCTTGATCCGGATGCGGTGATTGCGACGCTGGATGAGGAGCTGGAGCCACTGCGGCAGCGAAAAGTGCAGGCAGAAGAAGCCAATCCGTTGATTGATATCGAACGTCGCAGACGGCGGAAACGCCGCGTTGCGAAGTTGCTGCTTCTCCTGTTGGTCATCGCGGTGATCGCATTCCTCGCGTTGCGTTTTATGGGCGAACTGGGTGGTATAGCGGGCGGTACGGAGGAACCGACTGGTTCTCAGGAACCGGACGTTGCCACGCAGAATGAACCGTCCGATCAGGTGGCATCGATGAGCGAAACAGTTAGTACCGAGTCACCAGAGCCCGAAACCGACGAGGCGACCGTTCGTCTTTCCGAGCCGGTTGCTGAAGCGCCGGCCGTTGAGGACAATGACGAATTGACGGCGCTGCCGGAAGAATCCCAGGTGAACGAACAGGCCTCTGATTCCGCGACCCAGACGATCGAGAACGATTCCGCACCTGCTGAGCAGTCGGCTGTGGAGGCGGTTGATGAAAGCCGGGTGCCGGTGGTGACCAGTGAGCCGGAGCCAGCGTTTCAGGAGAGCGCCCAGCCAATGGCCGCCGTCGGCAGTGGTCGCCTGGAAATAACGTTCAGCGATGAATGCTGGGTTCAGGTAACCGATTCGGCTGGCAATCGCCTGGTGGGCTCCCTGCAACGGGATGGCGACCGGGTTAATGTATCAGGCAGACTGCCTATCGACGTTGTTGTCGGCGCAGTCGATGCCATCGAGTCCATAAGATTTGATGGTCAGGCGATTGACCTTTCCGGTTATCGGGTCGTCAACAACCGAGCAGAATTCACACTGGATATCTGAACGTTTCGAACCCTCTTTTGCGGTTAGCAGGCTATATGAACCACGAATCTCCGATCAAAAGACGCAAATCACGCCAGATAATGGTAGGCGATGTTCCCGTGGGCGGGGATGCGCCCATTGCTGTCCAGAGCATGACCAACACCGACACCTGCGACGTGAATGCAACCGTTGGCCAGATCCGTGCCCTGCAGGAGGCGGGAGCGGACATTGTGCGGGTTTCCGTGCCTACGATGGATGCTGCGGAAGCCTTCGGTAAGATTCGCTCAATGGTGTCTTTACCATTGGTGGCCGACATCCACTTTGATCACCGGATTGCTCTGCGGGTGGCTGAATTGGGTGTTGATTGCCTTCGTATCAACCCGGGTAATATCGGTCGGGATGACCGTGTCAGCGCCGTGATCAGCGCCGCACGCGATCGCAATATCCCGATTCGTATTGGCGTCAACGCGGGCTCCCTGGAAAAGGCACTGCAACGCAAGTATGGCGAACCCACACCGGAGGCGTTGGTGGAATCCGCCATGCGCCATATCGATATTCTGGACAAGCACGATTTTCAGGATTTCAAGGTGAGCCTCAAGGCCTCGGAAGTCTTCATGACGGTGGCGGCCTATCGTCAGATCGCCGCACAGATCGAACAGCCGCTGCATCTGGGTATTACCGAGGCTGGTGGCTTCCGCTCCGGGACCGTGAAGTCCTCTGTTGGCCTGGGTATGCTGCTGATGGACGGCATTGGAGACACCATCAGAGTGTCGCTCGCGGCAGACCCGGTGCAGGAAATCAAGGTCGGCTTCGATATTCTCAAAAGTTTGCGCCTGCGCAGTCGGGGTATCAACTTCGTCGCGTGCCCCAGCTGCTCGCGCCAGAATTTCGATGTCATCCAGACCATGAATGATCTTGAAGCTCGCCTGGAGGACGTCAACGAGTCGCTGGATGTTGCCATCATCGGCTGTATTGTAAACGGGCCGGGCGAGGCCAAGGTTGCTGACCTGGGCTTGACCGGCGGCAGCCCCAAGAACCTGTTCTACGCGGCGGGCAAGCCCAATCAGAAACTCGACAATGCCAATCTGACCGACGACCTGGAACGGCTGATCCGCGAGGAATTGGCCCGTCGCAAGGAAAAGGAAGAAACGATCATTACCCGCTCGGCCGACTGAGAGCAGATCGTCAAATCACTGACACAGATAAGGTAGTAACTTGGCTAAGATCCAGGCAATCCGCGGGATGAA
>PBRG01000145.1 GCA_002726615.1 Marinobacter sp.
AACTACGGCAGCCGCAAGGCCCACGAGCTGGCAGAAAACCCAAAAGCCGCCCTGCTTTTCCCCTGGATCGGGCTGAACCGCCAGGTGCGGATTCAGGGCCATGTGGAAAAGGTCAGCAAATCCGAATCCCTGAGGTACTTCACCTCTCGCCCTCGGGGCAGCCAGATTGGCGCCTGGGTGTCGGAACAGAGCAGGGCGATCAACTCCCGCGGTCTGCTGGAACAGAAAGTGGCGGAGATGAAGCGCCGGTTCAAGGACGGAGCGATCCCGCTACCGGATTTCTGGGGCGGCTACCGCGTGGTACCGGAACGGATCGAATTCTGGCAGGGACGGCCAAGCCGCCTGCACGACCGCTTCGAATACGTCAGACAAGACGATGGCTGGCACATCGACCGTCTACAGCCGTAATCCGCACGGCTTCACCAACCTCAGGCGAACAGGCAGGACTATGGACAATCAACAACGCTGCCCCTGGTGTGGCGATGACCCGCTCTACGTTCACTACCATGACACCGTATGGGGCCGGCCCGAATACAACGACCTGGCGCTGTTTGAAAAATTGTGTCTGGACGGCCAGCAGGCGGGCCTGAGCTGGATAACCATACTCAAGAAACAGGACAACTACCGCGCCGCCTACGATCATTTTGACCCTGAACGGATCGCCCATTATGACGAGGCCAAAGTCGAGTCCTTGTTGCAGGACACGGGCATCGTCCGTAACCGCCTGAAAGTCGAGTCCATCATTCGCAACGCGCGGGGCTATCTGGAGCTGCAGGATCAGGGCCACTCTTTCAGTGACTTCCTGTGGTCGTTTGTCGGTGGAGAGCCTATCCAGAATCACTGGCAGCGCTTTGCCGACGTACCGGTTTACACGCCCGAGGCCGAAGCCATGTCCAAAGCCTTGAAAAAGAGCGGTTTCAACTTTGTGGGGCCCACCATCGTGTATGCCTTTATGCAGGCCACGGGCATGGTCAATGACCACCTCGTTCAGTGCCCCCAACACGCCGCCTGCCGCGCGCTCGCCGATCATATCTGACCACTAGTTCCTCGGCGTTACACGACTGGAATGATCCCAAACGATCCGTTGCTCGTAAGTCCGTGGGTAGCACATCATCCCCGCGTTTTACGGTGAGAGTCATACGGTGAGAATAACCCTGGAAGAACTCAGGCAGTCGATCAACCCGGCCATTGAGTTGGTGGGCACGGAGCCCGCCGCTATCGAACCAATGAGGATTCGGGTTCAGGGGAAGCACTCGTGATTGCCGTCGCCAGACTGGCGATCGTCGTGGGCATTGGCGGGCTGCTGCCTTTCCTTGCCGCCATTTTCGGACTCTTTGCGTTGCCTGAACAGAGCCTGGCCATCTCCCGCTATTTCTACCTGTACAGCGCGGGCATTCTGGGCTTTATGGCGGGCATCTACTGGCCACTGGCCATGCAGCTTGAGAATCGCTGCTACCCGATTTCCCCTCTGGTAACCATGTTGTTGAGCCAAGTGTTCTTCATCACCGCCGGCATTGGTCTGCTGCTGCCCATTGCCGGCCAGATCCTGGTTTACACGCTGGCCTATGTCGCGCTGTATGTGGTCGACGCTCGCTGGATGAGGGGTTATTGGCCGGACTGGTATCTGAAGTTGCGGCTGGGACTGACAGCTGTTGTCCTGGCGTGCCAGGTAGCGGCGGGCGCCTGGTTCATTCTGGCCCAGGGCTAAGCCGGTCGATACCGGCCCTGAATACTAGCCCCGGAGCTCGTCGTTAGGGTCGATAAAACGGCCCCGTAACTTTTTCAGGGCGCTTTTCTCTATCTGCCGCACCCGCTCCCGGCTTATTCCCAGGTCATCGGAGATCACCTGCAGGGTTTCCGGTTCCGGGAGACCCAGGCCGTAACGCCTGGCCAGGACATCCTTTTCCCGCGAACTCAGTTCCGCCAAGAGAGCGGTCAGTGTCCGTTTGCGGTCACGCTGGGCCATGTCGTGGTCCGGCGCGGACTGATCGTCTGCACATAGGCTGTCACCCAGCGTAATGCCACCCTCCATGCCCACCGGCAGATCCACCGACACTTCCAGACTGGCCAGCGCCCGCAGCTCACCAATGCGGGAAGGCGACACCTCAATCTCCCGCGCCAGTTCGGTCTGCGACGGTGTGCGGCCCAATGTCTGGTGCAGTACCAGGGATTTTTTCTGCAACAGGCGGATTTCATCGACCACGTTTTCAGGGGTATGCACAAGCCGGGTTCCACGCTTCATGCACCGCTTCACCTCTTCGCTGATCCACCAGTAGGCATAGGTCGAGAAACGAAAGCCCTTGGTAGGATCAAACCGCTCCACGGCCTTGATCAGACCGACATTGGCATCCTGAATGACATCCGACATAGGAATGCCGCGGTTGGCGTAGCGCCGTGCGATGTGCACCGCGAGCCGGAGATTGCTGCGAATCAGCCGCTGACGACTTGCGGTGGCGAGATGGTAGGCACGACGACACCGCCTCGAAAAAGCACAGGCGTCGCCCAGGCTTCCAACCACTTCGCGGAATGTCTGAGGGGTGCCTTCCGGCAAGGCCAGCTCGGCAGATATGATCCGATAGCAGAAGGTCAGGCGCCGTGAAAGTCGGCGCTCGCCCTCATTGGTGAGCAATTCGTAACGGGACGCATCCCTGAAGTACAGCCCTACCAGGGATTCCGTTTCGCCGGAATGGGCTATGGTCGGAGACGGCCCCGGGCTCTGAACGTCAGTCATGGCACAGGTTCCGATCGCGAATTTCCAGAGAATACGCGCGGAACAGCGTCATGGATCCCCCGTTGCCGGGGGCACAGACTGTCAGTTGTGGCAATTACCGACGTAGAGAACCAGCAGGTTACGCTGCAACGATCGCGTACTCGTGGTTGTGAGGCTCAATCAGCGCGCCATGAAGCGCCACAATGGTCTTCTCATAGGCGTCTTCGTCCACTACGAACTGGATGTCCACCTGCCGCATGCACTGGTGCAGGGCCAGAACGCTGATATCCTCGTCCGCCAGGGCCTTGACTGACCGAGCCAGGATGCCCGACACCTTGATATCGCTGCCAATGGCAGACACGATCGCCACCTTGCGAGTGCTGATTTCGGCGTTGGGAAACTCGTCTTTCAGCGCCCTGACCACCCGTTTGACGTGTTTGAGCGTACTGTCCACGTAGTGGGTAATGGTGTTGGCGTTGGTGTCCTTGGATACGAAACGCACCTTGAAGCGACCCAGCACTTCCAGAATGCGACGGTCGGAACCGGGCTCACCCTGCATGTCCTGATCGAACACCTCAATGGCAAACACGCCTTTATTACCGGCGATGATCTCTACCTGAGGCTTTTCACTGACGTAGTCGCCGGTGATCAGGGTACCGGTGTGCTCCGGCTCGAAGGTGTTCATCACCCGCAGCGGAATCTCGTTCTGACGCATGCCCTTGCCAGCGCGCGGGTGGATCGCTTCCATACCGAGGTTCGCCAACTGGTCAGCAACGTCATAGTTGGTGCGCCCCAGGGGGACGACCTTGTCCGCACCGACAATGTTGGGGTCCGCGGAGCTGAGGTGGTATTCCTTGTGGATGATCGCTTCGCGGGCGTTGGTAATCACCGCGACCCGGCTGAAGGTCATCTCGCTGTAGCCCCGGTCGAAGGTACGCATCAGGCCTTCCTTGCACTGGGCATACCCCGTCACGATCGGCAGCTCACGGCTCAGGTCCACCGCGTCGAATGCCTGCTTGAGCTTTTCATCCAGCGGCAACAGTTCATTGTCGCGCCACCCGGTCAGGTCCACGAACCGCGCATTGATGCCTTCCTGCTGAAGCTTCAGGGCAGTGTTGAAGGCACTGTGGGCCTCACCGATACCGGCCAGCATTTCACGAACCGTCAGCAGATGCTCCTCAAGCTGGAACTGCCCGTAGGAACACAGACGCTGCAGATCAATCAGGCAGCCGCGAACGCCTTCGATGCGGTCGGTGATGAACTGGTCCGCCTGCTGCTTGAGCATGGGGTCCGGGAACAGCTCGCCATTGATGTCGGTCAGGAACTGGATCAGTTTGGTGAGGTCGTCGCCCCAGGCCCAGTCCGACTCGGCATCGGCGAACAGGGCATAGACACCCGGTTCTCCGGTTTTCTTGTGCTCCAGCAATTCGTCGGTGACACCGCCATAGGCGGAGACCACGAAGATGCGCTGGTACAGGTCGTCCTTGGAGCGCCCGCCGAGAATGATGTTGTCGCGCACCGCCTCATAATTGCTCATGGAGGTGCCGCCGATTTTCTCTACGGTGTGTTGTTCGCTAGTCATAGTGTTACCGTCGTTATCCTGCAGAATGAGTTTTGGGGAATGGCGAGCGTCTCAGGACGCCTTGCTCATTCCTTCCTGCATGATTTCGTCCACGCTTTGACCAAGAAGTTTAGCACCTTTGCGCAGATCATCCTCGCTGGTGGTCAGCGGCATCAGGCATTTGATCACTTCGTCATTGGGGCCGCTGGTTTCAATAATCAGGCCCTTCTCAAAAGCCCGACCGGTGATCTTGTCCGTCACTTCGGCGTGGGTGGCTTCAATGCCACGCATCATGCCCCGGCCTTTCATCTTGAACTCGCCCGGGTACTTGTCACAGATTGCCTGCAGCCCTTCAGCCAGTACCTGGGTCTTGGCTTTCACTTCATTGGCAAAGGCATCGTCTTTCCAGTAGGTCTCAACCGCAGCGCGGGCGGTTACAAAGGCCATGTTGTTGCCCCGGAAGGTGCCGTTGTGCTCACCCGGCCCCCAGACATCAAGCTCCGGTTTGAACAGCACCAGTGCCATCGGAAGACCGTAACCACTCAACGACTTGGACACCGTCACAATATCCGGCTTGATGCCCGCAAATTCGAAGCTGAAGAACTCGCCGGTACGGCCGTTGCCTGCCTGAATATCATCGACAATCAGCAGAATGTCGTGCTTCTTGCACAACTTATCGAGGCCTTGCAGCCATTCGGCACGGGCGGCGTTCAATCCGCCTTCGCCCTGGACCGCCTCAACGATGACCGCTGCCGGCAGCTCAAAACCGGAGGAGCCGTCGGACAGCACCTTGTCCATGATTTCCAGGGTATCTACGTTCTCACCCAGGTAGCCGTCGTAGAACATGAAGTCCACATTGCCCAGCGGGGTGCCAACACCACCACGATGGTGCTTGTTGCCTGTGGCCGCGACCGCGCCCATGGTGACGCCGTGGAAGCCGTTGGTGAAGGACACGATGCCATTACGGCCTTTCACCTTGCGAGCCAGTTTCAGGGCCGCTTCCACACAGTTGGTGCCGGTAGGGCCGGTAAACTGCATTTTGTAGTCCAGGCCACGGGGGTCCAGAATGTGCTTCTTGTACGACTCGATGAAATCGTGCTTGGCGGTGGTAAACATATCCAGGCCCTGGCTGACACCATCGCTTTCAATGTACTCGAGCAGCGCTTTCTTGAGAATGTCGTTGTTGTGGCCATAGTTCAGTGACCCGGCGCCGGCCAGGAAGTCCAGGTATTCCTTGCCATCTTCGGTGAACAGGTGCGCGTTCTTGGCACGGTTAAAAATCACCGGAAAGGCACGGGAATAAACGCGTACTTCGGATTCGGTCGACTTGAAAAGTTCCATTGTCTTGCCTCTTAGCATGTCAGGTTCGAGGTAACTGTGCGGTAGCACGTTGGTTGAAGCCGTTGTGACAGATTCACCTCAGCAATCTGTCGGCTAGCCCAAACAGGGGTATCGGTCGTTCAGGAAGGCTGCTACGCCGCCTTTGTGAAAGGCCCGATGCGGAGCAGGAACTCGGAGTCGTGCTTGCCGCCAAAGTGGGTGTCTTTCTCAAAGTGCTCGTGGTAGGTCAGTTCAGCACCCATGTCACGGGCAAAGGACCGGAACAGCGCCCAGGAAGCCTCATTGTCTTCGGTGATGGTGGTTTCCATGTGGGTCACGGCTTTGCACGCGTCCCTGGCCACAATCGCCTTCAGCATCCGCTTGGCGAGGCCCTGCCCACGACCTTTCTCGTGAACGGCCACCTGCCAGACAAAAACGGTTTCGGGCTGTTGGGGGGGAATATATCCGGAAATAAAGCCGACCAGATCGCCGTCTATCTCCGCGGCCACGCCGGTTTCGGCAAAGTGGCTGCACTGCAGGAGGTTGCAGTAAATTGAGTTGGGGTCCAGCGGGGGACACTGTGCCACCAACTGGTGAAGCCTGTAGCCATCATCCTTGACCGGCGTGCGGAGGGTGATGGCGGTGGTATTCGAGCCTTCTGATGTCATAACGTGATCGATTCGCCTCAAAAAGTTAGCGTTAAATTATATAGACCACAAAATATATTTCAAGTCGGCGCTCCGGAGCCGCCAGCCCCGATGACTACCTCTCACCTTTAGAATAGACATAATTACATCAACCGCCAGTGACAAATTCGTTACCCCATTGAGGACCCCATAGAGGCCCCTATAGAGGGGAACGTAATGTCGTCTGCGGTTATCGAAGTCCCTCCAACGATCCGGTCCCGGTACGACACAGCGGCCGCCGAACCAGCCGGCCAAAGCCGGTCGAACTGCGCCAACCAGCTGTCGACATCATAGGCCACGGGCAGCAGTGAGACACTCAAGCTCTGGCGCTCAAGACCGACAACCGGCTCAACCACGGGGCTCGCCAGACCAATCCGGGTAATCAGCCCACGGGGGTCCTGCAACAGGTTCCCCATTCCGGCCGACCCGTTGTTGGCAACCACACAACTTCGCTCGCTCATCATGCCCGACCACAACACTGGCAGGCAGGTGTGGGTGGAGACAATCACATCAGCGCCGCTGGCGCGGAACCACTCCGCCAGCTTCACCTCGTTACCAGCCACAAAGGATTCATGGGCCAACCCCCAACCGGCGAGGGATTCCGGATCTCCGTGAATCACCAAAACCTTTAGGCCTCCAAATAACAGGCAGCGATAACGGGGCAAAAAGGATAACCGCGCCTGAATATCGGAATGCCCTCCGGCCACCCCTTGCAACCGCTCCATGATGGCGTTGGAACGTGCTACGACGCCCTCATCCACGAAGTCTGGATAGGCACAGCCGCAGCCAGCGCCGTCATTGGGGTTGGCCAACTCATAATCCACGTTACCCAGGCTGACAGTGTGCTCCAGCACCCGATTGTTGATCTCACGGAACAGCCCGTCGGTGGCGTTAAACCAGTTAAAATCGCCGTTGAACACCAGCGTCACCCGGCGGCCCTGGCGCTCCTCTGCCAGTGCCATTCGCTCAATTTCGTCCAGAGCGTATGGGTTGCCATAGAGGCCGCCGACGATATACACCACGTCCCCTGACACCGACTCCGGTTCAGCGCACAGGGAAGCAGGATCGTAACGGTACGCCAGCGGACAACTTCGGCCCTCGGTCATGACACCACCTCCTAAACTTCACCGGCCGCCAGTGAGCGCCCGGCAAGCCGGCGGACGACCAGCGGCATAAAGAAGCCAGCGGTACAGATCAGGAAACCATAGGCGTTTACACCCAGCAGCATGGCATACTTGCCGTCACCGATGGCCCAGCTGGCGGGAATCAGCCCCGTTGCCAGCAACACGCCCAAGCCCAGGCCGGTCCAGAAGCTGAGATGGAAGCTCCAGGGCGACCAGCGGGTAAACCCGTAAAACAGGAACACCGGTGCCAGCCCCATCACCATGGTGCCGGAAATGGTGGTAGCCTTAAGAATGTCGGTGCCGGCAAACATCGGCAGGTTGCCCAGCAGAGCGAACACAATCATGATCACCGCGCCCACGCGAACACTCGGCAACCGGTCTTTTGCCCGCTTCGCCAGCCGTGGCAGATCCACCGCCAGGGATTTGGCCAGTGAACTGAACGTGGAATCCAGCGTGGAGCCGGCGGAGGTCATCATCACCACACTCATGAAGAAGAGCGCAGCCAACCCAAGCGATTGCCCGACAGCCGCGGGTGCATTACCCATGGCTTCAATACCATTGAGCCGTGCGTGAACACCAACAAGACTGAAGATAAACACCGCCACAAAGCCCAGCAGCCCTGCCACCACGAAGCTCTTCAGCATGGTTTTTTCCTTGTTCACAAAGCCGCGGTCGGTTAGCACCGGGTCGTGGAAGGGGTAGCTGAACATCTGCAACAGCGCGACCAGCAACAGGTCAAAGCCGGCATTGAGTTTGAACTCACCGTCGGTGAGCAGAGCACTGGTATCATTGGCCGGCACAATCAGGAACAGCACCGCGCCGACAAAGAACACAAACACGAACGCCTGGATCACATCCGTGAAGATCGACGACCGCAGGCCGCCTTTCAGGCTGTAGGCGAGGGTAAAGACAGTAAACAACATCGCCGCAGAGTAATACTCCCACTCACCCGGCAGCCCGAAATAGCCGCCCACCACGGCGGTGTTACTCCATACTTCGTTGTACAGACGGATCAGGATCGCCGCCGCAAACGCCAGACTGGCCAGCCGACCAAAGCGCGACGTAAGGAAGTCCTGCAGGCTGCGGGCCCCGGTCTGGGTCCGAATCAAATAGATGATGTAGCCGGCCACGGGAATCGACAGCCAGTAACTGGCGTAAGCCAGGCCGCCGGTAACACCGTAAGCCGCACCAAGATTGGCGGCGTTGGTCACCGACTTGGCAAAGATCCAACTGATGAAAATACTCGCCGTCAGCGACCACTGACTTACCGGGTTACCCTGATCATCCGCCCCTTTATAGAACGAGTTGGGGTTTTTGCTCTTCGGCGACAGCACATACATCACCACGCCATAAACCACCAAAAACCCCCAAAACAGGGTCGCTTCCGTAAAGTTCATTGTCTGTCTTTTCCTCGTTATTTGTTTTAATCCAACGACTTGCAGTGACTCAACCGCGGTCTGGGGGTGGTGTTTTATCTCCGCCAGGAAAAAGGTGTCTGAGCAAAGCGAGTTCTTTTTCCCAAGGAGATAAAACACCACCCCCAGACCGCCAACTCCAAGCAACCAGTCTTAAAAAAGTCACCCAGGCGCCGAACAACTAGCCCCAAACCGGTAACAGGCAAAACACCGGTGATGCCGCAACATAATCCGCTCATCCATGCTCTCCGCCAGCGTCCCGCCAAGGTCATACTGCGGATCATCATCCACCAACGTACAGGCATACACCCGCACCCGGTCATCCCGCTTCACCAGCATGCGCGTATAAGTGCACATGAAGTGCGACCGCGCCTCTTTGGTGGGGTACTTCTCCATGCAGGTTTCGGTAATCTCCGGACTGCCGTCCTCTGAGCCGGGCGTTCCCAGGTCAGGGAAGGCGGTAAATGCCAGCGTTTCAGGAATGCCCCAGTCCCGCAGAATCTCGCGGAAAGCCGCTTCCACATTCGCTGGAATCTCATCCGCATCTGTCTGGCGAGCGATGGACACCTCAAACCCCTGATCCACCAGCCAGCGGATGCCTTCAAGTGCCTTGTCAAAGCTGCCCTCGCCCCGGTCCACGTCATGGCGGGCCCGGTCAGGAAAGTCCAGACTGACGCGGAAATGGATCGGATAGGGGTTGTCCAGCAAAGGCAGCACCTGATGGCGGCGTTTGAGCAGTGGGTCGGTGGCATTGGTTAGCACGAAACAGGGACGGTGCTGGCTGGCGTAATCGAGGATATTGATGAAATCCTTGATCACGAAAGGCTCACCGCCGGTGAAGGAGAACTGCTCCACACCCATACCCAAGGCTTCGTGAATAAAGGGTTTCACGTCACTCAACTTCATGTCCGGAATGCGGCCATCGCCGGGGTGTGACCCTTCCAGGCAAAACGGGCAGGCCAGGTTGCAGGCGGTGCCGGTATGAATCCACAGTTCCTTGAGCTTGTCGGAATCAATGTAGCCGCGCGGGTCGCCGTTGCGGGTGTGGGTCCAGCTGTCGCGGGCCCTCGGTTCCAGCACTTCCACGGCGGGAATACGTCTTTCGGCGGTTTCGGTCAGGGGCATAGCTGCTCCGTGTTGACGATGAATCTATGGGTGCCAAGGAAAGGTGCAGGCCCTATAACACCTGCACATTTTCTGTTTTACGTTGTGACTTCCCGGCCGGCCTTGTCGCCGGTCTGTTTGCCACGGCGCCAGCCGTGAAGTTTCTCAAGCAGTTTGAGAATGCCCTGGGGTGCGTGTTCACGCTTCCACTCTCCAGCGGCATATTTTGCTGATTCGTTCCAGGTCGGGTAGGGGTGGATAGTGCCCAGAATTTTGTTCAGGCCCAGGCCGTGCTTCATGGCCAGGGTGAACTCGGCCAGTATCTCGCCAGCGTGCATGCCTACCACCACAGCCCCCAGTATCTTGTCCTTACCCGGCTGGGTGAGCACTTTGATGAAGCCGTAATCTTCGCTCTCAGCAATGGCACGATCCAGGTCGTCCAGGCCATAGCGGGTAACCTCATAAGCCACGCCTTTCTCCTTTGCTTCGGCCTCACTGAGCCCAACTCTGGCCACTTCCGGCGACGTGAAGGTCACCCACGGCATCACCCGGTAATCGACCTGAAAACGCTTGAACTGACCGAACAGGCCATTCACCGCCGCATACCAGGCCTGGTGGGCAGCCGCGTGGGTAAACTGGTAAGGGCCCGCCACATCACCACAGGCAAACACGTTGGGGAAGCGCATGCTCATGTCTTCTTCCACCGGAACCGTGCCATTGGGCAGCGTTTCCACGCCAATGTTTTCCAGTCCCAGCCCCTTGGTATTCGCGGCGCGGCCAACCGCAACCAGAACCTGATCAAACGCAATCCTGACACGCTCACCGTTGTATTCGCAGTAAGCCACCTTCTCTCCATCCTCGACGGCAAACTCTTTGGCGGCGTGCCCCAGTCTCAGGTCAATACCATCCTGCACAAACTGCTTCTTCACTACCTCCGAAACATCGCTGTCTTCCTTCATCAACAGTCGGTCAGCCATTTCCACCTGGATCACCTTGCTGCCCAGTCGCGCAAAAGCGTGGGCCAATTCGGAACCAATAGGCCCGCCACCGAGTACCAGTAAGCGCTCCGGCTGGGCATCCAGAGACCACAGGTTGTCGGAGGTCAATGGCTCCATGTCGGCCAGCCCGGGAATAGGCGGCACAGCCGGGCGCCCACCTGTAGCCACCACAATGCTGCGAGCGGTCAAACGCTCCGTACGGCCGTCGTTGTGGGCCACCTCCAACTCCCAGGGAGATACGAAGCTGGCGGTACCGGAGATGCACTCAACACCCAGTTTGCGATAACGCTCAGGCGAGTCGTGGGGCTCCACCTTTGCGATCACGTCTTTCACGCGGGCCATGATGTTGGCGAACGAGCCTTTTACCGGTACCGATTCCAGACCATAGCGATTGGCGTGGCGCATGGTGTCCGCGGCCTTGGCACTACGGATCAGCGCTTTGGACGGCACACAACCGGTATTCAGGCAGTCGCCACCCATTTTGTCTTTCTCGATCAGTGCAACCTTGGCTTTTACCGCGGCTGCAATGTACGACGATACCAGGCCGGCGGAGCCGCCACCGATCACCAGCATGTTGTAGTCAAATGACTCGGGCTTCTGCCAGCCGGCATACACCCGGCGCTTGCGAATAAAACCGACGATGAATTTGGCAATCAGAGGAAATACACCCAGCAGTGCGAACGAGAGCAAAATGTTCGCCGACACAATATCGCTGGTGGACTCGATGGTGGATAACTGGGTGCCGGCGTTCACATACACAAAGGTGCCGGGCAACATCGCCGCCCAGCTGACCAGTGCATAGGTTTTGAGCTTCATGGCCGTCAGACCCATGGCCAGGTTGATCAGGAAAAACGGGAATACCGGAACCAGGCGCAAGGTGGCGAGATAGAACGCACCGTCTTTTTTGATGCCACGGTCCATCTTTGCGACGGTTTCCGCGTACTTCTCCCGCAAGGTATCCCGCATCAGGAACCTGGCCACCAGGAACGCTAGAGAGGCGCCGATGGTCGACGCAATGGACACGGCAACCAGTCCATAGACATTGCCGAAAAAGGCGCCGCCGGCCAGCGTCATGATAGCCGCACCGGGCAACGACAGAGCCGTCACCACCACATAAACCGCCGCAAAACCAAGTACCGCCACCAACAGATTCTGGCTGATCCACTGTTCAATGGCAGACTGGTGCTTCTGCAGGTTTTCCAGGGTCAGTATCTCGTGGCCACCAAAACTGACAAACAGCGCAACCACGATACCAATGACCAGAAGCAGGACGAGCTTTTTGGTGTTCATAGATTAATCCATAGGTTAAGAATGAAAACAGTTGCTCTGAAAGACACGACACGACGCTGGATGTTACAGCGGCTTCAATCTAAACTTTTCTGAGCAGTTGCTCATTAGTGCCGAAACTAAAAGCCGCGCATATGGCCATACGATTGTCCAGGCAGTTCCGGAAGTCCAATAACATCTTTATAACAAGGCTCTAACGCAGGTGTCCTGGAGTATACGGAATGGGAACCGCAACACATCACCCTGACGAAGACATCCTCATCAATGGCCTGAAGTCGGGAAACCAGGGCGCTTTTCGCGAGGCTGTGCGTTTATACACCCCCGGAATGATGGCCGTCGCCCGCTTTTACCTTGATCACGCCTCGGCGGAGGAAATTGTCCAGGATTGTTGGGTGACGGTTATCGATGCAATTCAGACATTCGAGGGCCGTTCCGGCCTGAAGACATGGCTGCACCGTATCGTGGCAAACCGGGCCAAGAATCATCTGCGGAAGGCGAAGCGGGAAGTGAACGCGGATTTCTCGGAAGCGCTGGACCCGGACCTCGCCGCCCGCTTTGCGCCAAATGGACGCTGGGCCACACCGCCGAGCCTGAAATCCAACGAGTCCGCCCAGGCGCTGATGGAGAACGGCGCGCTGAGCGACTGCCTCGATCAACACCTGTCCGCACTGCCGGAAACACAGCGATCAGCATTGATGCTTTACGAAGCCCATCAGCACAAATCCGACGACGTGTGTAACATTCTGGATGTCAGCGCCTCTAACCTGCGCGTGCTCCTGCATCGGGCACGGCAGAAAATATTTCTGATGGTCGAGACATTTCAGGAGACAGGCGAATGTTAATGTGCCGGGACCTGGCTCGCATCGCCAGTGACTACATTGACGGCGAATTGGGCACCAGTAAGGTGATGTCTGTAAAGATGCACCTTCTGATGTGCGGTCGCTGCCGCAGCTTCATCGGCAGCTTACGGGCCAGCATAGAGCTTATGAGCGCCCACTCGAGCCAGCAGCTGGACGAAGATCTGGTGCGCCGGATCGACGAGCGCGTCAGTGAGTCGCTCAATGCCCGGAACTCCGGGGGCACCAAACCTGAGTGATCATTCAGATTCGTTCTAAAGTGCCATTGCTGGCACTGTATTTACCGGATCAAATGGAAATGAAGCGAACACTCATGCCAAAACGAGGTCTCCGGCAATGATCAAAGTCAGCGTGCTGTACCCCAAAAGTGAAAACACCCACTTCGACATCAACTACTACCGCGACACCCACATGCCACTGGTCCGCCAAAAGCTGGGCAGTGCCTGTAAACGCACAGCCATCGAATCCGGCATTGCCGGCGGGGCACCGGGGGAAGCCCCTGCTTTCATCGCCATGGGGCACCTGTACTTCGATTCAGTCAGTGAGTTCGAGACGGCCTTTGGTCCACACGCCGAAGAGATACTGGGAGATATTCCCAACTTCACCAATGCCCAGCCCACAGTGCAGATCAGCGAAGTTATTGAGTAACCCTACCTCAAAGACTTTCATCTGCCTCGAAAATCTGTGTCTCGGGATGAAAGGTATACCAGGCAAACCAGAACGCTCTGGTAGCGGGAATGAGCGTACCTGACTCGTCCCGCAGCTCTGCAGAAGGTACGTCGGCATCAAAGCGAATGCTGACCTTTTTACCTCCGATTCGGTCTTCAAGCACTCCGTCCCCATGCTCAGCAAGCTCTGGAAAAGGCCAGGCCTTACTTACACCATCATGGGTCCAACCCAATACCCAGGTTTTCGGGTGATATTTCCGGCTGGTGCTGGATACCGGGAAGTACAGTCGTTCAGAGTGGTCGTAATCCCCGTAGGGTGACTGGCGATAATTCCGGCGATGTCCGGTATCGGTGGAGAGCACTCTGCCATCATCGCCCACACGCTGTCGCCACTTATGCCAGAGCTCATGGCGGATGGCGATCGGCTCCAACGTTGTGCCCGCGAGGGGGCCGGAAATGGCACGCCCCTCGATCTGAGACCAGAGCGATTCGGTCTGGTGATCGTACATCAGCAGGTCGCTGTTATAGAGCAGGCCTGAAACGCTGAAGGTCAGATCACGCCCGTCCACTTCCGGATCAAATGCCATACCGGTACCACATAAGGGGCAGAAAGTGATGAGAACGGCCTCTCCGTTTGCTTCGTGGTTAACGATTTCATGCCAGTTCAGAATACCTATCGGAAAAGCGTATCGCGCCTGCTCCTGGTCATAGGTCATGACCAGGTCGCTCTCCCGCCACGGCAGCGCCCCGTCAGCAGGCTCAAACTTTGGGTTGTCAATGGAGGGGATTCCGTCGCGGGGCGGCCCGCCCTGTTGCTACTCCGGCTCGGCGTTTTTGTTGTTTTTCTGTTCTGGACCCTGGATAAACTGGTTCAACCCGAGCACGCCGTTAAGGTGTTCGCCTCTTTCTACGGGCTTGGTGGCCTTGGCGAAACGGCCTTCTACATCATTGGCATTGCGCAACTCGTGCTGATTCTGCTGTTTGTGGCGGGCCTGCTGAAAACCTGGACCTACGGCGCGATCCTGATCTTCCACGGTGTTTCTACGCTGTCCGCTTTCGCGAAGTACCTGCAGCCCTTTGATAATCTTCTGTTTTTTGCGGCCTGGCCCATGCTCGCGGCCTGTGCAGCGCTGTTTCTGCTTCGCGATTACGATACCCTTACGCTGTCCAGGCAACCGGTTCCCACCACAGCGTAGAACAGACCTTCGGCGCTGTAACAGTTACCCCGGTTGCTTGTCTTGAGTATCAAACCCGCGCTCTAACGAACAACAATCGGGGTAACCGATGCTACTGAACTGGCTATCACGGCGCCTGGCCGCCTATCTTTCGAAACAGGTCACCGAGCAGTCGGTGCGCACATGCGCCTGGGAGGCTCTGGAAAGGGTGATTCAGCCCGGTGATGTCCTGCTGGTGGAGGGAAACACCCGAATCAGTGTGGCTATCAAATACCTGACCCAGTCAACCTGGTCACATGCCGCTTTATACCTGGGGCCGGATGCAGGACTTGGAGCCGCAGACAATGGCGAGCCGCATGTTTTGGTCGAGGCGGATCTGGAGGAAGGCATTCGCCCACTTTCACTCTCGTTTTACCGCAACACCCATACCCGTATCTGTCGCCCGGTCGGGCTCAGTGACCACGACATCAGCAAGCTGATTGACTACTCGACAAGCCGGCTCGGCCATCAGTACGACCTGAAAAACGTCTGGGATCTGGCACGTTACCTTTTCCCGACGCCACCGGTACCGTCCCGTTACCGACGTTCACTGCTGGCCCTTGGCAGCAGTGACCCCACGCGGGCGATCTGCTCTACGTTCATTGCCGAGGGATTCCAGTCGCTCCGGTACCCGATATTACCGGTAAGCCTGTCCGAATCAGAGGACGATCTGGTTTGCGCCGCCCAGAAGCGCGAGTACTTCCGGATTCGCCATCACTCTCTGTTCGCACCCCGGGATTTCGACGCTTCCCCCTATTTCGACGTCATCAAACCCACTTTGGAGCAGGGGTTTGATTACCGGAAATTCCAGTGGGCGGAGTAAACCCGCCCATTCAGCTGTATTCGAAATTTGTTTCGCCCCGAAAACCCTGAAAATCCGGTTTGCCCAGCAAAAAGCCCTGCAGTTCATCGCAACCAGCCAGCGCCAGCCAGCTTGCCTGCGCCTCGGTTTCGACACCTTCGGCGATAACAGCACAGCCCATATTGTGAGCCATGACAATAATGGTTTTACAAAGAGCCTCATCCTGCTCGTTATCAGGCAAACCTGTTACGAAAGTACGGTCGATCTTGATGCGAGATACCGGCAATGCCTTGAGGTACGCCAACGATGAATAACCGGTGCCAAAATCATCCACCGCCAGAGCGAGGCCCAATTCGCGGAAGCGTTTCAGGGTAGCCATGGCGCACTTAACATCCTCCATCAATGCGGTTTCGGTAATTTCAAATTCCAGTTGTCGAGCCGTGACGCCATAACACTGCAGCAGAGTCGAAATCCGGTCGGCGAAATCCTGATCGTGCAGCTGCAACGCGGACACGTTCACCGCAATACGCCCCGTAAATCCCTGGCCGATCCAGCCTTTCAAGGTAACAACAGCCTGCTCCAGGACCCATTCCCCGATTCTGACGATAAGCCCGGTTTCCTCCGCCAGCGGAATGAACTCCGCCGGTGATACCGGGCCATGCACGGGGTGATACCAGCGAAGGAGCGCCTCATAGCCAGTGCACCGTCTCAGTCGGTCAAACTGGGGCTGGTAATACAGTTGAAACTGCTGATTCTGGATCGCCACTTTCAGGCTGTGGATCATCTCCTGCCTGCGTAGGACCTGCTCTCCGAACTCCGACGCAAAGAACTGTATCCGTTGGCTCGGTGACTTTTTTGCCCGATGCATGGCAATTTCCGCATGACTGAGCAGGGTTCTGGCATCCTGGCCGTCCAATTGCCTGACAGCCACCCCTGCACTGATCTCGCATTCATAGGTTTTCCCGCTCACCTGAACCGACCTCTCACACGCTTCTATGATCGAGGATATCCGGGCTTCGATACTCTCGGCCGGGGCTCGGCCAGCCTCTCCAACCAGCAACCCGAATACATCACCTCCCAGCCGGGCCACATGGCCATGATCGGCGATGTAACCTGCGATCCGCCGGGCTATCTCCTGCAACACACGGTCACCGGTGTCATGGCCGGCCAGGCCGTTAAGCGCCTGGAAATCATTCAACCCAAGAACCAGAACGGCTTCTTTGCGAGGGGCATCATGGCGGGCTTGATCAAAGTAGCGGTCCAGCTGCTCCTCGAAGAGACTGCGGTTGGCAAGGCCGGTCAGTTGATCGTATAAGGTGCGGATCTCCAGTTCCTGCTCCGTTCTCCGGAGGCTGCGGGTTCGCTCATCCAGCAATTGGTCAAGCTCCCGGTTCAGCAACCGAAGCCGTGCAAGATAAGAGGCACTCTGTTTCAGCATGCTATTGAAGGCACCTTCCACCTCGCCGAATTCATCACAACGCCCGGCGGGCATAAGGTACCTCAGAGGGTGTTCGGCATCATCACCGGCACGGGAAATACGCGCTCTGAGTTTCAGCAACGGAGACAGCATCATCCGATCGACCACAAACATGGTGACAACCGTGACAAAAACCGCAATCAGTAGTGACAGGCCTAGGATGCGAAAGACAAACGCAACCAGTTCAGAGGGCACATCACTGACATCCACCCGCCCCAGGACCTGGTAATCCGACAGCATCGGATCAGAGCCCCAGGAAAGATCAATCGCTCCCCTCGGCGTTCTTGGTGCGGCCCGTAATACCCCGTCGGCAGGCTGTGGCGACTCAATGGCCTCTCCCGCCCCATATCCGACACCCTCTCTGCGCAGGGAAACCCCAACCAGCGGACTACTCGCTATCAGGGTTTCAAGTGCTGCAGGGCTTATCTCACGGCTACCGATATGTTTAAGGAATGTGATGATCGCCTGACTGGCAATATCTACCCGCTCACTCAGCAGATCCTCCTCATAATTGCGATAGGACGGTATGAGAATGGCCACCTCAATGGCGAGAATGGCGACGAAGGCCGCCACTGTGAGATTTCGGCACAAACGGCAGCCCGCCAGCTGTCTGGCCCACTCCTGGAAAGAGCGCTTTGAAGGCGGTTGATTCACTACAGCTAATTCTTCGCTGATCCTTTCCGTTTCTGGTCCCACAACCGGTTTCATAGGCCCCTCGCCGTTTCTCTGTGTTTCCAGAGAGACACTCAAAACGCAGATTGATTACAAAAAAGGGTGGGGTTTTGGCCCCACCCAGGATCGACAGCAGACTCACTGATGCAAAGCGACGTTATTGCTTGTCGATGAATTTCTTTTGCTCCACTCGTGAGTATTCGGTCAACGCAGCCAACTCTTCAGACCCCCATTCCAGAGGCTCAGCCGCCATCGGCGCCACCATGCAAATCTGGACCATTTCATCCAGGTACACCATATCCATGCCGAAATCACGTTGGCCCATGGCCACAACGTGGGGATACTCGTTTTTGAACGTCGGGTTGTAGAGCCCTCCGTTTACATGACAGGTGGCACAGGCAAGGCCGTTGGAGGACAGGCTGGTGTCGTTGAACAACTTCTCACCCTGGGCTCTCAGATCGGCTACATTGCCCTGATAGGGCGTGTAATCTTCAGGCCGGCGAACCGCCTTCTTGAGACTGGCGGATACACCTTCAGCCTCTCCTTCCGCTTCTCCCTCAGCCTCTCCTTCCGCTTCGCCTTCAGCGCGACCCTCCGCTTCTCCTTCGGCACGGCCCTCGGCTTCGCCTTCTCCTTTGGCAGAACCTTCTGCCTCACCTTTAGCCTCTCCTTCTGCTTCACCCTGCGCGGCTTCAGCGGATGGGACCAGCCCGAAAGGCGCGCCAGAGCCAGCACTGAAACCGGCTACTGCCA
>PBRG01000146.1 GCA_002726615.1 Marinobacter sp.
ATCCGCCAGCCCGGACAGGTCGCCGAGCTCTTCCTGCCATTCCAGCACCTGCCGCAGCCAGTTGATCTTGGCGTCATAGCCCACAGACCGGTTGCCCTTGTCCGTGCCTTTGTAGAGCCAGTGGGCACAAACACCCAGCTCAGCTTCCTCATGCATGGCCTGGGTACGGATCTGCACTTCCATCACCTTGCCTTCCGGCCCGATGACTGCCGTGTGCAGGGACTGATACCCGTTTTCCTTGGGATTGGCAACGTAATCGTCGAATTCGTTGGGAATATGGCGCCAGAGTGTGTGCACGATACCAAGCGCGGCGTAACAGTCACGGACTTCCGGCACCAGGATACGGACGGCCCGAACATCGTACACCTGGGAAAAGTCGATGCCCTTGCGCCGCATCTTCCGCCAGATACTGTAGATGTGCTTCGCACGCCCTGAAAGCTCGCCATCTATGCCAGACGCAACCAGTTCGTCCTTGATGGTGGTAATCACACGCTTGATGTAGCTTTCGCGGTCAAGCCGTTTTTCATCGAGCAGCTTGGCGATTTTTTTGTAGGCGGTTTCGTGCAGGTAGCGGAACGAGAGATCTTCGAGCTCCCATTTGATGTGACCAATACCCAGTCGATGGGCCAGCGGTGCATAGATATCGAACACCTCGCGAGCCACACGCATGCGTTTCTCTTCAGGCGCGTTTTTCACGGCACGAATGGCACAGGTGCGTTCAGCAAGCTTGATCAGCGCCACCCGGACGTCGTCGATCATGGTGACCAACATCTTGCGAACGTTGTCGAGCTGGCCTTCGGTCTGGCCCAGCACATTGCCCTTGAGTGGGTGATGGATAGACGATATCGCCGCCATCTGCTGCACACCGTCAATCAGCCCGGCCACCTCATCGCCGAACTCCTTGCGGATCTTCTCCAGGGGAATACGTTCCTCCCGCACCGCCCGGTAGAGAATTGCCGCCACCAGACTGGTCTGGTCGAGGTGCAGCTCCACCAATACCTGAGCCATTTCTATGCCGGTGCGGAAGCTGCTGGCACCCGGGGCCCAAACCCTGTCCTCGCGTACCGCCTGGACATCAATGGCGGCGGCCATTTCACAGGCTCGCCGGAACTGTTCAGCATCCTCAAGATGCGTCTGTGACTCGATCTGACGGACCCAACGCTCGATATCAACCTGGCCGTCACCCGTCACTGCATAGTCTTCGCGAACTTTTACCATATCGCTCTTGTACTTCCTGGTCGCTTATCCGGCCATCCCTGACCGGTCCCGAGAGGCATCAATTATCCACGCGCTCGAACATCGCCATGGATTCAACATGGGTGGTGTGGGGAAACATGTCCATAACGCCCGCCCTCACCAGCCGATAACCATTACGCACCATCACCCCTGCGTCCCTGGCCAACGTGGCCGGGTTGCAGGAAACATAAACAATTCGCTTTGCACCAAAGGCCGTCAGGTATTCACACACCTCCTGAGCCCCGGAACGCGGCGGATCAATCAGTATTTTGTCGAACCCTTCCGCTGCCCACGGTTGTGCAGTGAAATCGGCGTGCAAGTCAGCGCCGTGGAATGCGACATTCGATAGCCCGTTGAGTTCCGCATTTTCCCGTCCGCGGACCACCATGGCATCGTCACCTTCCACACCAACCACCTGCCCGGCGCGGCGGGCCAGCGGCAGAGTGAAATTACCCAGTCCGCAGAAAAGGTCCAGCACCCGCTCACCAGGCTGGATATCCAGCCACTCAACCGCCCGGTGTACCATGTTGCGATTGATGTCCACATTGACCTGAGTAAAGTCCATGGGGTGGAACTTCATGGTCAGGTCGAATTCTTCCATGCCGTAGGACAGGCGCTCCTCACCGGATTCGGGCCAGATTCTGTGAACGGTATCCGGCCCTTTCGGTTGCAGGTAGATATGCAATTCATGGGCCTGGCCGAAATCGATCAACCCTTGCCTGTCGGAATCGCTCAATGGGTCCATGTTGCGGAATATCATCGCCGCTGAATCGTCGCCGCAGGCGACCTCCACCTGCGGTATGCGCCGATAGGCGTCCATGCCATGTAGCAGTTCACGCAAAGGGGTGATGCGATCGCCAATACGCGGATCCAACACCACGCAGCGATCAATATCGGTCAGGAAACTGTTGCGCTTTTCCCGGAACCCAACCAGCACCGATTCCCGTGCTGGCACGTATTTCACCCCCAGCCTGGCTTTGCGACGATAGCCGAGGGCCGGGGAACGCATGGGCGCCACCCACTCTTCGGGTTCGATGCCCCCGAAATGGGCAAAATGTTCCCGCAGGGTATCTTCCTTGAACCGGATCTGGGCATCGCCACTCATGTGCTGGAGGCTACACCCACCACAAAGGTCGGCAAAATTACAGGGCGGTGTTATACGCGCGTCGTCGGCTTCAAGCACTTCCACAGCCCGCAATTCATCAAACTTGCTGCGTGTACTGATAAATTTTGCCATCACCGTCTCGCCCGGCAGGGCGCCGTCAACGAACTGTGCCTTGCCATTGTCCCGGGCGATGCCCCGGCCATCGTGACTGAGGGTTTCCACCACACAACGCACCGGTTCGCTTGGCAGGGCTTTCCTGCGTCTTCTACTCATAGAAAGTCTCTTAACTGAATTCAGGGTTTGCCGGGTTCAGGCACCTTTTACCGGTTTCAGGCACCAGGGAAAACGCCGGTGGACAGGTAGCGGTCGCCTCGGTCACAGATAATGGCCACGATTACTGCGTTTTCAACCTGTGCCGACAGCTTGAGGGCTGCGGCGATGGAGCCGCCTGATGAAACACCACAGAAAATGCCTTCCTCACTGGCCAGAGCACGCATGGTGTCCTCGGCTTCCTGCTGACCGATGTCCATGACCGTATCCACACGGGTGGCATCAAAAATTTTCGGCAGGTACGGCTCCGGCCACCGCCGGATGCCGGGGATGGACGCCCCTTCCTGTGGCTGCAGGCCAACAATCTGGATATCCGGGTTCCGTTCCTTGAAATATCTGGACACGCCCATGATGGTCCCAGTGGTGCCCATGGAGCTGACAAAGTGCGTGACCCTCCCTGCCGTCTGCTCCCAGATTTCCGGGCCGGTGGTGCGGTAATGAGCCAGGGGATTGTCCTGGTTGGCAAACTGATCCAGTACTTTGCCCTTGCCTTCCGCTTCCATCTGCTGGGCCAGGTCACGAGCCGTTTCCATGCCTTCCTCTTTGGTGACAGTGACAATCTCCGCACCATAGGCACGCATCGACGCCCGACGCTCCTCACTCATGTTCGCTGGCATGATCAGCACCATACGGTAGCCCTTGATGGCTGCCGCCATTGCCAGAGCAATTCCGGTATTTCCACTGGTGGCCTCGATCAGGGTGTCGCCCGGTTTGATCTCACCCCGGCGCTCTGCTTCCTGGATCATGCTGATAGCCGGGCGGTCTTTCACCGAACCGGCGGGGTTATTACCCTCAAGCTTGGCCAGAATCACGTTGCTGGTCTCGCCCGGAAGCCGCTGCAGACGCACAAGAGGCGTATGCCCTACATAATCTTCAATGGTCGGGAAATGCATGTTGTAACCTTCCTCAATTCTTCCGGAACCAGCCGGTAACGTCGACGACACAAGCCTGTGATACACTCCGGGTTCGCATGATACGCGGAATATCCGCAGTCTCCCAATACGGCTTCTCGCTATATCCATGACTGTGGGCTATAACCGGGGCGCCATCACGGCCAGACTGCGTGGAATCAACTATTCTGACAGGGAAGAATGCCGGGCATCTGGCCGGCGACGTCAATCGGGAACTCACTATGCGGCGTTGGGGCATACGCAAAAAAGTACTGGTGGTGACACTCGTCCCCACCCTTCTGACCACACTGATGCTGGGGCTGTTCTTCACCTACAGCTGGGTCAACAACATTGAGAACCTGCTGCAGGATCGCGGCGAGTCGTTGTCACGCCAATTGTCGGCGGGCTCGGAATACGGTCTGTTTACTGCCAATCGAAGTCTGCTCAGCAGCCTGTCCAACGCCCTGTTGGAAGAACAGGATGTGCGCTCTATTACCTTCTTCGATAGCGAGCACAATCGGCTGCTGCATAGCGGCCCGGGGAGCTCGGATGATATAGGCAAGAACACGTTGACCGGCGAAGAGGCGGTACGGGTTACGCGTCCCGACAGTACCGTCTTCGTAACACCGGTCTACCTCCAGGACCTGATGATCGAAAGCATGCTTGACCCGGACTCCCGCCAGAACGTGGGCGCAGGCAACAAGCCGATTGGCTGGGTGACGGTTGAGATGTCCCACATACGCACGGAGAAGGAAACCTACAAAGCACTGTTGATTTCCCTCCTGCTGGTACTCGGTGGCGTGTTCCTCAGCCTGGTGATTGCCCTGCGCCTGAGCCGTTCGTTCACCGATCCGGTCTTCGAACTCAATGAAGCCGTGGCGAAGCTCAAGGAAGGCAAGCTGGACACCCGTGTCTACACCCGCGCCGGCCCGGAATTCGAGCAATTGGAATCCGGCCTGAACGCCATGGCTGGAGAACTGAGCAAGGCCCAGGCGGAGATGCAGCAAAACATTGACCAGGCCACGGAAGACCTCAGGGAAACTCTGGAAACCATCGAAATCCAGAACATCGAACTCGATTTCGCCCGCAAGGAAGCCCTGGAAGCCAGCCGCATAAAGTCGGAATTCCTGGCCAACATGTCCCACGAAATCCGCACACCGTTGAATGGCATCATCGGTTTTACCGAATTGCTGCTGAAAAGCCCGCTACCGCGGCAACAACGGGACCACCTGAGCACTATCCGCAAGTCATCGGAAATTCTGCTGACCATCATCAACGACATTCTCGATTTCTCCAAGATCGAGGCCGGCAAACTCATCCTCGACCGTATTCCCTTCCAACTCCGGGACATCGTAGAAGAAGTTATGGTAATGCTGGCTCCCGCCGCTCACAGCAAGAACCTGGACCTGGTCCCGCTGGTCTACAACGATGTACCAGACAATATCATGGGTGATCCGCTGCGGGTAAAGCAGGTGATTACCAACCTCGTCAACAATGCCATCAAATTCACTCAGACCGGTGAAGTGGTTCTGCGCGCCAGCCTTGAAGAAGAAGATAAAGAGAGCAACCAGATCACCCTGAGGCTCAGCATTACCGATTCCGGTGTCGGGCTCTCACGGGCTCAACAACAGTCCCTGTTCAACGCCTTCAGCCAAGCCGACGCTTCCACTGCCCGCCAATATGGGGGTACCGGGCTGGGGCTTGCCATATCCAAGCGCCTGGTTGAGGAAATGGGCGGCAAGATCGGGCTTGAGAGTGAGCTCGGCAAGGGGTCAACGTTCTGGTTTACCCTGACCTCGGAACTGTCCTCCTCCGGCGAAGCCATCGCACCCAAAGACGCTCTGTTTGGCGAAAAGGCCATCTACCTCGACCAACAGAGAACCACTGGCCTGGCGGTGGAACACATGCTCCGGGAATGGGGCATGACGGTAGACCGGGCGTCATCACCGGGTGCCATGCAGGAGCAGATCGAGGAAGCCCAAAAGGAGCAGTCCGGCTACGCCGTCGCGATTGTTGGCATTACTCGTCATCTGTTGAATTCGAGTCAGTATTGTTCGTTGGTAAGATCACTGGAGCTGGAGCGGGATTGCCGCACACTGCTGTTGACCCCCACCCTTGAAACTCACGATACGCCGCTGTCGGGGCTGGCCAGTGGCCACCTGACCAAACCAGTATGCCGCGAATCCCTGTACGATGAACTGTTGTTGCTGGTGCACGGTATCAGCAACCGGCAACGCCAGTTGCCGGATCATTCCCATACCATTAACCGCGAGCTGCCCTCCCAATCAACACGCGTGCCCAGGGTTCTGGCAGTGGACGATAACGATGCCAACCTGAAGCTGGTAATGACCCTGCTCAACGACTGCGGCGTTATGGCGGAAGGCGCAACCAGCGGCTTTGAAGCACTGAGCAAGGCCCGCCAACACTCATTCGACCTGGTATTCATGGATCTTCAGATGCCCGGAATGGACGGAGTGGAAACCACGGAGAGGCTACGAAGTCTGGATGGCACCAGCCATCGCACTCCAATTATTGCGCTGACGGCCCATGCCCTCGCAGAAGAGCAGGACCGGCTGATCCAGCAGGGGTTTGATGGTTACCTGGCCAAACCCATCAGCAACAGTCAACTGATCGACATCATTCACGACTACACCGGCTATACCTGTCCCCCCAGCTCCGCGGGTGAACACCTGCCGGTACCAGAAGTACGCGATACACGTCGTTCGGTTCGCCCGTCGACCAGGAATAAACAACCTGACTGTGTCAGCGTGGCCGAAAGCATACAGTTGGCTGCCGGAAAAGCAGATCTGGCCGAGGAGCTGTTCAGCATGCTCGTTGAACAAATCCATGCCGATATCGACCAAGTACCGGAACTCTGGAACAGCGGCAACATGAGCGAACTTCTGGAATGCGTCCACAAACTGCATGGCGCCACGCGCTACTGTGGCGTGCCGGAGCTGCGTGCTGCCGCGAACCAATTGGAAACCGCCTTGAAGTGTTCAGCGCCGGATATGGAGTACCAGAAAGATCAGTTGCTTGTGGCCATGGAACGCTTGCAAACGTGGAGTGAACAGACCGACTGGCAGCAGCTGTTCCGGCAGCAGAACCCACAACAGGCAACCGTGGACTGAACGACAATCAGCGCGTTAGGCCCGCGCGCTTTCGAGAATAGCCTTCATATCCCTTACGGCCTCTTTGAGCCCGGTAAACACCGCCCTGGCAATGATGGCATGGCCAATATTGAGTTCGTTGATACCGGCAATGGCGGCAACGCGTTCAGTATTGTGGTAGTGCAGCCCGTGGCCGGCATTGACCACTAACCCTTTCCTGCGGGCGTATGCCACCGCCTCCTGTAAGGTGTTAAAAGCCACCTCGACAATCTTCGGGTCAGTCGCTTCCGCGTACTCCCCCGTATGCAGTTCCACCACCGGCGCACCGCAACGGACCGCCGCATCGATCTGTGTCACATCCGGGTCGATAAACAGGGAGACTTCGGCACCAATTTTTGCCAATCGGTCACAGGCTTTGGCCACCCGCGCCTCCTGGCCGTCCACATCCAGACCGCCTTCAGTTGTCAACTCTTCGCGCTTCTCGGGCACCAGGCACACACATTCGGGGCGCACTTGCTCGGCAAACGCCAGCATGGCGTCAGTGACAGCCATTTCCAGGTTCATCTTGGTGGTGAGAATTTCCTTCAGTAGCAGCACGTCACGATCCTGGATGTGCCTGCGATCTTCGCGGGGATGGATGGTGATACCGTCGGCGCCCGCCTCTTCCGCCAGAATCGCCGCCTGTACAGGATCTGGATATCGGGTCCCTCTGGCCTGACGCAAGGTAGCAACATGGTCAATATTCACACCCAGCAAGACTCTGGGCTTCATTGAGCTAGAGGTCATTACGATCTCCTCGATGATGACTGAACAGGCTTCTGCTATGGAGCACCTTGCCCTGCAACAGGTAGTCCACTAGTACCCGTGTTACTCGTTTGGCGATGCGCCGGCACTCAGCGGATTCGAGGTCGCCATCGGCCAGCGCCAACAGTGTACCGCCCGGCAGATTCTGGAGCCTGACACCCGGCGAGGGCTCGGCCAGAATCCCCTGCTCGGGATCATAGCAATAAAGCCCTCCGGCCTCGACCGGCTGCCCGGTATCGGTCGCCTGATCCCAGACGAAGTCATACCCCAGCTCCGCAGCCAGCGATTGCTCGAAACGTCGCAGAACCGGCTCCACATCCTCGGCTTTCGATAACTCGGCGATGACATCAATGTAGGCGGCAAACAGTCGGTGGTGAGGGTCGGCCATCGGCAGCAGACGCTGCAATAGCTCGTTGACGTAAAGGCCGCTGTACAGGGAGAGAGTGCGCTTCAGGGAGGGACCGCTGCGAACGTCCGCCTGCGTCAGCGTCTTCAGATCGCTGCGACCGGTCCAGTCCAGCAGCAGAGGCTGGAAAGGCTGCAACTGTGCCTTGAGTGGGCTCTTTGCGCTGTTGCCCCCACGAGCGACCACGGTTACTCGACCCGCGTTGAGGGAAAACACATCCACCATCAGACTGGTTTCGCGCCAGGGCCGGCGGTGAAGGACATACGCGGGCTCCTGTTGCATTGGCCCCGTCATAGACGCCTCAGAAGTCGTTCATACCCAGGCTTTTCAATGCCCGGTCGCTGTCCGCCCAACCCCGCTTGACCTTGACCCAGAGCCTCAGCATGACTTTACTATCGAACAGGCGCTCCATATCCGTTCTGGCTTCCTGACCAATGCGGCGCAGGCGTTCGCCCTTGTCGCCAATAATAATCTTTTTCTGGCCTTCACGCTCCACCAGTATCAGCGCAGAAATGTGCAGGGTCTTACCATCCTTGCGAAATTCTTCGATCTCTACCGCCACGGAGTACGGCAGCTCTGCCCCCAATTGCCGGGTAATCTTCTCGCGCACCATTTCGGAGGCCATAAAGCGTTCGCTGCGATCCGTGATCTGGTCATCCGGGTAAAAATGCACACTTTCCGGCAGAAACCGATTGACCGCAGACTCCAGCGGCTCCAGGTTCATCCCCTTGAGAGCAGACAACGGAATGATTTCGGCAAATTCGCGCTTCCGGGATAGCATATCGAGGTGTGGCAACAGGGCCTCCCGATTTTCAATGCGGTCGACCTTGTTCACTGCCAGAATCACCGGGCATTTCAGGCTGCTGAGCTTTTCCAGAACCATTTCGTCCGCCGTCGTCCACGCCATCTGGTCGACGACAAACACCGCAACATCGACGTCCTTGAGAGCCGATGTCGCCGCCTTGTTCATATACCGGTTAATAGCGCGGGGCTCTTCCTCGTGCATCCCCGGCGTATCCACGTAGATTGCCTGAACCGGGCCTTCAGTCTTGATGCCCAATACCTGATGACGTGTTGTCTGGGGTTTACGGGACGTGATACTGAGTTTCTGGCCAAGAATGTGGTTCAGTAATGTGGACTTGCCCACATTGGGCCGGCCGACGATCGCCACAAAACCACAACGGCTGTCCGGGTTTTCCGGGCGGGTCACATCATTCATCAGTCATTCTCCACACCCAATTGCTTAAGGGCATTGCGGGCGGCCTGCTGCTCGGCGATTCGACGGCTATTGCCAGTGCCGGTCGTTTTTCGGTCCAGTGATGGCAGGGCACAGGAAACATGGAACGTCTGGGCGTGGGCTTCACCATCCACGGAAATGACGTCGTAACGAGGCAGTGGAAACTGCCGTGACTGCAGGTACTCCTGAAGCCGGGTTTTGGGATCTTTCTGGGTATCCTGCAGATCCAGCTTCTGAAGGCGTACCTCAAACCAGCGCAACACCTGTTCTCGACAGGTGTGAAAGTCACTATCCAGATATATGGCACCGATGATGGACTCAACAGCGTCGGCAAGGATGGATTCTCGACGGAAACCACCACTCTTCATTTCACCTGATCCCAGCCTGAGGTACTTGCCTAACTCGAATTCGCGGCCAATTTCCGCCAGGGTCACACCTTTGACCATACGGGCCCGCAGACGGCTCAACTGGCCTTCCCGGGCTTTTTCAAAATGCAGGTACAGGTATTCAGCAATGACCATGTTAACGATCGAATCACCCAGGAACTCAAGGCGCTCGTTGTTCTGGTTGCCAAAACTTCTATGGGTCAGCGCCAGCAACAGCCGCTCAGGCGTCTTGAACTGGTAGCCGATGCGTCGCTGTAACTGCTCGAGATCCGGTTGTGAACTCACTTGCCCTTCATCTCATACTCATGTTGAAAGTGGATAACGCTATCCACATTACGGAACAGGTTATTGCGGACTTCGTAATCCACATTAATGATAACCAGATCCCCGTCTTTCTGAACGGTGATGTTCTTTTCATCAAAACCGCGGACATTGTTCACGCTAAGGCGCTTGTTGATCAGACTTCTCACCTGCGCAGGGCCCATGGTGGAAAGATCCTCTGTCCCTTCCAGGCTCTCAAGCGCTTCCTGAATGGTGATGTCGTCAAGATACGCTGGCCCCAACTTGATGGCCAACGTCAGCAAGCCGCCGAAAAAGAGCACCATAATCATGATAACAAGCGCCGATGCACCCGACTGCCTGTGCATGGAGGAAAGACTGTTCTTCTTCATGTTCGATACACCCCTGAATAACAACGCACTTATTCCAAACCGCCCACACGGTCAAAGGATGGCAGACTGGTGAGCGATTGCCAGTGCATCCAGATCGCGAACGCCTTGCCGACCACCATTTCATCTGGAACAAAGCCCCAATAACGACTGTCATTACTGTTGTCCCGATTATCACCCATCACGAAATACTCACCCTCGGGCACCACCCACTCACCTTCTCCAGATCGCCCCGTGCGCCCCAGGGTCAGGAAGATGTCGTGCTCAACGTCACCCAGGTCTTCACGCCTCAGTTCCACCGGTGGTAGTCGGGCAACAAAGCGTGTCTCCACTTTATCGCCATTGATAAACAGCTCACGATCCTGGTATCGGATACGGTCGCCCGGCAGTCCGACCACGCGTTTGATGTAATTGGTGCTGCCGTCGTCCGGATAGCGGAACACCATGACATCACCGCGCTGGGGATCATCCACCGACAGGATCTTGGTGCCCGCAACCGGCAGGCGAAGCCCGTAGGCGTATTTGTTAACGAGGATGAAGTCTCCAACTTCAAGGGTGGGTAGCATGGAGCCTGACGGAATCTGGAAGGGTTCCACCAGAAACGAGCGCAACACCAGCACCACCGCCAGCACCGGAAAAAACGAACGGCTAAGATCGACGAGGTAGGGCTCCTTCGGCTCTTCCTCCGCAGTAACCTCCCCGCTGGCGCCTTCTGCGACCGCGAGCCTGCGCTTACGCAGGAATACAACATCCAACAGCCAGATCAGCCCCGTTGCAAACGTTAGAACAACCAGAACCAGGGGGAAATCAATATCCATTCAGGTGCCTTTTAGTTATCCACTTTCAATACGGCAAGGAATGCTTCTTGAGGCACCTCAACATTGCCCAGTTGCTTCATGCGCTTCTTGCCTTCTTTCTGCTTTTGCAGCAGTTTCTTCTTCCGGCTGACATCGCCACCGTAGCACTTGGCTGTGACATTCTTGCGAAGCGCCTTGACGGTCACCCGCGATACCACCTGATTCCCGATCGCCGCCTGGATCGCGATGTCGAACATCTGGCGTGGGATCAGCTCTTTCATCTTGTCAATCAGGGCGCGCCCTCGGTAGTGGGACTGGTCCTTATGGACAATCAGTGCCAATGCGTCCACGCGCTCGCCGTTGATCAGCACGTCCAGGCGTACCAGGTTGGCCGCCTGGAACCGCACGAATTGATAATCCAGTGATGCGAACCCGCGGCTGGCGGACTTGATCCGGTCGAAAAAGTCCAGCACCACCTCGGCCATTGGTAACTCGTAAGTCACCTGAACCTGGGTGGACATAAAGTGCATGTTTTTCTGAACGCCACGCTTTTCTTCACATAGGGCGATCACGTTACCCAGATGCTCCTGGGGCACCAGAATGCTGGCCTCCACAATTGGCTCGCGCATTTCCTCGATTGACCCAATATCCGGAAGACTGGACGGGTTGTCCACCGACAGGGTCTCACCCTGTTTGGTAACGACTTCATAGATAACCGTCGGGGCGGTGGTGATCAGGTCGATGTCGTATTCCCGCTCCAGCCGCTCCTGGACAATCTCCATGTGAAGCATACCCAGGAAGCCACAGCGGAAACCGAACCCGAGGGCGTCTGAGCTCTCCGGCTCGAAGAACAACGAGGCGTCGTTCAGGGTCAGCTTCTCAAGGGCATCCCGGAAATCGTTGTAATCATCGGAACTGACTGGAAACAGGCCCGCATAGACCTGAGGCTTGACCTTTTTGAATCCGGGTAGCATCGGAATGTCTTCCGAGCCTTTCTGCTGAACAATGGTGTCACCAACCGGGGCACCATGAATGTCCTTGATGCCGGCCACCACGAAGCCGACATCCCCGGATTCCAGAATATCAGTGTCTTTGGGTTTGGGATTGAAAATACCGACCTTGTCAGCATTCCAGGCCTTGCCCGTCGACTTCATAACGATCTTGTCACCCTTCTTGAGGGTGCCCTCAGTCACCCTGACCAACGACACAACCCCCAGGTAGTTGTCGAACCAGGAGTCGATAATCAGTGCCTGCAAGGGCGCGTTTCGGTCACCCTTGGGTGGCGGAATTTTCCTGATCAAGTCCTCCAGGACATCCTCGACACCCGTACCACTCTTGGCGCTGCAGCGCACTGCGTCCGTAGCCTCGATGCCAATGATGTCCTCAATTTCCTGGGCCACTCGCTCCGGCTCGGCCTGCGGAAGATCCATCTTGTTAAGCACCGGCACCACTTCCAGCCCCTGTTCGATAGCAGTGTAACAGTTAGCGACTGACTGGGCCTCAACCCCCTGGCCGGCATCCACGACCAGCAAAGCACCTTCACAGGCGTAGAGAGAACGCGACACCTCATAGGAAAAGTCGACGTGGCCGGGCGTATCGATGAAGTTAAGCTTGTACTCGATGCCGTCCCGGGCCTTGTAGTTCAGCGTCACACTCTGGGCCTTGATAGTAATACCACGCTCACGCTCAAGATCCATGGAATCAAGGACCTGCTCAGCCATCTCGCGTTCGGTCAGGCCACCGCAGATCTGGATAAATCGGTCCGCCAGAGTGGATTTACCGTGGTCAATGTGGGCGATAATCGAAAAATTTCGGATTCGGCTCAGTTCAGTCACAGACAATGATTACTCGCAAAAGACGAAGGATTGAGCCCGGAAGGGCCGTTGCCGGAGTCCGGCGACGGCGTGATTTTACCGGTTACCGGCCGCTATTGCCATGATCAGGAGATCAGCGGCCGCTCATATTGCCTAATAAGGAAACCGATAAGCGCATCTTCGTCCAATGGGTAACTAAACAGGTTACCCTGGCATTGGGCGCAACCAGCGCTTTTGAGGAAGCTGAGCTGCTGCGGCGTTTCCACGCCCTCGGCAACAACGGTCAGGTGCAACTTTCTGGCCAGAGCAACCACCGCTGAGGCGACATCAGTCGCACTGACGTTGTAGGGGATGTCGCGAATGAAGCGATGATCAATCTTGATGACATCAAGCGGCAACTGCTGGAGCGCCACAAGAGAACAGGAACCAGTGCCAAAGTCATCCAGGATCAGGCAGACCCCCATGTCGTTCAGGGACACCAGGAGCTCCCTGAGCATGCGCGGGTCTTCATTCAGCAGTTCCGCCGGCATTTCAAGCTCAAGCCGCTCTGGCGACACTCCCGTTTCGGTAATGACCTGGCGCATCATATCCAGAAACCCGGAATCCGTCAGTTGGCGAACTGACAGGTTGACCGCCATTTTCAGTGACTCAAACCCGGCACGCTCAAGGGCCTGAACCTGGATACAGGCCTGCCTCAGCGCCAGCTCACCCAGGCGTATGATCAGACCCGTTTCCTCGGCCAGGGTAATGAATTGCTGGGCACTGACCAGCCCCTTCTCGGGGTGATGCCAGCGCAGGAAAGCCTCGACGCCAATCACCCGCTCGCTTTCGAGGTCCACCTTGGGCTGGTAATGCAGCACAAACCGATCACCTTCCAACGCCGTTGCCAGCTCTTCCTGCTGAAGCAGGCGCCTGGCGGCCTTGATGTTCATGGCCGGGGTAAAGAATTGGTAGGTGTTGCGTCCCAACTCCTTGGCTCGGTACATGGCCAGGTCGGCATACTTCATAAGCGTGCCAGGGTCCTCGCTGTCATGGGGAATCATGGTAATACCGATGCTGACGGTAACGCCCACTTCGTGATCATTGAGCCGAACCCGCTGACACAGCCTCCGCAGAATGACGTCGGCAACCTTCCCAGCATCATCGGGACCACTGATCCGCGACAACAGCACCACGAACTCATCGCCACCCAATCGGGCTACCGAATCCTCCTCGCGCACGCATCCGGCCAACCACTGGGAAACCTTCTTCAGCAGCTCGTCACCACTATCGTGGCCCAGGGTATCGTTAATACGTTTGAAACCGTCGAGATCCAGGAACATGAGGGCGGCCGGCTCTTCACTGCGACGACTCCTGCGAACCACGTGGTTAAGTCGGTCACGGAATAGCTGACGATTGGCAAGTCCGGTCAGCGGATCGTAGAACGCCAGGCGGTGCAGTTCCGTCTGTGCGGCTTTCAACTGGGTCAGGTCACGGAGGCTCAACACAACCCCATTCACGCCGGGCACCGTCAGCATGGCGGTGAACGTGCCTTCCATATCCCGCCACTGGCCTTGCGAATCGCGTATACGGCCACGGATAACCGGCATCTGCTTGCCAGGCGACCTGATGGCTTCATCGAATCCCAACTTCAATTTCGGCCAGTCCTCGGTATGAACGAGGGACTCCAGCTCCAAG
>PBRG01000147.1 GCA_002726615.1 Marinobacter sp.
AGCGGCGATGGATGTGGGCCGTCCAGTACCAGGTGTTTGCTGCGGTCGATGTGCTGGCCTTTTTTCTTGGCGTAGCTTCCCCAGAGTAGAAACACCACCCCCTCACGTTCGCGGTTGATGGTTTCGATGACGCGGTCGGTGAAGGTTTCCCAGCCTTTGCCCTGGTGGGCTCCAGCCTGGCCCTGGACCACGGTTAGGACGCTGTTGAGCAGAAGCACGCCCTGGTCAGCCCAGGGTTGGAGGCAGCCGTGGTCTGGGGGCTGGATTCCGAGGTCGGCGTGAATTTCCTTGAAGATATTAACCAGCGACGGCGGCGTGGCTACGTGCGGGCGTACGGAGAAGCACAGGCCGTGGGCCTGGCCGGGGCCGTGGTAGGGGTCCTGGCCGAGGATAACCACGCGCACCTGATCCAGCGGTGTACTGTTCAGGGCGTTGAAGCAATGGTGGCTGGCGGGGAACAGGGTTTTTCCGGCCTGTTCCTCCGCCGCCAGGAAGTCAGCCAGCTGTTGCATGTAGGGCTGGCTGAATTCGTTACCAAGGTGCTCAGTCCAGCCCCGGTTAGGCTTGAGCTGGCTTGCCAGTATCTCCACCGGCTGCATGGGTCAGCCCTCGTCTTTCTTCGTTTCGGCCTTGTGTTCCGGGCGCATGGCCGGGAACAGGATGACGTCGCGAATAGACGCGGAGTCGGTTAGCAACATAGCCAAACGGTCGATGCCGATACCTTCGCCTGCGGTCGGTGGCAAGCCGTATTCCAGCGCCATGACGTAGTCTTCGTCGTAGAACATGGCCTCGTCGTCGCCCGCATCTTTTTCGGCCACCTGATCCTGGAAGCGCTCGGCCTGGTCTTCGGCGTCGTTGAGCTCTGAGAATCCGTTGGCAATCTCGCGGCCACCCACGAAGAATTCGAAACGCTCGGTGACGAACGTGTCGTTGTCCTTGCAGCGGGCCAGCGGTGACACTTCTTTCGGGTAATCGGTAATGAATGTGGGCTGCATCAGGCGATGTTCAGCGGTCGCTTCAAAGATTTCGATCTGCACCTTGCCCAATCCCCAGCCTTCTTTGAGGTGAATGCCCAGATCCTTCGCCACCTGGCGGGCACTGGCTTCATCGGCCAACTGCTCAGCTTTGATATCGGGGTTGTATCGCAGGATGGCGTCCACCACGGTCAGGCGCTCGAAAGGCTTGCCGAAGTCGTACTCGATGGATTCTTCTTCGCCGTCGGACAGGGTACGGGTGTTCACCACCGTGGTGGTGCCGAGTACTTTCTGGGCGATGGTGCGCAGCATGTCTTCCGTCAGGTCCATCAGGTCGTTGTAGTCGGCATAGGCCTGATAAAACTCCACCATGGTGAATTCCGGGTTATGACGGGTGGAAAGCCCTTCATTACGGAAGTTGCGGTTGATCTCGAATACCCGCTCGAAACCACCGACCACCAGGCGCTTGAGGAACAATTCCGGAGCAATACGCAGGTACATGTCGATACCGAGGGCGTTGTGGTGGGTCACAAACGGGCGCGCCGTGGCACCGCCAGGGATCACCTGCAGCATCGGGGTTTCGACTTCCATGAAGTCCCGGTCAGTGAAGTACTGGCGCATGACGCTGATAATCTTCGAGCGCGCGTAGAACACCCGGCGACTGTCTTCGTTCACCATCAGGTCAACGTAGCGATGACGATACCGGGCTTCGGTGTCGGTCAGGCCCTTGTGCTTCTCCGGCAACGGTCGAAGCGACTTGGTGAGCAGCACATACTCGTCCATGCTGACATAGAGGTCACCCTTGCCAGACTTGCACAGGATGCCCCGCACACCCACGATATCGCCAAGGTCCCAGTGCTTGGTGTCTTTCTGGACATCCTTCGAGGCATAGATCTGAATGCGGCCCGTCATGTCCTGAACCACTTTGAACGCTTTACGATCAAGCATCATGCGGCCGGCAACGGCTACCTGAATGCCCATCTCAGCCAGCTCTTCCTTGCTCTTGTCGCCATATTTGGCCAGGAGCTCGGCCGCAGTGGCGTCGCGACGGAAGTTGTTGGGAAAGGCATTGCCCTGATCACGCATCTCCGCCAGCTTGGCGCGGCGCTCGGCAATCAGCTTGTTGTCCTCTGGCTGTGCATTCGGGGTGTGTTCAGTCATGTTGGCTCGCAAAATCGGGAATTGTCCGGGTTAGCATGGCGAAGGCGCTGTTTACAGCGCCATCTTCAAACTGGCTTCGATGAACTTGTCGATGTCACCGTCCAGCACCGACTGGGTATTGCTGGTTTCCACCTTGGTGCGCAAGTCCTTGATACGGCTGTCGTCCAGCACGTAGGAGCGAATCTGGCTGCCCCAGCCAATATCCGCCTTGGCGTCCTCCGCCTTCTGTTTCTCGGCGTTACGCTCCTGCATCTCGCGCTCAAACAGCTTGGCCTTCAGCTGTTTCATGGCCTGGTCTTTGTTTTGATGCTGGCTTCGGCCAGCCTGACAGGCCACGACAATGCCGGTAGGATTGTGAGTCAGACGCACAGCAGACTCTGTCCGGTTAACGTGCTGACCACCCGCGCCCGAGGCACGGTAGACGTCCACGCGGAGATCCGCCGGATTGATTTCAATCTCGAAGCTGTCGTCCACTTCCGGCGATACAAAGACAGATGAGAACGATGTATGACGGCGGTTGCCGGAATCAAACGGCGATTTTCGCACCAACCGATGCACGCCGGTTTCCGTGCGCAACCAGCCAAACGCATAGTCGCCCTGAATATGGATGGTGGCACTCTTGATGCCAGCGACATCGCCTTCCTGCAATTCGACGATCTCAGCCTTGAAACCACGGCGCTCTGCCCAACGCAGGTACATGCGCAGCAGCATATTGCCCCAGTCCTGAGCCTCGGTGCCACCTGAGCCCGCCTGGATATCCAGATAAGCATTGTTGGCATCCATCTCGCCGGAGAACATGCGGCGGAATTCGAGCTTCTCGAGCTCTTTATCGAGCCCGGCCAGATCAGCTTCGATCTCCGCAGCCGTGCCCTCGTCCTCTTCCTCGTCGGCGATTTCGAGCAGCCCCTCGGCGTCTTCAAGGCCGGAGGTGAGGTTGTCGATGGTCCGTACAATCAATTCAAGATCGGAGCGTTCCTTGCCCAGCGCCTGCGCCCGTTCGGGATCTTCCCATACGGAAGGCACTTCCAGCTCACGCTCTACTTCGGTCAGTCTTTCACTACGTTGATCGTAGTCAAAGATACCCCCTGAGCGCTTCAGTGCGCTCACGAAGGTCTTTTATCTTCGTAACAATGGGATTGATTTCCATGAAATCCTTACTCACGCTCAGAAAATGGATGCGTTCAAAATCAGAGGCGAGATTCTACCGGAAATCTGTTTTTAAATCAGCCGGTGGTAACCGCGACTTCCGGAAAGCACCAGGCAGGGACGTTGTCCCGGGAGCCGCTGTGAATACATCCATGTACGCTTGACGAAAACATCCATGTTTTCGACACTCCCGGGACAACGTCCCTGCCTGGCGCCCAGAATCAGGCGTGAGATTCGAACAAAGTCAGATCGGACCTGGGGTGGGGGTATCTTTTCTGCCAGAAAAAGGTGTCTGAGCGCAGCGAGTTCTTTTTCAAAAGAAAAGATACCCCCACCCCGGGGCCAGCCCGCCAAGCCCGAAGCGCCAATAGCCAGGCTCCTGGATCTCCGTACTCAGCCCAGCGGCTCCAGATAATCCACCAAAAGCTGCAGGTTAGTACGCCCACGAAAGGTATTGGCATCAGGTTTGTAAACCACCCGCGCACCCGTCTTGGTGTAGTCGGGCACTTCCGGCCCGGTGTTGAAGGCGATGCCGTCAATGATGGCGCCGCCCTCTTCAAGCTGGAGCACCAGTTTCAGGTGATTTTCGCCGACAATGCGCTGGCTGACTACACGGAAGTTTCCGTCAAACAGGGGTTCCGGGAAATGCTGACCCCAGGGACCGGCACGCTTTAACAGGGTGGCGGTTTCCAAGTGAAGCTCATCCGGGCTCAGAGGGCCATCCGTGGTGATGGCCGCCTCAAGGTCTTCCGCCCGCAAGGTATCGCGGACCGCCCGGTCGAACGCGTCACTGAACGCGTCCAGATCACCGCGGGACAGGGTCATGCCTGCCGCCATGGCGTGGCCGCCGAATTTTTTCATCATACCCGGGTGTCTGGCATCAACGACGGCCAGTACGTCGCGGATATGCAAGCCCGGGATGGAACGAGCAGAACCCTTGATGTCCTCGCCATTGTCGTCGGGAGCGAAAGCAATCGTCGGGCGGTGGGTCTGTTCGCGAATCCTGGCTGCCAGTATGCCAATCACCCCCTGGTGCCAGTCGGTGTCGAACAGGGCCAGCCCCCAGGGTAAGCCCTCAATATCCAGCGACATGGACGCCAGCAGGTCCTGGGCCTGGGTTTTCATGTCCTTTTCGATGGTACGCCGCTCGCGGTTGAAGGTATCCAGTTCGCGGGCCAGGCGCTGGGCTTCGTCACGGCTGTCCGCCAGCAGACAGGCAATGCCCACGCTCATATCGTCCAGGCGACCAGCTGCGTTCAGTCTTGGGCCAACCACAAAACCAAGGTCCGTGGAGCTGATTTCAGTGTGGTCTCGGCCTGCCACTTCCAGCAGCGCCAGAATACCGGGGCGGGCCTCCCCCTGGCGGATGCGACGCAGGCCCTGCTCCACGAAGATGCGGTTGTTATGGTCCAGAGGAACAACGTCCGCCACGGTGCCGAGCGCCACAAGGTCCAGAAGGTTACCGAGATTAGGTTGCGGTTCTGGCAACAGGCCTTGCTCCCGCAGGTGCTTTCGAAGGGCCGTCAGCACATAGAACATCACACCCACGCCTGCTGCGTTCTTGCTCAGGAAGGGGCAGCCGGGCTGGTTGGGATTCACGATGGCGTCCGCGTCGGGCAAGGTTTCACCGGCCAGGTGATGATCGGTTACAACCACCCGGATGCCCAGTTCTCGGGCAGCCCGAACACCCTCTACTGCGGAAATACCGTTGTCCACGGTCACTAGCAGGTCCGGCAGCGCACCCTCATCTCTCAGCCGGTGGATAATGCCTGGCGTCAAACCGTAACCGTCGGAAAACCGACTGGGCACGCGGAAGTCAATATTGTTCAGCCCCAGCATCCCCAGCCCCAGCATGGCAACCGCCGTGCTGGTGGCACCGTCGGCGTCGAAGTCTCCCAGCACCAACACCCGTTGCTGGTCAGTGATGGCCTCCGCCAACAAAGCAACGGCACGGTCGACACCTCTCAGATCCATAGGCGACGCGAGGTGTTTCAGTGTGTAGCTGAGCTGATCATCGGAAGTCACGCCACGGGCGGCGTAAAGACGGCGAAGCAGTGGGGGCAGATTCTGACCCCAGTCCGGAGTGGTTTCCGGACCAGGGCGACGCAGGATTTTTTTCGGTGTCATACCGATCAGGTATTCTTCCAGTGTTTGGCAATAAAGTCCTGCACAGCCGGCAGATCATTGTCCAGAACAGTGTATTGTTCGTCCCGTTCGAACAGGTCCGACATATGCGCTGGCAGCGAAGGTTCAGCTTTAGCTCCTGAACGCAACACCGCATCCGGGAACTTGGCCGGATGGGCAGTGCCGAGAGTGATCATTGGTACCGCGGGATCACGACGACAGTTGCGGGCCGCGCGCACACCGATGGCGGTATGCGGGTCGAGCAGGTATTCGTTCTGCTCGAACACTTCACGGATGGTGTCCGTGGTACCTTCATCATCCACTGCGTCACTATCGAACAACTTGCGGGCATGCTTCCAGCGGTAGTCTTCAATACTGACCGGCCCTTCGGACGCTTTCTCCAGCATCTCTTTCACAGCCAGCCCATCACGTCCGTGCAAATCAAACAGCAGACGTTCGAAATTGCTGGACACCATGATATCCATGCTGGGTGACAGGGTATGCTCAAGCTGAAGCTGTTCGTAACGGTTGCCGCTCATAAAGCGATGCAGGATGTCGTTGCGGTTGGTGGCGATTACCAACTGGGAGATCGGCAGCCCCATTTTTTTGGCCAGGTAGCCAGCGAAGATATCGCCGAAGTTACCCGTCGGTACCGAGAACGCCATGCTGCGGTCCGGTCCGCCAAGCGCCAGGGACGCATGAAAGTAGTAGACGATCTGGGCCATGATACGAGCCCAGTTAATGGAATTCACCGCCGCAAGCTGTGTTTGGCCGCCAAGAAACGACTGGTCACCAAAACTCGCCTTCACCATGCGCTGACAGTCATCAAAGTTGCCGCGCACCGCGATATTGTGGATGTTATCACCCTTCACGGTGGTCATCTGGCGACGCTGCACCTCGGACACACGCTCATGGGGATGCAGGATGAAAATATCCACATGTTCGCACCGGCGGCAGCCCTCAATGGCAGCGGAGCCGGTATCACCGGACGTTGCCCCCATGATCACAACATGCTGCTTGCGCTTCTCCAGCACGTAATCCAACAGGCGCCCCAACAGCTGCAGGGCAAAATCCTTGAACGCCAGTGTGGGACCACGGAACAGCTCCATGACCCACTCATTAGTGTCCAACTGAACCAAGGGCGCCACCGCTTTATGGGCAAATACGTCGCCGTAGGTGTCGTCCAGCATCCTGCGGAAATCCTCCGCCGGAATCGCATCGTCGACAAAGGGGTGCATTACCTTGAAAGCAAGCTCGCTGTAGGAAAGCCCACGCCAGCTACGGATTTCCTCCAGGCTGAAATGAGGTAGTGATTCCGGGACATACAGGCCACCGTCGGTGGCCAGGCCTGTTAGCAGGACGTCTTCAAAGCCCAGGGCGGGCGCTTCGCCCCGTGTACTGATGTATCTCACCTTGCGTTCCTGTCAGTTAAAGTTTTCGGCGCGGATACGGACGACTTTTCCGTCGATATCGCTCAAGGCTTCCAGTTCTTCAATGGCGCGGTTTATCTGCCGCTCCTGAACCGTATGGGTCAGGATGATCACCGGGATACGGCCATCTTTCAGCTCCGATTCCTTCTGCATGATGGATTCGATATTGATGCCGTGCTCACTGAGAATGGAGGCAACTTTTGCCAGCACGCCAGGGCGGTCCAGAGCCTGTATACGCAGGTAATAGGCGGACTGGACATCCTCCATCGGCAGCACTGGCAGGTCTTCCATTGCCGCAGGCTCGAAGCCGAGGTAAGGCACCCGCTGGTTGCTCTTGGCGGCCACGGAACGGGCAGCGTCGATGATATCGGCGATGACCGCAGATGCCGTGGCTTCGTCGCCAGCACCGGGGCCGTAATACATGGTCTGGCCGACGGCATCGCCGTCCACCAGGACTGCATTCAGCACGCCATCAACCTGCGCAATGAGGTGACTGCGGGGAACCAGCGTGGGATGCACTCGCAACTCGATGCCTTCATCACGGCGACGTGCGATTCCCAAATGTTTGATGCGATAGCCAAGAATCTCCGCGTGAGCGATATCGTAGGGGGTGATTTCTGAAATCCCCTCGGTGTAGGCCTTTTCAAACTGAAGCGGAACACCAAAGCCAGCCGAAGCGAGAATGGTCAGTTTGTGGGCGGCGTCGATACCTTCCACGTCGAACGTTGGGTCCGCCTCGGCGTAGCCCAGATCTTGGGCTTCTTTCAGCACTTCGGCGAACTCACGACCGGCACGCATCTCGGTAAGGATATAGTTACCGGTGCCGTTGATTATGCCCGCAATCCAGTCAACACGATTTGCAGCCATACCCTCGCGCACGGCCTTGATGACTGGGATGCCGCCAGCAACGCCGGCCTCATAGGAAACGATGACATTCTGCTTGGCCGCCGCCTCGAAAATTTCGTTGCCATGGACTGCAATCAGTGCTTTGTTGGCGGTGACGACATGCTTGCCGTTCCTGATGGCAGCCAGCACCAGTTCCCGCGCGGTGTCATAACCGCCAATCAGCTCCACGACAACATCAACAGACGGGTCATTCACCACGTCAAAAATGTCGGTACTGAACGGGATACCTCCCAGATCAATATCGTTGCGCGGGGTACGTGTCGCCACCCGGGCAATTCGGAGATTGAAACCTGTCCGGCCTGTGATCAGGCTGGCGTTCCGGGTCAGTACGTTAAACGTACCACCACCGACTGTTCCCAGTCCGCAGATTCCGACATTGACGTCTTTCAAGCTTTCACCTCTGTTCCCGATGGGTTGCTGTGGGGCGCAGTAGTATAACGGTTTAAGGCCGCCCGAATAAGCCCTGCCTGACGAACAGACAAAGCTGGCAAACAGTAGCCTATCAGAGCAGCCCCAGGCCTTCAGCCAGTTTTTCAGACGGCACGTAACCACGCACCATATTACCGTCTTCCAGCACAATTGCCGGGGTGCCTGTCACACCAACGCGTCCACCCAACTCGAACTGCTCCCTGACCGGGTTCTCACAGCTCTGCTCATCCACAGGTCGACCCTGTTTGGCCGCGTTCATGGCTGCTTGCGGATCGTCGGAACACCACACGGAAACGTATTTTCGAAAAGAGGGTGTATTGGGCCCGGAACGGGGAAAGCCATAGTAATTGACCGTGATACCCAATTCGTTCAGGCGCGGAACCTCGTCATGCAGCTTGCGACAGTACGGACAATCGATATCGGTGAACACCGCAATAGATGCCTTTTCGGTGCCTTTGGCCGGGAAACTGATCAGCCCCTCATCACCGAACTCGTCCATGGTTTGAGCACGCTGGGACGCCCTGCCCTGTTCAGAGATGTTGGCAATACCGTTCGCGGTTACCTTCAGCAGGTCGCCAGTCAGGAGGTACTGACCATCGGCCGTAGTGAAAATGGTATCGCCGTTATTGCTGTATACCTCGTACAAACCCTCAGCCTCAGACTTGCGAACATCCGAAATTTTCAATCCCGGAATCGCTGCTGCGAGTTTATCGGCAATCGCATCCTCAGCCTCACCCGCATGAGCAGTGTGAGCGCCAGCCGCCAGGACCGCGAGCGCTAGTGGCAACAGGGATTTAAACAGGTTTTTGATCAGCATATTGGTTTCCAGTTTTCCAGAATCACGAAGGTTTGTAGCCCGTCAGACGGCAAGTTCCGCCGAACTTGTGCGACACCACTGCCCGCAAAAAGTTCAGTGTACCAAGCGCCATGCCCGCCGACTAACCCTGGATGTTACGACATCCTAACCTCGCGGATGGTGAGCCTGATGCAGCGATTGCAATCGCTGACGTGCCACATGGGTGTAAATCTGGGTTGTCGACAAATCCGAATGCCCAAGCAGCATCTGGACCACACGCAAGTCAGCGCCATGATTCAACAGATGCGTGGCAAAGGCATGCCGAAGAGTATGAGGTGACAGGTGCTTGTGAACCCCGGCCCGGAGCGCGTAATGCTTTATTCGGTGCCAGAAGGTCTGCCGGGTCATCGCGGCGGGGCGATTACCCGGAAACAGGGCATTGCTGGCCCGCCCCTTGAGAAGCTCGCCCCGTCCTTCCCTCATGTACCGCACCAGCCAATCAACCGCTTCCTCGCCAAGCGGAACCAGGCGTTCCTTGTTGCCCTTGCCAACAATCCGGATCACCCCCTGGCGCAGGTTCACCTCATCCACCGTTAACGCCACAAGCTCCGAAACCCGCAAACCGCAGCCGTACAGGATTTCCATCATCGCCTTGTCGCGAAGCTCGATAGGCACCTCGGGGTCAGGTTCCATCAACAGATTCTCCACATCCTCCTCCGACAGGGAATCTGGCAATCGTCGGGGAAGGCGGGGGCTGTCTATTCGTAGCGTAGGGTCTTCTGCAATTACGCCTTCCCGCAAAAGGTAGCGGAAGAAACGACGCAGACCGGAAAGTCGACGCGCAGCCGTGGAAGTCTTGAAGCCATCAGACAATCCACGAGATATCCAGCCCAGCAAATCGGTACGGCTTACCTCCGTCAACAGGGGCTTTCCCGGCTGATCCTGCAACCAGGCGGCCAACCGCTCAAGGTCACTCCGGTAGGCCTGACGAGTTTTTTCGCCCAACCCGTCTTCAAGCCAGATGGCGTCGGTAAAGCGCGCAACAACCGATTCATCCTGCGACCGAAGCTCAACTCTGGAGGTGGATTTCCGGGGCATGGCAGCCTTCTCGAAACGAAACGGACACGGGAGATTCCGGTAACCGGATACGAAAAAGGCAGCCTTGGGCTGCCTTTTCCTGACGAACTGTAATCAGCAACTCGTGCTGATCAGCCCAGCTTTTCCTTGATACGAGCCGCCTTACCGGACAGCTCACGCAGGTAGTAAAGCTTGGCCTGGCGAACATCACCACGACGCTTCACGCTGATGCTGTCGATCAGTTTGGAGAAGGTCTGGAAGGTACGCTCAACACCCACACCGTAAGAAACTTTCCGTACAGTGAAGGAAGAGTTCATGCCACGGTTGCGCTTGCCAATCACAACGCCTTCGAACGCCTGAAGACGCTCACGGTTGCCCTCGGTAACGCGAACCTGGATAACCACGGTATCACCCGGCGCGAACGCAGGGATTTCCTTGGTCATCTGCTCTGATTCAATCTGACTGATGATGTTGTTCTTGCCGCTCATCGTATGTGCTCCTGATACCCAATCTTTTAATGCCCTGATGATTCAGAGGCACCCGGTTCGTTCAAAATCTCTTCCAGCAGCTCACGCTCTTCGTCCGTAAATACCCGCTTCTCCAGCAGGTCGGGGCGTCGCTCCCGGGTTCGCCTCAACGACTGTTTCAGCCGCCAACGCCGGATCTGATCATGGTGACCGCCTAACAATACATCCGGCACAGCCTGACCTTCGTAAACCTCCGGCCGGGTGTAGTGCGGACAATCCAGCAAACCGTCAGCAAAGGAATCCTGCTCTGCCGACTGCGCATGACCCAGCGCTCCGGGGATGAGGCGTGTAACCGCATCAATGACAGCCATGGCCGCCAATTCGCCACCGGACAGTACGAAATCTCCCAGTGACACCTCCCGATCGACCTCCGCCGATATCAGGCGCTCATCGACACCCTCATATCGCCCGGCGACGAGAATAAGGTTCTCTTCCGCTGCCAACGATTCAACCACGCCCTGATTCATCGGTTCTCCCTGAGGAGACAGATAAACCACGCAAGCGCGTCCGGGAGCAGACTCTCTCGCCGCATGAATGGCATCCCGCAATGGCTGAATTTTCATCAGCATACCGGGGCCACCACCGTAGGGCCGGTCGTCTACTGTACGATGACGATCATGAGTGAATTCCCGAGGATTCCAGGCCGTGAACGTCAACAGACCATCACGAACGGCTCTTCCGGTAATCCCATAATCCGTCACCGCAGCGTACATTTCCGGGAACAGACTGACTGCACCAATCCACACCCGTCAGAACTCCGGATCCCAATCGGCCACCAAACGCGACCCGGCCAGATCCACACTCCGGATTACCTGGTCCGGAAGATAGGGAATCAGCCGCTCGCGCTGGTCAATGGAGGCGTCGGTTGCCCGCACCACCAGGACGTCGTTGGAGCCTGTTTCTATCAGATGATGCACCTTTCCCAGGCACTCATCTTCTGTCGTGAAAACGTCAAGGCCTTCCAGTTGATGCCAGTAGTACTCCCCTTCGGGAAGCTGCGGCAATTCCTCGGTAGACACAATAACGTCGGCACCACAGTAACTGCGGGCCACTTCACGATCATCAATACCTTTTAACCTGACGACGATCCCCTGGCCTTGCCGGCGACCTTCCTCAAGCTTGGCCGGGATACGCTTGCCGTTGTGGACCAAGGTCCAGTCCCGGTAGTTCAGTATTCCGTCCTTGGGGTCAGTGTAGGAATAGACTTTAAGCCACCCTTTAACCCCAAACACCGAGGTAACCTGACCAATCACAGTTTCCTGCGAGTGTTGAGCCATACCCTAACCCCGGTGGTGAAACGTTCTTTCAATTACTCTGCCGCAGCGCCTTTCAGCAGCTGTGCAACGCGCTCGCTGGTCTGGGCGCCTTGACCCAGCCAATGATCGATACGATCACGATCAATACGCAGACGCTCTTCCTGGCCACGGGCAACCGGGTTGAAGAAACCGACGCGCTCGATAAAACGACCGTCACGGGATTTGCGGCTGTCTGTCACTGTCAGATGGTAGAACGGGCGCTTCTTGGAGCCACCACGAGCCAAACGGATTATTACCATTTCGACCAATATCCTGTTCTGTTGTACGAACTTTGTACGATTCACACCCGCCAAGCTTCAGAAAACACTGGCTGGCGCGAAGACCCATACTCGAAAGGGGCGCTATTCTATGCTAAATGAACGCCAAAGAAAACAGGGAAAACATCCCGGTTTCTACATACGCCCACGCGGGGGCATACCACCGCCTGCGCCACCCGGCGGCATCATACCGCCTAGACCACGCATCATGTTAGCCATTCCGCCCTTCTTACCGAATTTCTTCATCATTTTCTGCATTTGCTTGTGCTGCTTCAGCAAACGGTTTACATCCTGGATTTGCGTGCCTGACCCCGTCGCAATGCGGCGCTTGCGAGAGTTGTTGATTACATCCGGGTAGCGACGCTCTTTAGCCGTCATCGAGCAGATGATGGCCTCCATCTGCCCCATGGACTTGTCATTGACCTGTTGCTGGGCCATCTGTGCCATCTGCCCCATGCCGGGCAGTTTATCCATCAGACCGCCGATACCGCCCATGCTCTTCATTTGCTGAAGCTGATCACGGAAGTCTTCAAGATCAAAGCTCTTACCTTTCTTGATCTTCTTTGTCAGTTTCTGGGCTTTCTTCTGATCAATCTTGCGCTCAGCTTCCTCTATAAGAGAGAGAACATCCCCCATACCCAGAATCCGGGACGCCACCCTGTCAGGGTGGAACGGCTCCAAAGCATCGGACTTCTCACCCACACCCAGGAACTTGATCGGCTTGCCGGTAATGTGACGCACAGACAGCGCGGCACCACCACGGGCGTCGCCATCGGTCTTGGTCAAGACAACGCCGGTCAGCGGCAGGGCATCGTTAAAGGCCTTGGCCGTGTTGGCGGCATCCTGCCCCGTCATGGCGTCGACCACAAACAGGGTTTCAACCGGATTGACCGCTTTATGGAGGCGACCGATCTCGCCCATCATCTGCTCATCAACGTGCAGGCGGCCGGCGGTATCCAGGATCACCACATCGATATGCTTCTTGCGGGCTGCATCCATGGCGCCGTTGGCGATATCAACCGGATCCTGGTCCTCAGAGCTCGGGAAGAACTCCACACCCACTTCACCAGCCAGCGTTTCCAGCTGACGAATGGCCGCGGGGCGATACACGTCGGCGCTTACTACCAGAACAGACTTTTTCTGCCTTTCCTTGAGGAAGCGGGACAGCTTGGCCACCGTGGTGGTCTTACCGGCGCCCTGCAAACCGGCCATCATAATTACTGCCGGTGGCTGTACTGCCAGATTGAGGGATTCGTTGCCATCCCCCATAACGCGCTCCAGCTCCTGCTGGACAACCTTCACAAATACCTGGCCAGGACTCAGGCTGCGCTGAACCTCCTGCCCGACTGCTCGCTGACGCACGCCCTCAATGAATGCCTTGACCACAGGCAGGGCAACGTCCGCCTCCAACAGCGCCATGCGCACTTCACGCAGCGTTTCCTTTATATTGTCGTCGGTCAGCCGCGCCTGCCCAGATATCTTGCGCAGACTGCCGGAAAGTCGGTCCTGGAGGTTTTCAAACATGTTGCTCTTCCGTACCCGGATAAATTGGTTGCATGAAACACCGGAACCCGATCAGGCTCCTTGATTCCTGTTGCATAATCGCGACATTATAACCAGACTATCGCCCTGAAACGACCAGCCCGGTCAAATCGGTGTGGAACCCCGCCGATCTCGAGTCAGAAAGTGGTTATAAAAAGGACGTCATGGGAACGCTGATCCTCGCGGTCACTTCGTTATTGCTTTACAGCGTAGGTACCGCCCTGCAGGCACTCAGCTTCCGCGGACGGGTACACACCAGCATCGCCATCACCACCCTTATTGGCTTGTTGGCCCTGACAGCACATGGTCTGTTGATTGCCCAGACCATCCACCGTGAAGGCGGTTTCGATTTCGGTTTCTTCCAGAGTTCCGTCCTTATTTCCTGGCTGATTGCTTTTTTGCTGCTTGCCCTCAACCTTCGAAAACCGGTACAAAGCCTTTTCCTCGGTGTTTACCCGCTGGCCGCACTGACAATCATTATGGGCCTGATCACACACTCCCCTTCCCGACTGGTGCCGGAAGACAGCTACGGCATGCTCTCCCATATCGCATTGTCGGTGACAGCCTACAGCCTGTTTACGCTGGCCGCCATTCAGGCGGTACTGCTCTACCTGCAGAATCGCCAGCTCAAACAGAACTATAACAGCATCCTTATCCGCAACCTGCCACCGCTACAGACCATGGAGTCATTGCTGTTCGAGTTGGTGTGGGCAGGCGTGGTCATGCTGATTCTGGCCATCGTGACCGGCGCCCTGTTCATCGACGACCTGTTCGCTCAGGACCTGGCCCACAAAACACTGTTCTCGCTGCTGTCACTCATCGTCTTCATCGCACTGCTGATCGGACGCTACACGAAAGGCTGGCGCGGCATTACCGCCAGCCGCTGGACACTGGCAGGGTGCGCCCTGTTAATGCTCGCCTTCTATGGAAGCAAGTTCGTGCTGGAACTGATTTTTCACCGGGGCGGCTGACGCTACCATGAATTCCCCCGGGACAGACACCAACTTGACACCCCGACTTTCAACCACCTATTTTCCCAACTTGTCGGCAACATAAGGACACTCAGTCTTGAACGAAACATCGCTTACTGCGCTGTTCATCATCCTGGCAGGGCTTATCCTGCTTTCCGCCTTCTTCTCCAGCTCTGAAACCGGGATGATGTCACTGAACCGGTACCGGCTGAAGCACATGGCCAAGACCGGCCATAGAGGCGCCCGGAGAGCCCAGTCTCTCCTCAATCGCACCGATCAGCTGATCGGCGTCATCCTGATTGGCAACAACTTCGTCAACATCTTTGCCTCAGCCATCGCCACGGTAATTGCCATCCGTATATGGGGTGACGCCGGGATTGCCATCGCCACCGTTCTGTTGACCATCGTTATACTGATCTTTGCCGAAGTCACACCCAAAACCCTCGCTGCGCTGTTTCCCGAAAAGATTGCCTTTCCAGCCAGCCACGTACTCGGGCCGCTACTCAAATTACTCTATCCGGTGGTTTGGGCGGTCAATCTGTTTACCGGCGCCATCCTGAAAATCATCGGCGTGTCCGCCGACGATGCCGCCAACGAACACCTCAGCCGCGAAGAGCTGAGAACCCTTGTAAATGAGGCAGGCGCACTGATCCCAGCCAAACACAAGGACATGCTGGTCAGCATCCTGGACCTTGAAAAAGTGACCGTAAACGACATCATGGTGCCACGTAACGAGGTGGTCGGCATCGACCTGGATGATGACCTGGACACTATCCTGCGTCAGCTACGAAGCAGCCAGCATACTCGTCTGCCGGTGTTCAAGGGCGACATCAACAACATTCAGGGCGTACTTCACTTACGCAATGCGTCAAAACTCCTGCTTCACGATGAAATCAACAAGGCTATGCTGATGCAGCTGTGCCGTGAACCCTATTTCATTCCGGAAAGCACGCCCCTCAATACCCAACTGATCAACTTCCAGAAGGAGAAACGACGCTTCGGCATCGTTGTTGACGAGTACGGAGAGGTGCTCGGTCTGGCGACACTGGAAGACATCCTTGAGGAAATCGTTGGGGAATTCACCACCGATTACGCCGCTACCAGCCCCGACATTATCCCCCAGGATGATGGCACCTACATCATCGACGGTACGTCCGCTGTTCGAACCATTAACAAGACCCTTGGCTGGAAACTGCCCATTGATGGCCCCAAAACACTCAACGGCCTCATCACCGAAACTCTGGAAAACATCCCGGACACCAACGTGTGCCTGAAGGTGGGCGGACATCGTGTTGAGGTCCTCCAGATCAAGGACAACGTGGTCAAGGCTGCGATCGTTCATCCGAAAAAAAAGAAAAAGCGCGCTGCGGGTTAGATCATCTGGCTATAACACCTGACCATTTAGAAAGATCAAAATTTAACCTTTCTCTTGACCGAAATGCGGTTCCATCCAAGACTGGGGTCACGCGAAAATTAGTAAAGACATGCCGGACGGATTATTATCCACCGCTCCTGGGGGTGCTCGGGAACATTCGCGGGTTTTGTTAGCACTTGGTCATGTTACCGTGTGTTAAAATGCGGTAGATTTAACGTATAAAGAAAAAATACAGCTGTAAGCTCGGTCATGTATCCGGTTGAGGCGTACAAAGGAGTCGGCCATGAATAAGCAGTCCGGCATACATTATCTCCGCGAGCACCGGGAGGCAGGGAGTTCAAATCCCGTACCTGCGCAGGTGGTCCGCATCCGCGACACTGTCGTTGCTGGGCTGGGAGATTTGTTGCAGGGTGCATTTGACGCAGTTGATGACTCGTTGTTCGAACTGGCAAACAATGCCAGGAGCAACAACGAGCAGAACCGCTATTTTGAGGCTATGCGCGAAATTCGCATCAAGCGGAAGGGTGTAGAGCGCCATTTCCAGAATGCGGTTGCACAACTGTTTGCCAGTCCTCCCCAAAGCGGCAGCGTGGCGGCCGATGAAAGCCTTGCCAGCCAGGCCAACCCAGACAGTCTATCGCTGGTTGGTGATGATGACCTGGAAGAGCAGGTTGCCCTGAATGCCATGATCACCAAGTCCAGGGTGCACTTTCAGGGCCCTCTGTTACAACTGCAGACACGCTTCAGCGTGGTCTACTCGGGGGCCAGTGACGAAGCACCGGTCAATCCCATGGCGCCTGAGCATCTTTGCGGTGCCTTTGTGGAAGCCATCCAGGCCCTGGAAATCCAGATTCGCGAACGCCTGATCCTGCTCAAGCAATTTGATCGTTACGTTGTTTCCAACCTTGGCATGTTGCTGGACGAAGCCAACCGAATTCTCATCCAGGCCGGCGTAATTCCAAATTTCCGCTACCACGGCAAGGCTGGTAAACAGCAGAGCAAGACAGCATCAGGCACTCACGCTGACGAAACAGGCGGAAACGCCCGAGCGACGACGGAACCCGCTGCCGCAGAAAGTCAGCAAGGGCACCATGAAGGTGCCATGTTCGACCAGATCCGGCAGATGCTGGCTCTCCAGCGCGCCAACGCAGGCATTCCGCCGCGGGCATCCGACCCCAACATTCATGTCGTTGGGGGAGCGGAACTGGCAAGCCTGCTCAGCTCACTTCCCCAGCACCCCTCTGGTGAACAGATCAGCGGCAACCTGAGTGCCGGCGAGCCGGTAATGGTTGACCTGCATCAGGTTGTCCAACAGTTGCTGGCACAGGCAGGAACGACCAGCGATGGCAAAAAGCCGGCTCTGGCGGAAATGGACGAGGACCTGATCAACCTCGTATCCATGCTGTTTGAATTCATTCTCGACGATTACAACCTGTCGGCACCTGTGCAGGTCCTGATCAGCCGATTGCAGATTCCCATCCTCAAGGTGGTTATCAAGGACAAATCATTCTTCAGTAAAGCAACTCACCCCGCCCGCCGCCTGTTGAACTCCCTGGCACGGGCCGGCATCGGCTGGAGCGAGAGTGACGAGAAAACCCGCGACAAGCTATACGAACAGATCCACGCCATTGTCGTTCGTATCCTGAACGAATTCGATGGTGACGTAGCACTCTTTGAAACCCTGGGCGAGGAATTCGAGCAGTTTCTGGCGAGGGAAAACCGCAAGTCCTCCCTGGTGGAGCAGCGCACCAGGGAATCCGAACGCGGCCGCATCAAGTCGCAGAAGGCTCAGGAAACCGTTGATCAGCTGCTACAGAAAAAGCTGGCTCGTTACAAACTCCAGGAACCGGTACGGAACATCCTGATCAACGGCTGGAGCCGGGTGATGTTTCTGGCCTACCTGAGGGACGACGTGGAACACCGCTGGTTGCAGACGGTCCGCGTCGTTGACGACCTGATCTGGTGCTTGCACCCACATCAGGAAGACGAAGATCGTGACCAATGGGTTCGCGTGGTTCCCGGCCTGTTGAAGTCACTACGGGCAGGGCTCGAGGAGGTTTCCTACAACTCATCCAAACTGGATGAGATGATGGCGGACCTCAAGCACGAGTTAACGGAAGCTTTCCGGGCCAACGCGCTGGCCGAGGCCATGGAAGACTCTTCCGAGCCGGAACCCGAAGAAGACATACCCACACACCAGACCGCCATCGAGCGTCAACAGGAGCTCGAGGATGCCGCCATCGCCGAATACGTGGCACAGATTGATGCCATTGAAATCGGCAATTGGGTGGAATTCAACCTGGTCAACGGGGCGAGCTTCCGCTGCAAACTGTCCGCCATTATTGAGGAAGCGGACTGCTTTGTGTTCGTGAACCGCATGGGGCTCAAGGTGATCGAGAAAACCCGCACTGACCTGGCCCACGAAATGCGGCGTGGACGCCTGACCGTCCTTGAACAGGGAGCACTGATTGACCGGGCTTTGGATGCCGTTGTGGGTAGTTTGCGGAGCAAAGCGGGATAGGCACCGGGAGCACCTGAGCGTCAATGCTGGAGTACGGCAGTGTTACCGGCCTTCCGGACAAATACCGGATCACCCTGGCGATATCGGTTGCCCTGCTGCTCCATACCCTGGTAATGGCCGCCCTTCCCTTTGCAAGTCCAAACCTGGAAAGCCATCGTCAGACCGTGAAGGTGGAGCTGGTCCGCCCTGGCGATATTCCTTTGCCGGAATCCGCCGCCAACGCGACATCGCCCAGCAGTAACCAGCGCGAGTCCGTTGCTGTGGAATCGCCTCAAATCGACGCCAGTCAGCCCCGAAAAAGGGAACAAACCGAAAATTCGACACCACCACCGCCAACAGCCGTGGTGGAGCCCCAACCTGAAGCACAGACAACGCCCTCGCGGAACTCAGGCGCCACTACCGCAGGTAACCCGAAGCAGCCAGTGGAAAACTCGCCGGAAAGGATCACTCGGATTACCTCGTCCCCACGAGATGTGGATCCCTATACAACAAGCCTGGCCGTACACATTGGTAAGGAACTCGGCAAACGACCGGTTCCTTCAAGCCGCAGCGTTACAAAGCCGGTGACCAGTCAAATCGAGCTGAAATTACTGCCAAGCGGTGCACTCACCAATGCGAAAGTCACCAGATCAACAGGTTTCAACGAAATAGATCGAGCGATTTACCAGGCAGCCTTGCTAGCCAGCCCCTATCCAGAACCACCGGAAGAATACTCAGGAAGGAAGCAATTCCGGGTCGAACTCATTTTCGCCCCGGAACGACTTTAAACGCGGTTAATTCAGGCTTCTGCCTGTTTCGCAGCGGCCTTGACCTGCTCGGCCAGTTCACCACTTTCCGACATTTCAAGAATGATGTCGCAGCCGCCCACCAGCTCACCGCTGATATAAAGCTGCGGGTAGGTTGGCCAGCTTGAATAGACCTTCAGGCCTTCACGCAATTCCTGATTATCAAGAATGTTCACGAATGCGAACCGCTCGCCACATGCCATCAGCGCCTGGACGGTCTTCGCTGAGAAACCGCACTGCGGAGCCTGTGGAGTGCCTTTCATATAGAGGATAATGGCGTTTTCCTCAAGCTGGCTCTTGATGGTTTCGTTAATGTCCATGAACTCTCACCTCTCATTGGAAACGGGGTCGCCCGGTTGCGACATGCCTGACACTATTGTACACGTCCCGTGACGCTCACCAAACACCACCTGATACCCGCGCATGTCCTGGCGTTGTCTTCAGCCCCCTGACGGGCTAGACTTGGGCCCCTGCCTTTCAGGCAACCTCCGTTTCCGTATTTCCCGCCAGTGCGGCTCTCACCGCGTGCTGGCGTATTGCCGTTTCAGGACAATGATCACCACGGGCCGGTTGTAACCACGAATGGATCCGGATCTGCTGGATAGGGTTATCGATTAATTAAGGGCCATCCCATGGCAGTAAGACATTTTCTCACACTCAATGACTTAAGCTCCGACGAGCTAGAAAGTCTGGTCGACCACGGCACTAGACTCCGCAACGATTGGCGCCAGGGCGCCGTGCGCGAAACTCTGAAAAATCGTGTCCTGGCAATGATCTTCGAGAAATCGTCCACCCGCACCCGAGTCTCCTTCGAGGCGGGTATGACCCAGCTCGGTGGCGCCGCGCTGTTTCTCTCTCCCCGCGACACCCAGCTCGGGCGCGGGGAGCCCATTGAAGACTCTGCCATCGTGATTTCCAGCATGGTGGACGCTGTCATGATCCGGACGTTTTCTCACGATACGGTCGACGCATTTGCAGCGGCGTCCAGGGTGCCCGTCATCAACGCTCTGACCGATGATTTCCATCCTTGCCAACTGCTGGCCGACATGCAGACGTACCGGGAACATCGCGGCAGCATTCGCGGCGGCACCGTGGCCTGGGTTGGCGATGGCAACAACATGTGCCAGTCCTACATCAATGCAGCCAGCCAGTTCGGCTTTAACCTGCGCGTTGCCTGCCCGGAAGGTTACGAACCTGACAGTGAACTGCTGAAAGCCCACCAGGATCGGGTGTCAGTGGTTCATGATCCGGCTGAAGCCGCCAGGGGCGCCGATCTCCTGGTCACGGATGTCTGGGCTTCCATGGGGCAGGAAGATGAACAGAAAGCCCGTCAAAGAGCCTTCCAGAACTACCAGATCAATCCCTCGCTGATGAAGATGGCGGACAAGGACGCCCTCTTCATGCACTGCCTGCCGGCGCACCGTGGCGAGGAGATATCCGCGGACATGATGGAGCACCCGCGCTCGGTGGTCTGGGACGAAGCCGAAAACCGCTTACACGCCCAGAAAGCGCTGCTGGAATTCCTGATCCTCAATCGACTGGACTGACCGAATGACCGATAGCCTGGTTCAGCCTGCTGACTGGCTGCTGGAAGTAAACAACCTGTCCTGCGGGTATGGCGATGGCTCAGTGGTCAGAAACGTCAACTTTGCCCTCAGCCACGGCGATATCGGCTGCCTGCTGGGTCCCAGTGGGTGCGGAAAAAGCACCATCCTGCGGGCACTGGCGGGATTTCTCCCCATCAATACCGGTGAAATCTGCCTGCAGTCCAGCTCCATCAGCCTGCCCGGCCGCACTCTCGCCCCCGAGAAGCGCCGGATCGGCATGGTGTTTCAGGATTACGCCCTGTTCCCACACCTGACAATTGCCGAAAACGTCGGCTTCGGCTTGCGTAGAGAGGATCGCGAGGAAAAACATCAGAAAGTCACCGAGTTGCTCAAGGTGGTTCATCTGCAGGATCTGGCCGAAAACTACCCCCATGAGCTGTCGGGAGGGCAACAACAAAGGGTGGCGCTTGCCCGTGCCCTGGCACCGGAACCCACGTTGATACTGCTGGACGAACCGTTCTCGAATCTCGACGCAGACCTGCGCCGCCGACTCAGTCTGGATGTGCGGGAAATCCTCAAGACACTTGGCATCAGTGCCATCCTGGTCACTCACGATCAACAGGAAGCCTTCGCCATGTGTGACCAGGTGGCGGTTCTGAAAGACGGTGGGATACAGCAATGGGACGTGCCGTACAACCTCTACCACGAACCCGCGAATCGCTTTGTTGCGGGCTTCGTAGGCCAGGGAGGCTTCGTTCCGGGAAAAGCGCTGGGGCCGGACACGATTGAGTCCGAGCTGGGGGTCATCCGCGGCAACCGCGCCTACACCTGGCAACCCGGAACACTGGTCGACGTACTGATCCGGCCGGACGACATCGTCTACGATGCCAGCTCTGAGCTTAAGCCAAAGGTGGTGGAAAAGACCTTTGCCGGGACCTCGACGCTCTATCGCTTTCGCTGCTCGGAAGATACCGAGTTCGAGGCCCTGTTCCGGAGCCATCTGGACTTTCACCTGGGCGAACACGTGCCAGTCCGGGTGGAGGCGGACCATCTGATCGCCTTCGAGAGAACCTGAGAGCCAGAACCTCAGTTGTTACAAACCCGTTCCACGGAGTCCAGCCAGCCGGCATACAAGGTTTCCCGCAATGCCGGCTTCATGGCGGGCTCGAAGCGATACTCCCGTTCCCAAAGTTGCGCTATCTCGTCAAGCCCCTGGTAAACACCGGTCTGCAAACCAGCCAGATAGGCAGCACCCAGTGCCGTGGTCTCCGTCACTCGTGGGCGGTCCACCGGCACATTGAGGATATCCGCCAGAAACTGCATCACCCAGTCGTTGACCACCATGCCACCATCCACCCGCAGTGCCTGCAGGGACGCACCATCGTTCTGGATGGCACGGATCAGGTCTTTGGTCTGATAGCACACGGATTGCAGGCCGGCGGTGACGATCTCGCCGATTCCGGTGTCCCGGGTAAGGCCGAGAATCGCCCCGCGGGCATGGGGATCCCAGTGTGGCGCACCCAGGCCGGTAAAGGCCGGCACCAGATACACAGGGTTGTCCGCACCCACCTTCGACGCGTAACCAGACGATTCACTGGCGTGGCTGATAAGTTTCAATCCATCCCTGAGCCATTGCATGGCGGCGCCGGCAACAAAGATGCTGCCTTCCATGGCGTAGCACGGTTTGCCATTCAAACGATAAGCCATGGTTGTCAGCAACCGGTTTTCGGAACGTAGCGCCTTTTCGCCGGTATTCAGCATCAGGAAACAACCGGTGCCATAAGTGCTTTTCGCCATACCGGGCTCGAAACAGGCCTGTCCGATCAGCGCTGCGTGCTGGTCGCCCGCGATGCCGGCAATCTGTACCGGGGCTCCCAGCCACTGCTTGTCGGTGGTACCGAAGTCGGCTGCGGAATCGAGCACCTCCGGCAACAGCGCCCGAGGAACCCGGAAGAGCGCCAGCAACTCGTCGTCCCATTGCTGATTATGGATATTGAATAACGCCGTGCGCGAGGCGTTGGTGGCATCGGTCTTGTGGGAGCGCCCGTCGGTCAGATTCCACAGCAACCAGCAGTCCACAGTACCGAAGGCAAGCTCGCCGGCTTCCGCCCTCTGGCGGGCACCGTCGACATGATCGAGTATCCAGGCAATCTTGGTGGCGGAGAAATACGGGTCAATCAAGAGGCCGGTGCGTTCAACCACCGTACCTTCATGACCGTCGGATTTGAGTTTGGTGCAGACAGACGCCGTGCGCCGGTCCTGCCAGACAATCGCGCGGTGAATAGGTTCTCCGGTTTTCCGGTCCCAGATCACCGTGGTTTCCCGCTGGTTGGTAATGCCGATACCCGCCAGGGTTGAAGCATCCAGCCCTGACGATTCAAGCACTTCCCGGCACACTGCCAATGTACTTTTCCAGATTTCCCCAGCTTCGTGTTCCACCTGGCCATCTCTTGGAAAGTACTGGTGAAATTCCTGTTGCGCCGTAGCGATGGCTTGGCCGGAGGCATTGAAAATGATCGCGCGGGAACTCGTGGTCCCCTGATCGATGGCGAGCAGGTGCTGGGTCATGGGGCGTCCTTTCAGGTGCTTCAGCATTGTTCTGGTCAATGCTGCAATCTTCTCAAAGGATTGATAAGAACGCTATGGCTAAAGCCGGGCATAAAAAAAGGGCCGGAAAACCGGCCCTCAAATGACGAATGAAACAAGGAAAGTTCGTAAGAACTACAACCTCAAAAGTCATCCCTTA
>PBRG01000148.1 GCA_002726615.1 Marinobacter sp.
GAACCACCGCTATGCTCGCAGAATTCTTACAGTACCTGTTCACCGGGATTACTATCGGTGCGACTTACGCCCTGATAGCCCTCGGTTTTACCCTGATTTATAACGCCAGCCACGTCATCAATTTTGCCCAGGGCGAGTTCTTGATGATTGGCGGTATGGCGACCGTTTCCCTGACAGCCATGGGAGTGCCCATGGTGATTGCAGTTGTGCTGGCGGTCATTCTGGCAGGTGTGCTGGGTATTGCCCTTCAGCGCTTCGCCATCGCACCGGCCAAACAGGCCGATGTAGTAACTCTGATTATCATCACCATCGGTGCATCCATTTTCATTCGGGGCATTGCTCAGGTTGTCTGGGGCAAGGAGTACCACGTGATGCAGAATTTCAGCACGGACCAGCCTATCCAGGTCTTTGGCGCAGTGCTGAACAGCCAAAGCCTGTGGGTTCTTGGTATTGGCGCGGTCATGGTGGTGGCTCTGGTGTTGTTCTTTACCAAGACCTTGATCGGTAAAGCGATTCTTGCGACATCCATGAACAAGGAGGCGGCGCGCCTGGTGGGGATCCGTACCCAGATGGTGCTCATGCTGGCGTTTATGGTGTCTGCCCTGCTGGGCTCGGTGGCTGGCATTGTGGTTGCCCCGATTACCTTCACGTCCTATGACATCGGCATCATTCTCGGCCTGAAAGGCTTTGTTGCTGCGGCTATCGGCGGTCTCGGCAGCGGTGTCGGTGCTGTTGTCGGTGGCCTTGCGCTCGGTATTGTTGAAGCCATGGCGGCCGGTTACATCTCGTCTGATTACAAGGACGCCGTAGCGTTTTCCATGATTCTGCTGGTGCTTTTCTTTATGCCCCGAGGATTGTTCGGTGCCAAAGTAGTGGAGCGCGTCTGATGTTGAACCGGTTTATGCAGTCGCGCCTGCGGGGTCTGGTGATCCTCGCACTAATTCTGATTATTCTTCCGGCTTTTCTGGGCAACCCGTTTCACTATGAACTGGCCATCCAGATGGCCATTATCGCCGCTACGGTTGTCGGTCTGAACCTGTTGGTGGGCTTTGCCGGCCAGATCAGTCTCGGTCATGCCGGGTTTTTTGGCCTCGGTGCTTACTTCACGGGCATTGCAACCGGGACTTACGGCTGGTCTTCATTGCCCGCGCTGGTGGTAGGGGCCATCGTAGTCGGCACTATTGCCTGGCTGGTCGGGCGCCCGATTCTGCGCCTGAAAGGGCATTACCTGTCTATGGCAACCCTCGCAGTGGGCTTCATTATTGCCATCATTCTGAACAACGAACGTGCCATTACCGGCGGCCCGGACGGAATGCCGGTTCCTGCTCTGGATCTGTTCGGCTGGGAGCTAAGTACGTTTGGTCGATATTCATTGTTTGGTATCGAGATTTCTGGCGTTCAGGCATGGTATATCCTGGCCAGCGTGGTTCTTCTGGTGGCTGTCTGGTTTGCCCTGAATCTCATTGAATCGCCGATCGGAAGAGCCTTGCGCTCCGTGCACGGCTCGGAAGTGGCTGCCAGCGTAGTGGGAGTCGATACGGCAAAGTACAAAAGCCTTGTGTTTGTAATTTCCGCCATCTATGCAAGTGTGATGGGAGGGCTTTACGCTCACTTCCAGGGCTTTATCACTCCGGCCGTAGCCAGCTTCGAATTCTCTATTCTCTTTATCACCATGGTTGTCCTTGGCGGTATGGGCTCCACATTCGGCGTGATTCTGGGCGCCGTGGTGTTGAAACTGTTGCCCCAGGTTCTGGCGGACTTCCAGGAGCTCGAAACCGTCATGTTCGGCCTGATCCTGATGCTGACTATGATATTTATGCCCAAAGGGCTACTTCCGACCCTGACCGCTGCTGTTTCCAAAAGAATGCGCAAAAAAGCGGGAGGTGAGGCATGACAGCTCTGGTTGAAGTGAAAGGGTTGGACAAGGCCTTTGGTGGTGTGCATGCAGTTGAAGGGGTCAGTTTCGCCGTAGAGGCCGGACAGGTCTATTCTGTCATTGGTCCGAACGGCGCCGGTAAGACCACGCTGTTCAACCTGATCACCGGCCTCTACACCCCCACAAGAGGTGAGATCCTGCTCAACGGTGAAAGTACCGCGAAGCTCGAGCCGAACCAGCTTGCGGAGCGGGGCATGTGCCGGACCTTTCAGCAGATGCAGATCTGCATGAATATGACCGCCATCGAGAACGTGATGCTGGGCCGGCATCTTCAGCTCAGGAACAGCCTGTTTACCACGTTGTTCCGGTTGCCGTCTCTGCGTAACAACGAGACTGCTGCTCGTAAACGCGCCGCTGATCTTATGGAATACGTTGGCTGCGGTGATTACCTGGATACGGAAGCCTCCGCCATGTCCTACGGCGCGCTCAAGCGGCTCGAAATTGCACGGGCCCTGGCAGCCGAACCAAAGGTGATTCTTCTGGATGAGCCGGCGGCGGGCCTGAATGCCACGGAAACCTCGGCGCTGGAGGCGTTGATCCGGAAAATTGCGGACCAGGGCATAACCGTGATGTTGGTTGAGCACGATATGAAACTGGTGATGGGGATATCCGACCGGTTGCTGGTGCTGAACTATGGTCGCGTTCTGGCCGAGGGTGCCCCCGAAGAAGTCCGTCAGAACCCGGACGTTATTGCCGCTTACCTGGGTGGCTGAGCAAGGAGACATTTCACATGAGCGAGCAACACACTGAAATGGCGCCTGCCCAGCCAAGCAGTGAGCAGGCCAGTCAGGAGATGCTGTCTATCCGAGGGCTGGTAACATCTTATGGCCAGATCGAAGTGCTGCATGATGTGGATATCCACATCAATAGTGGTGAGATCGTATCGCTTGTCGGTGCCAATGGTGCCGGCAAATCAACCCTCCTGATGACTATCTCCGGGCTGCAGCCTACTGATCGGGGCACAGTTTCCTTTGAAGGCAAGGACCTCGCGAAGATCGCAGCGGACCAGCGGGTGGCTGATGGCATCGTGCAGGTGCCTGAGGGCCGGCAGGTTTTCAAGGACCTCAGTGTCCATGACAACCTTCTTCTGGGAGCCTATACCCGTGGAAAAACCCCCGAGGTAATGGACGACCTGGAGCGCATGTACACCAAGTTCCCCATCCTTCGCCAGAAACGCCATAACCTGGCTGGTGAGCTTTCCGGTGGCCAACAACAGATGCTTGCCATGGGGCGGGCACTGATGGCCAAGCCAAGACTGCTGCTTCTCGACGAGCCCAGCATGGGCCTTGCACCGTTGATCATCGAAGAGATTTTCAACATCGTTAAAGAGCTCAAGGAGGAGGGCATTACCATTTTCCTGGTTGAACAAAATGCGTCTCAGGCATTGGCACTGGCCGACCGTGGCTATGTATTGGAGACCGGAAAGGTGGTGATTGAGGGAACCGGCCAGGAACTGCTCAGCAACGAGAAGGTGCGTGAGGCGTACCTGGGCATGTAATGTTTTCCCGGCTCTGTGAAAACGGCCTCGAAAAAGCCCCGCACGGGAGCGGGGCTTTGGTGGTTCACCCTCTGTGAACCTTTTGTGGGGTCGTCAGATGAGATTGTAAAGGAACACCACCGTGATGCCAGCGGGCGTCAGATACCGGAGCACCAGCATAAAGGCCCTGTAGGCTCCGCCTTGCAGGCCGATATCCGCTGCCAGTCCTTGCCGCTTCATGGCCCAACCTGCGAACAGTGCAATCGTGAGTCCGCCCAGGGGCATCATCAGATTGGAGACAAGGAAGTCGAGCAGGTCAAACACCGTTTTGCCCTCAAACAACGTGATGAAGCCCAATGGATGTAAATCTTCCCATACGTTGAACGACAGCACCGTACCGATTCCGATAAACCAGATCGCCAGCCCGCCACCAAGTGCACTCTTTGCCCGGCTGACCCCTTTGTGTTCTTCCAGCCACTCCACTACCGGCTCCAGCATGGAGATAGCAGAAGTAATGGCGGCCACCAGCAGAAGGGCGAAGAAGAGGGTGCCAAAGAGAGCACCGCCGCTCATCTGACCGAACGCCAGTGGCAGGGTCACGAAGATCAGGCCGGGGCCAGTTCCGGGTTCGAGACCGTTGGCAAACACCAGGGGAAAGATGGCGAGTCCGGCAAGCAGCGCCACACTGGTATCAAGAACGGCAATGGTCATTGCCGTTCTGGCAATATTGACGTTCTTTGGCAGGTAGGAGCCGTAGGCCATAAGCACGCCGATCCCGATACTGAGAGTAAAAGCAGCATGGCCCAGAGCGGTAAGAACACCGGCGGTGCTCAGTTTGCTGAAATCGGGGGAGAACATGAAGCTCACGGCCCGGCCGAAGCTGCCGCTGTTCATGGCATAGATCACCATGACAACCAAAAGCAGGAACAGCAGCGGCATCAACATGTTGACAGCTTTCTCGAGCCCTGAGCGAATACCGCGGCCAACGATAACCACCACAATCATCATGAATACCGAATGCCACAACAACAGTTCCCAGGGATTTGCGAGTAGTCCGCCGAACTGACCACCAATGGTCTCGGCGTCTGCGCCGGTAAACAGGCCGGAAGCGGCCTTGCCAATGTAAACCAGAGCCCACCCACCAATGACGGCATAAAACGATAACACCAGGAACGAGGCAATCACGCCGTTCCAACCGATCACTCTCCAGCCCCGGGACACTCCCTCGGATTGGGTCAGGGTACGCATGGTGGCTACAGGGCTTTGACCACCCCGGCGGCCGATCATGGTTTCAGCGATCAATACCGGTATGCCAATCAGGAAAATGCAGGCCAGGTAGACAAGAACGAACGCGCCACCGCCGTTCTCTCCGGTAATGTAGGGAAACTTCCAGATGTTTCCGAGGCCAACGGCCGAACCGGCAGCTGCCAGGATGAAGGCCATCCTTGAAGACCAGAGGTTGTCGGCCTGCTGGTGTGATTGGGTACTTTGACTCATTGTGGTCTCCGGCTAGTTGTTTTTGTCGGATGAACGTTGCTGGTCTGATTGAGAGGCGGGACGGCGGCTTATTCGAGGATGTCGTTCATTGCGTCTGCCACCCTTGGCAGGACTCGATCGTTAAGCCCTGCTACATTGACGCGGCTGCTGTCGAGCAGATAGATACCATGCTCCGTCCGTAGCCGGGCAACCTGCTCCGGACTGATCCCTAGGAACGAAAACATACCTCGTTGACGGGCAATGAAACGGAAGTCTCCCACCGGGGCTAATGTGTCGGCAAAGGCATGGCGCAGGTGCAGTATGCGCTCGCACATGCCATTCAGTTCGTCCTGCCATTGGGCTCGCAATTTCTCATCTTCCAGAATGGTTTCCACGATGGCCGCGCCATGAGCCGGTGGCATGGAGTAGTGGGAGCGGATGATGCCAAGCAACTGACTCGTTGCCGCCGAGTTGACGGATGCCGTACCAGAGATCAGTGCCAGGGCTCCCGTGCGCTCGCGGTAAAGCCCAAAGTTCTTGGAGCAGGACGCAGCAATGATCATTTCCGGCACGGCACCTGCCAAATGCCTCACACCTGCCGCATCAGCCTCGAGGCCTTCACCAAGACCCTGATAGGCCATGTCCACGAATGGCAGCAGGCCCTTGCGCTGAATCAGGCTGGTGACTTCTTTCCATTGCTCCAGGCTCAGATCTGCGCCTGACGGGTTATGGCAGCAACCATGAAGTAGCACCACATCACCCGCCTTGGCGGTTTCAAGGGTTTCCTGCATGCCGGCGAAGTCTACCTCCAGGGTGTTGGGATTGAGGTACGAATATTCGCGGATGGTCAGGCCCGCTCCCCCCAGGAGTGGGAGGTGATTAGCCCAGGTTGGAGTGCTCACCCATACGTTGATGTCCGTTTTACACAGGCGCAGAAACTCAGCCGCCATGCGTAGGGCACCACAGCCGCCCGGGGTCTGGACAACGGAGGTTCGGCCATCTCTGATCAGCGGACTGTTGTCCCCCAGGATCAGCGTTGCCATGGCGTTGTTGAAGCCAGCAGAGCCTGCGGGCCCGACATAGCTCTTGGTGGTCTCTCCCTCCAGCAGGCGCCGTTCGGCTTCGGTCACGGCGGCCATGATGGGCGTGTTGCCGGCGTCATCCTTGTAAACGCCAATACCCAGGTCCACCTTATCCGGTCGGGTGTCTTCCCGGAATTGCAGCATCAGTTGCAGGATCGGGTCTTGTGGCAGGGGATTCAGGGCTTCAAACATGATTCGCCTCCTTATCGGCCTGCTGGGTGCGGATGAGGGTTGGGCGGCCGGTGTCGAGCGCCTTGACCAGTTGGGTCTGTTTTTCGCGGATGGCGTCTGCCGCCTGTTCGCGTACAGGCCCGTAGCCTCGAACGTCGGCTGGCAGTTCTGCCAGCTGCAGGAAGGTTTCGTAGTTGCTTGCGTCCAATTCCTGCCCAATCCGGGTGATCAGGCGTTGATAGTCTTTCAGCATGGCGCGATCCAGTTTCCGGTCTGCAGAGTAACTGAACGGGTCCACCGCGGTTCCGCGCAGGCCGCGGAATTTTGCCAACAGCCGGAAGGCCCGGAACATCCAGGGGCCGAACCGGCGCTTTTTTGGGCGTCCCTGGGCATCGGTTTCTTTGCCGAGCAGGGGCGGTGCCAGGTGGAAGTGGACCTTGAAGTCACCTTCAAAAGTTTCCTGCACTTCTTTCATGAAGTCCGTTTCCGCAAACAGCCGGGCCACTTCGTACTCGTCCTTATAGGCCATAACTCGATACAGTTGCTGTGCCACGGCACGGGTCAGGAGCAGGTTTGTCTGACCCAGGGCTTCCTCGGCTTTCCGGACTTCGGCAACACCGGCCCGGTACTGATCGGCCCAGCGCCGGTTCTGATAGTTAACCAAGTGCCCGTGACGGGTCTCGATCAGCTCATCAAGGGTCGGCTCGGACTTGGCATCCACAACGTTCGCGCCGCCGGTGTCCAGCAGGTCCGTTACCGCGCTCAGATCAACAGCCGCCACACGGCCCCAGCCGAAGGCTTCCTTGTTGCGATCAACGGCAACACCGTTGAGTTCGATGGCCTTCATCAGGGCCGCTTCAGACAAGGGCAGCAACCCTTTCTGCCAGGCAAAACCAAGCATCATGACGTTGGAAAATACGGTGTCCCCGAACAGCTTGTCGGCGATACCATTGGCATCAAGCTGACCAAAGTGGTCCTCGCCAACGGCATCCCGGAGCAGGCCGAGCCGCTTGTCGGCCTTCATGTCGGCATCGCGGAAGAGCACATAGTCGGCGGTGGGCAGTTCCGCTTCGTTGGCGACAATCCGGGTGTGGTTCGGCCTCAGTACACTGAGGGCCTTCTGGGAGGAAGCCACCACCAGATCGCAGGCAATAACCGCATCGGCCTGACCATTGCTGATCCGAACCTGATTCAGCTTGTCAGGGGATGGCGCCAGGCGCACGTAACTCAGTACCGTCCCGCCTTTCTGGGCAAAACCCATGAAATCCAGTACCGAGGCGCCCCGGGATTCCAGGTGTGCAGCCATGGTGATCAGTTGGCCCACGGTAACGACACCTGTACCACCAACACCGCCAACGAGAAGATCGTAAGAGCCGGTCATTTCCGGCAGGTTTGGCTTTGGGGTAGCTGCCAGCTTGGTGGTTAGCATCAGGCCGGTATCCATGCCTCGGGACTTGCGCAGTTGCCCGCCTTCAATGGTGACAAAGCTGGGGCAAAAGCCATTGACGCATGAGAAGTCCTTGTTGCAGGAGGACTGGTC
>PBRG01000149.1 GCA_002726615.1 Marinobacter sp.
AGTCGCGACATACCCTGGCAGGAAGGGGACATCCCTGAACTGCCGTTCCAGCCGATCGATATGGACCTGCAGGTGGTATACAGCCAGGGCGGCCTTCGCCAGGTGTTGCGCGAGGCCATTGACACCGACAAACGCCTGAAAGCATTGATGGCCACTCGCCAGATGAACGACCGGGACGCCATTGAAATTCTGCGTGAAGCTCTGAAAGACCCGTCTGACGATGTGCGATTGCTGGCCTATTCCATGCTTGAGCAAAAAGAGAAAACCCTGGCCCAACGGGCCGGCACTCTCCAGCAGTCACTGCAGAACGCCGACGACCTGACCAGTGTTTCCCTTCAGCGGAGGCTGGCACAGGTTTGGTGGGAAATGGCTTATCTGGGCCTGGCCCAGGGCGGCCTGCGACACTACTACCTGGACAGTGCGGGGAAACTGCTACGACGACTGGTGGCCCGACGCTCCCAACACAACGACTGGCGCCTGCTCGGCCGTGTGGAACTCGCCCTGGGTAACATCGATAACGCGGAAGAGGCCTTCCGTTCGGCGCTTGCCGGCGGCTCGTCACCGGAATTGATCATGCCCTACCTGGGGGGAGTCGCGTACCTGCGCCGGGACTTTGCTCAGGTGCGCCAACATCTTTCGGCCTGCCCTCTTGAGCGTTTCCACCCCGCCAACCGACCGGTTATCGAGTCATGGTTATGACATTACCCAAAACCAGCGTAACGCCCAAAGCTGACATCGCCCTGTTGCTGGAAGGCACCTATCCGTTCATCCGGGGCGGGGTATCCTCCTGGGTGCACCAGGTCATTACCGGCTTGCCGGAATACACCTTCGCCCTGATCTTTCTGGGCGGCGACCGCGCACATTACGGCGAGCAACAGTATGTCCTGCCAGACAATGTCACTCACCTGGAATGCCACTACCTGATGGACACCGAAGCTGCTGGCAAACCCCGGCCACGTCGGGGTAACAAGGCCGCCTTCGAGGCCCAGAAGTGCCTGCACGAGCAGTTCAAGTCCGAAAAGTCAGTACCGCCAGACATCCTCCACAAGGTGTTTGCCGACCTGGGCCAGAAGCAGGGTATCAGCCGTGACGACTTCCTCTACAGTGAAGAAAGCTGGGAGATGATTGACGAGAACTACCGTAAATACTGTACGGAGCCGTCCTTTGTCGACTATTTCTGGTCGATCCGTATCATGCACGCGCCATTGTTCCAGCTCGCCGAAGTGGCGCGAAAGATGCCGGCCGTGCGCATGCTGCATTCCATTTCCACCGGTTACGCGGGCTTGCTCGGCGCCATCGCCAGCGAGCAGCGGGGCATTCCCTTCGCGCTCAGTGAACACGGCATCTACACCAAGGAACGCAAGATTGACCTCTCCCAGGCCCAGTGGATTCACGACCCCACGGACCAGGTCAGCGGTACGCTGAATGAGCAGTTGGGATACATTCGCCGGCTCTGGATCCGTTTTTTCGAGGCCCTTGGACGACTGGCCTACCAGCAGGCGGACCCGATCGTGTCGCTATACCAGGGCAATCAGCAACGGCAGTTTCAGGACGGTGCACCGCCTGAACGTACCTGTATCATTCCCAACGGCATTGAGCCCACCCGCTTCGACGCCGCAAGGAAGGCCCGCCCCGACCACATCCCGAAAGTGCTGGGACTGGTCGGGCGGGTCGTTCCCATCAAGGATATAAAAACCTTTATCCGTGCCATGCGCTCGGTCAGCGAAACCATTCCCGACGTGGAGGGCTGGATCGTCGGTCCGGAAGACGAGGACGAAACCTACGTACGCGAGTGCAAGGAACTGGTGGATAGCCTGGGCCTCAACCAACGAGTGAAATTCCTGGGATTCCAGAACGTCAACGACATTCTTCCTCAGCTTGGGCTGATGGTACTGACGTCCATTTCCGAAGCGTTGCCGCTGGTAATCCTGGAGGCCCACGCTGCGGGCCTGCCCTGCCTGGCTACCGATGTGGGCGCTTGCCGCGAATTACTGGAAGGCGCCAGCGACGAAGACCGTGCACTGGGCGCCAGCGGTGCTGTGGTGCCCATCGCAGATCCTGAAGCGACGGCGCGGGAAGCGGTGCGGCTGCTGTCGAACCCCGAGCAATGGCAACAGGCTCAGAAAGCGGGGCTGGAGCGGGTACAGAAGTTCTATACCCTGGAAAGCATGTTCGGGGCCTACCGCTCCATTTACAACAAGGGGCTGAACGGCTAATGGCAGGCATCGGTTTCGAGATACGCCGCATCCTCAAGCGCGACAGTTTCCTGAACCTGTTCGAGGCCTACGGCCTGGCCGGTATCATCAGCTCCGGCCCCTGGGTGCTGTCGGTGCTCGGCGTCATGATGATCGGGGTGATCAGTTTCACACTGGCGGTATCTGATACCGAGGTGGTTCAGTTCCTGGTATCGGTGACCTACCTGATGGCCGTCTCCCTGACCCTGTCGGGCCTGTTCCAGCACGTCTTCACCCGCTGGGTGGCAGACCGGCTGTACGCCAAGCGCAATGACCTGATCCTGCCCAATTTGATGGGGCTGATCTGGGTCACTACGGTACTGTCATTGGGGCTGGGGTTGATGGCCATGGTGCTGTTCTTCAACGACACTTCCGTGCTGTACCGTCTGCTGATGCTGGCCAATTTTGTCGTGCTGTGTAACCTGTGGCCGGTAACGATCTTCCTGTCCAGCATGAAGTCCTACCGTCGCATTGTGGTGGTGTTCGCGCTGGGTTACGCCACCGCTGTGGTCAGCTCCATGGTGTTGTCCCAGTTTGGTCTTGAGGGGTTGCTGGCCGGCCTGCTTCTGGGCCACAGCCTGTTGTTCTTCAGCTTCTTCTACACCATTATCCGGCAATATCCGGGTGACCACTTCATCCGCTTTGATTTTACACGGCGGCGGCAAATCTTCCCGGCACTGATCCTCACCGGTCTGCTGTTCAATGCGGCGGTGTGGGCTGACAAATTCATCTTCTGGTTTCACCCCGACACCTCCCAGCCCATTATCGCCAGCCTGCGCGCCTCGGTGATTTACGACCTGCCCATCTTCCTGGCTTACCTCTCGATCATTCCCGGTATGGCGGTGTTTCTGGTCCGCATGGAAACCGACTTTGCAGAGGCCTATGAACGTTTCTACAACGCCGTACGGGAAGGCGACACCCTGGAACGGATCAATCGCTTCCGGGACCAGATGGTCATCGTAGCCCGCAACGGCATCTACGAGATCTTCAAGGTACAGGGGCTGACCGTCATCGTGATTTTCCTCTGGAGCGAGGAGATCCTGGCAGCTATCGGAATATCCCCCCTGTACCTGCCGCTGTTCCACATTGACCTGGTTGCCGTTGGCATCCAGCTGCTGTTGCTGGCAATCCAGAACGTGCTTTTCTACCTTGACGCCCGCGGCATCAACGTCACCCTCTGTGCGCTGTTTTTCTTCGGCAATATTGTGTTCACGTTTATCACCATCGAACTGGGAGCGTCTTTCTACGGCTATGGTTTTGCTGCCGCCGCCCTGCTCGCAGCACTGACCGGACTGTGGCTGCTGTCGCGCAAGTTCGACAAGCTGGAGTACGAGACCTTCATGTTGCAGGGTCGGTAACGCATGCTAGGCTGAAATTATCGACATGATTTCATTTAGTTACAGCATTTGACATTATTTTAGGATTCAAGCGATACACGGACGCTGCCTTCACTCATACTTTAGTCTGGGCGCGCAAAGTCCAACCAGAGTTTAATCTGCCTATCGTACCAATCCTGGTTTCGAGAATACCTACTATGCCATTGGGCCGCGAAGACATCGTAGAAACTGAAATCCCTGTATCCCAACTGGCAATAGGGATGCATGTGATTCGTCTGGATCGGCCGTGGGAGGACACCGATTTCCTGCTGCAGGGCTTCATTCTTCAGACTGAGGAGGATGTGCTCGCCGTACAGCAACAGTGCGAAACAGTCATCGTGGAAGGACGTGTGCAAATCGCTCCAACTACCAAAAGGCAGTCGCCAGTAAGTCGGCGGAAAACATCGCTTAAAACCGGCAAGTCCGACGCCTCTCAAAAACCTTCGGCTATCGCCAAACGAAAAGTCACCTACGTCAACAAAGTGGACGCCAGCCGGGAAATGGCAACGGCACGGATGAACTATGCCGATGCCAAAGCGACGGCTAAAAACATCATGTCCAGCCTGCGGCTCGGGCGCACCCTGGAAATGAACAAAATCCATCAGGTGGTGGATAATTGTGTCGACAGCGTGCTGCGCAACGACAATGCCCTGTTGCTCCTGACCAAGATCAAAAACAAGGACGAATACACGGCAGAACACTGCATCAACGTGTCGATCCTGTCAGCCGCGTTTGCCAAGCATCTGGGGCTTCTGGAGGGGGAGATCCGCACTGTGGCACTCTGTGGCCTGCTTCACGATGTCGGCAAGATGCGCATTGACGACGACATCCTGAACAAGCCCGGGGCCCTCACGCCCGAAGAGTTCGCGGTGATGAAAAACCACACGACATTTGGTCGCGATGTGCCGCGGCGCTTCCCCGACTGGCACACGCGGCCGTTGATGTTGCCTATTCACATCACGAACGAATGGATGGCAAGGGCTATCCACGGGGCCTTTCGGGGCAACAGATTCCGCTGTTCGCAAAAATCGTGGGGCTGGTCGACACCTACGACGCCATCACCAGTTCCCGGGTTTACGACAAGGGGCGTGCGTCCATGGAAGCGTTGCAGATTATCCACCGCAACAAGGGCGCTCAGTTCGATGCGGAGCTGGCGGTGGAGTTTATCCGTATGATCGGCGTTTATCCGCCAGGCTCCATCGTGGAAATGACCAATGGAGAGGTGGGCATTATCGTGACGACTCATCCCACCAGCAAACTCAAGCCGCGGGTGCTGCTTGTGCGAGACGCAAACAAGCAGCCGCTGGCCACCTTCCGCGAAGCAAACCTGCTGAAAGAAACGCAGGACAGCTCCGGACAACCCTACAAGATTGCCCGGGAAGTGCCGGACGAGAGCTACGGCATCGTAATGAAGGACTTCATCGAACAGGGCATTCTCAACCGTAAAGCACCGGAGGTATCAGCCCCGGTCGATGACGGCCATGGTGAGTCTTGAGATACAGGTCAGTTTACCTTCCTCGTTTTCCAGCTTTATTTCCCAGACCTGCGTTGTACCGCCGATATGAACCGGGCGCGCGGTTCCATACACCCAGCCCTTGGTAACAGAGCGAATGTGGTTGGCGTTGATGTCCAGCCCTACCGCAATCTGGCCCTCCTTCCGCAGACAATAGTTGGCGGCCATGCTGCCCAGAGTCTCCGCCAACACCACTGACGATCCGCCGTGGAGAATGCCAAACGGCTGCACCGTACGCTCGTCCACGGGAATTCTTCCGATTACATAGTCCTCTCCAATCTCCACGTACTCAATGCCCATCGTGGCGACGGCCGTGTTTTTGCTGGCTTCAGCGAGTTGCTCGCGGGTCGGAATGCCGCGGGTCCAGATTGCCATTAACTGCTACCTCCTGATGTTGTAGACCCTGCGAACAAAGCAGGCCCGAAGCTGATCAGTGTATACAGATAGGTAGCGAACGACCATAGGATAGATACGCTCTTGGGCCATTTCACCAGGAAAGTTGATTACACTCACATATACTATTGATAATCGTTTGCATTTAAGAGTTTTACTGCTAGTCTTTCAATGAGTCGGGGCAAACAGGAGAAGGTGTGATGAGCCGAACAGCAACTCAATTGGCCGGCAACGCCAGCAGCATCTTTCAGGCGTGGCTGGATCTGAAACAACAGACCGAGCGCAACGTGCAACTCCATACCAACCGCAGGCAGACAATACCAGGGAGCACCCGCTTCACTCCTGTCTGGTATACAGCCGGGTGTACTCGCGAATCAACTGACTAGGGCGGCCAGAACTCACCAGTTCGTACAATCGATCAGCAATCGCTTCCCGCAATTCAAACGAATTGCACTGGGATTCCTTCGTGAAGGTGAAAAACAGGCCCTCTCTGCTAACAGGGGGCTCTAATGCCTCGAACTGACCCGCCACGCCCAAATCGGCCAGCTTCACCTGTCCCTGAAGCACTTCGTAGAGAACGTAATCCACTCGACCGACAAGCGCCATCCTGAAAGATTGCTCAATACTCCTCACCCCTTCTATTCGCAGGTTGGTGTCTGCATAGCGATCAAAATTCTGCCCAAAGCTGTTGTTGATCAGCGTACTGCCGCGCTTCCCCAGTAAGTCCGGCCAGTGGCGATAGATAAATTCACCGCCCTTGGGAACCCAGACGGCCGTGGGTAGGTGGGTGATCGGGGGAAGCAGGTAATCCATGTAGCCGATACGCTCTGAGGTGATGAACGCGCCCGCTACCATATCGATGTCTCCCTTGCGCGCCACATGCTGAACCCGTGCCCAGGACCCCAGGTCCCTGACGACAACCTCCAGCCCCATGGGCTCGACGATTTCCCGCAACAGCGCCGGTACGGCACCAACCAGAACGCCCTCCTTCTCAGCGCTTCTCCACAGTAGGGGAGGATATTCGGGGTTACCACTCACCGTCAGCGTCTCGCAGTGAGTGTCCCCAGTCGCCTGGGTTGCAACCGGCATGGCCAGCAATGAGGTCCAGACACCAAGCGTACAGAACAGTCGTAACGTTCGTTCAAACAGATTTTTCAACATCACCCCGCCATGAGTGCACTGGTTCGGTTGCTCGTCCACACGGTTGAATTCCAGACGGATCACCGCAATAAAGAGTGTTATAAGGCAATTGTCAGATTACATCCCTCGATCAAGAAGGACAGACTACATGAAAGTACTGATGGTTCTCACCTCGCACGATCAGATGGGAGATACCGGGCACAAGACCGGTTTTTGGCTGGAAGAGTTCACCGCCCCCTATTACGTTTTCAAGGATGCCGGCGCGGACATCACCATTGCCTCTCCCAAGGGCGGGCAGCCACCCGTCGACCCCAACAGTGAAACTGAGGATGCACTGACGGAAACCACCCATCGTTTCCAGCAGGATGCCCATGCCAAGGAAGCGCTCGCCAGCACGAAGAAACTGGCGGATGTGGATATGAACGACTACGACGCCTTGTTCTACCCCGGAGGCCATGGCCCACTGTGGGATCTGGTGAACGATGACAAGTCCGTCGCCCTGATCAAGGCAGCCTACGAGCAGGACAAGGTCATTGGTGCCGTCTGCCATGCCCCGGCGGTCTTCAGGGACGTCGAGGTCAAACCAGGGCAGAACCTGGTCGGCGGTCGCAACGTGACCGGATTCAGTAACAGTGAAGAAGACACCGTTGGCCTGACCAACGTTGTGCCATTCCTGCTGGAAGACATGCTGAAGGAGAAAACCGCCACCTACACCTGCGGGGATGACTTCACACCGCACATCGTGGTGGACGGCAAGCTGATTACCGGGCAGAACCCGCCCTCCTCGGAAGGCACCGCCAAGGCGGTGATGCAGGCCTTGCAGCAGGGCTGATCAGCAATCCTGAACCTGCTCCCCGGCGTGACTGATCAACACGCCGGGAGCGCCTTCCTCCAGTGTTTTTCGGATTGCGTCCGGCACTGGCGTCTTCGTCATTGTCGACGGCTGGATCAACACGTAAGTGATATCAGCCTCCGCCACCAGCAAACCATCCCCGTACCGATAGAATTCAAGATGCACCGTGAATGAGGTGTTACCGATACGGCCTGCTCGTATCCTGGCTTCCAGCACATCATCAAATCGCGCCGGTGCCCGATAGTTCACGGTGAGGCTCACTACCTGAATGTCCAGATCCTGATCCAGCAGATTCTGGTAATCCCCGAACAGAACGCGGATATATTCATTTACGGAAATGTCCACGTAATCCGCGTAGCGTGCGTTGAACACCACACTCTGAGCATCGCATTCACCGTAGCGGACGCGAAACCGAAACCGGAATGGCAGGTTGGTCGATTCAGTCATGGTCAGTCAGCCCCAAAACCCGAGAAGCCCCCAGCCTACCCCATCCAGGAATCATTTTCTGCCGGCGCTGCCATTAAGCACCAGGTAGCAACCATAGCCGATCACAACACCCCAGAACGCAGACGACAGCCCGAACAGAGACATACCAGAGGCCGTGACAATAAAGGTGATCAATGACGCTTCACGATGGCTGGCATCTTCCAGCGCGGCAAACAGGTTGCCCGCAATAGCCCCCAACAACGCCAGCCCCGCAAGTACCGCAACAAAGGCAGCAGGCAGCGAGGTGAACAGGCTGACGATGGTACCGGCAAACAGGCCACCCACCAGATAGAACACCCCGTTAAACACACCGGCAACGTATCGACGAGAGGGGTCTTCGTGAGCATCCTTACCCGTGCAGATGGCGGCGGTGATTGCCGCCACTACCGTGGTAATACCGCCGAAGAACGCCATGGGCAGCGATACCAAACTGGTCACCCCGATGATCGGCTTGGCCCTGACGGGGTACCCTGCCCCCTGAAGGATGGCCATGCCTGGGAGGAATTGCCCGGTTAAGCTCACCAGTACCAGGGGGATCGCCAGGCTCAACGTTGATCCCAGGTTCCACTCCGGCGCAATGAACTGCGGGACGGCAATACTCCAGCGCACGCCAGACAGCGACGCCCCTTCCAAAACCACGGCCAGAACCACACCGGCGATCAATAGCAGAACCAGGGTGTATTTGGGAAACAGGCGACGGAACACCACGTAGGAAAGCAGCATGCCAATAGCCAGTGCCGGGGTTGTTTCGATCGCGGTAAACGCCCCCACACCGAACTGGAACAGGATCCCGGCCATCATGCCCGCCGCAATGCCCTTGGGAATGGCGCGAACAAAGGTGTCAAAGGTACCAGAGACACCAATGATAAAAATGATAATGGCCGCTGTGATATAGGCGCCTATGGCCTCATTCAGCGACAACTCCGGAAACAGCGCCACCAACAGTGCGGTGCCAGGCGCCGACCAGGCAGTGACCACCGGCGCCTTGAGCCAGATCGACAGAATGATGCCAGAGGCCGCCGCCCCCATGGAGATCGCCCAGACCCAGGACGTCATCATCTCGTCGGAAATGCCTGCACTTGCACCAGCCTGGAAGAGGATGGCCAGCGGCCCGGAGTAGGACACCAGAACGGCCAAAAACCCGGCCACAATGGCCGGTAGTGAAAGGTCTTTCAGAAGTCTCGACATAAGCGCAATCCGTTATTGGTTTTATGATTCTGCTTAACGAAAAAGGGCCCCAGGCGCTTTCGCGCCGGGGCCAAGGAGGGCCAGACTGACTGTCTACCCTGGGGTCGCATCAACACTCCAATTCTCTAGCTACCGCTAACGGCCATACCGTCGCTCTGAACCACCGGCTCACGCCTGAAGCCGAACCCACGCCGACCGACCAGCGCAATGGCCACCGTGGCAATGGCACCCGGCACCGCCAATGCGAGGAAGTTCATCTGGTGCGGCAGCGCCATCGCTAACAGTGCACCACCTAACAGTGGCCCGACAATGGCACCATTACGACCAATGCCGGATGCCCAGCCCAGCCCCGTGGAGCGAATACTGGTCGGGTAATACTGGGCAACATAGGCGTAAAGCAGGATCTGGGAGCCGATAGTTGTCGCACCGGCAATGCCCACCAGGGTATACAGGAACCACATCGGGCTTTCGTACCCCAACAGCACCAGTGACCCGGAGCCCAGAATAAAGAAAGACACCAGCACGGAGCGCAGCGACAGTCTGTCGGCCAACCAGCCACCGCCGACGGCACCAATGATCGCCCCGACGTTCAATACCATCAGGAACATCAGGCTGGAGCTCAGCGCGTAACCGGCATTGGACATCAACTTCGGCAACCAGGACCCCAACGCGTACACCATCAACAGGCAGCAGAAGAACGCCACCCAGAACATCAGCGTGCTCATCGCCCGTCCATCGCGAAACAACTCGAGCACCGGGGCCTTGCTGTCGGTGGTTGGCGGCACCCCCAACACGTCCTGTTCATTGATGTGTTTTAGCGGAGCTACCTGGGTCAGGATATCGCGGGCTTCACCCTCGCGTTTTTGTGCCATCAGGAACGCCACCGATTCCGGCAGGAATTTCAGCATAAACGGCAGCATCAGCATCGGCACCGCCGCCAGATAGAACATGATCTCCCACCCGTAGTTGGGCACGATCCAGATCCCCAGGCCGGCAGACATCATGCCACCTACCGCGTAGCCACTGAACATCAGCGCCACCAGGGTACTGCGCCTTCTGGCAGGTGAGTATTCACTCATCAGGGACACCACATTCGGCATAACCCCCCCAATACCGAGGCCGGCAATAAAGCGCAGGATGCCGAACTGCCAGGGCGTGGTGGCAAAACCGTTAATAACCGTGGTCACGCTGAACAACACCACACAGGTGATGATGACTTTCTTGCGCCCGAGCCGGTCCGACAACATGCCGAACCCCATGGCCCCGAACATCATGCCAAACAGTGCACTGCTGCCGAGCAGACCGGCTACATAGGGATTCAGGTTCCACTGATCCATCAGGATCGGAAGCACCACGCCGTAGATCACCAGATCATAGCCGTCGAAGATAATAATCAGGGTGCACCAGAAGAGTACTTTCCAGTGAAACTTGTTGAAGGTGGCGTTATCAATAACGTCGTTTACGTCGATGTTTCTCATGATCTCTCACTTCCGCTCTTGTTCTTGTGCGGAGCTGTGTAATGGGTTAACCCAGGTCACCACCTGCCACAGGCAGCACGGTACCGGTCATGTAGGAAGACGCATCCGATGCCAGGAACAGGATAGGTTCGGCCTGCTCGTCCAGCGTTCCATAACGATGCATGAAGCTGTTTTCCGTGGTCTGGTCAATCAGCGTCTGATACCAGGCCTTTTCCTGCTCGCTCTGCTCTTTGGCATTGCGCGGAGTCAGGCGCGGGGGAGCTTCTGTGCCTCCGGGGGCGGCGGCATTTACCCGAATGTTGTGAGGCGCGTATTCATAGGCCAGGTTCACCGTCATCGCATTCACGCCGCCCTTGGCCGCGCCATAGGGCACACGCATCAGCCCCCGCGTTGCCACGGACGATACATTCACGATGACACCCCCCTTCTGCTGAAGCATATGAGGCAGAACGGCCCGGCAGCACCACAACGTGGTAAACAGTGAACGCTGGATTTCCTTCTCAATCTGCTCCGGGGTGTAGTGTTCAAACGGCTGCGCCCAGATCGTACCGCCGACATTGTTGATCAGGATATCGATGCGACCGTACTGCTTCTGCGCTTCTGCCATAACGCTTTCAGCACCGGCCCAGGTTTCCAGATTGGCCTGGACCGCAACGGCATCAGCACCCTGGTCACGCAACTCAGCGGCTACGCCCTGAACATAGTCAGCAACATCAACCAGAAGCAGCCTGGCGCCCTCGGCGGCGGCCAGTTCGGCCACGCGCCTGCCAATGCCCTGGGCGGCGCCGGTAATCACCATGACCTTGTCGGTGAAGCGGTCTTTCATGCGACCTTCTCCCTGGCCGACGGTGCACTGGGTGTGAACTTCTCGTAGTGGAAGGAGTTCGGTTCAATGCCCTTCTCACGGAAGAACCCGAGCACGGAATCCACCATGGGAGGAGGACCACAGAGATAGACATCCACGTCGCCGTCGTTCACAGGCGCTTCATCCATATGCTGGGTGACATACCCCTTTCGCGGATGGTCACTGTCTTCGCCAGAAACAACCGTCACGTAGCTGAAGTTATCCAGCTCCGCGGCGAAACGGTCCAGAATATCCAGGCACACCAGGTCATCGTCATTGCTGACGCCATACACCAGGTGAGTTGGCTGATCACAGCCATTGGCTTTCAGATACTCCAGCTTTGCCAGCATTGGCGCCAGGCCGGTGCCGCCTGCCAGCATCAGTATCGACCGTTCAACGGGACGCAGGTAGAAGCTGCCCATGGGGCCGGTCAGGGTCACCTTGTCACCGGTGCGGGCCTCGCCCACTAACCACGAACTCATCAGCCCGCCCGGCACGTTGCGAATCAGGAAACTGAGATCGCGGCAGCCAGGTGGCGAGCTGAAGGAGTAGGCTCGGGTTTCTTCGGAGCCCGGAACCTGAATGTTTACGTACTGTCCCGGCAGAAAGGCAATGTCTTCATCGGCCGTGATTTTCAGCTCGATCGAGGTGGGCGAGATCAGGTTCACCTCGGCCACCGTCCCCGACACTTCCGCATTGCCGGTCTTGCACATGGTGGAAGCAACTGGCACTTCCACCACACAATCACTGGAGGGCACCATCTGGCAGGTCAGCACCATGCCCCGCTCGGCTTCCTCGTCAGACAGCGCTTCGTCAATGTATTCATCACCCATGTCGAACTCGCCCTGACGGCAGGCACCCTTGCAGGTGCCGCAGACGCCATCGGAGCAGTCCATGGGCAGATTGATCTGCGAACGGTAGGCGGCGTCCAGAACCGTCTCGCCTTCATTGCAGGACACAAAACGGGTAACGCCGTCTTCAAAGTTAAGCGCGATGTTATAACTCATGATGATGCTCTCCCCATCAATTACAGGTGATAGACGTCCAGCACCTGATTGATGCAATCGTTGTTCAGGACCATCCTCTTCTCCCGGATCAGCGGCTGGTCGCCGGTGACATCCAGTGTGTAGAAGGACGTTCCAAAGAATTCCGCCGTTTTCTTGTAGCGATAGGACTTGGTCAGCCAGTTAAACCGCAGTGTCACCTCACTGTCGCTCTGAGACAGGATTTCCAGGTTACTGGTGAAGTGCGTGGTGCGTGGCTCCGGCATGGAACTGGCGCCGGAACGCTCGGTTTTGATCCGGTAGATCCGGTCTTCCAGGCCGTCCTTGTTGGGGTAGTAGATGAGTGAGATCTCGCTTTGCGGATCTTCTGTCAGCTCATCGTCATCGTCCCAGGCCGGCATCCAGTAGGTGACGTCCTCGTGATAGCACTCCAGCCACTTGTCCCACTCCCGGTCGTCCAGAAAACGGGCCTCACGGATGATGAATTGCTCGATATCGTGATAGCTCAGGCTCATGCGGACGCCTCCTCTGAATCTGTTGAACTCGAAGTCAAGGGGATGAAACGGGCACGCTCGGCCTCAATGGCGCGAGTCATCTCAACCTGCCAATGTTTGTGGTGATTCACATACAGGCCTTCGTCGTCCGGACGGGCACCGCTCATGGTCGGCTTCATGTCGATCTGGTTGGCGTGCTCATCCGGGCCATCGATCCAGTGAGCGGCACCGCGGCTCATATCGTTCCAACGCATGTCCTGGGCTTCGTAACCGTTCTGGCAGGCACGGAATTCCTCCAGATCGTCCGGAGTGCCCATTCCGGTCACGTTGAAGAAGTCCTCGTACTGACGGATGCGCTTGGCGCGCAGCTCAGCCGGCTCATTCTTCGGGCCAAAAGCGTAAATGGTGACTTCCGTCTTGTTGACGTCGATAGGCCGGGTCACACGTATCTGTGTCGAGAACTGGTCCATCAGGTAGACGTTCGGATACAGGCACAGATTCTTGGTGGTACGAACGATGGAATCGGCACGGGCCTCGCCGTAGGTCTTCTCCAGGCGTTCTAACTGGCTGAAGATCGGACGCACTTCCGGGTTCAGCAGACGGGTCCACAACATCATGTGGCCGTTCTCGAACGAGTAGAAACCACCCTCGGCGGACCAGCTCTTGGCATCCACCGCTTCGGTGCCACCCTTGTCGTAATTACGCTGGCCCATGGTGGAGAGGTAGTTCCAGTGCACGGTGCCCACGTGGTAGCCGTCCGCACCGTTTTCGGCGGTCAGCTTCCAGTTACCTTCATAGGTGTAGGTCGAGCTGCCCCGCAGGATCTCCAGGCCGTCTTCCGACTGATCCACGATGTTGTCGATGATCTTGGTGGTTTCACCCAGGTGTTCCTCAAGCGGAAGCACATCGGCATTGAGGCTGCCAAACAGGAAGCCACGGTAATTACCGAACTTCGGCATCTGCTTCAGGTCGTGGGAGCCGTCGGTATTGAACTGCTCCGGGTAACCGCCCTTCTTCTGGTCTTTCGCCTTCAGCAGCTGGCCGTCGTTCCGGAAAGTCCAGCCGTGGAACGGGCAGGTAAAGGAGGTTTTGTTGCCACGCTTCTTGCGGCAAAGGGTGGCGCCACGATGCGAGCAAGTGTTCAGTATGGCCTTGAGCTCGCCATCCTTGGTTCGGGTAATCACCACCGGTTGACGACCCACGGTCACGGTAAAGTAGTCACCCGGCTCCGGGATCTGGCTTTCGTGGGCCAGGTATACCCAGTTGCCTTCAAAGATGTACTTCATCTCCAGGTCGAACAGTTCCTGGTCGGTGAAGATACCCCGGTCACACTGATAGCGGCCGGTTTCCGGATCCGCTATCACCGCGTCGCGTACCTTGTCTGCAAGCTTGTCGAGTTTGCTGGTCATGTCGTTCACTCCGTCTTGTTCTTGGGTGGCGCTTAGGCAACGTCGGTTTCCAGGGCGCGACGGCGTGCGTGGCGTTCCTGGAGTTCAGGCTTGTCAGTGGCTACCAGAGTGACGTTGAACTCAACCTCGGTAATCGGTCCGTTCAAGCCATGCTGTGCGCCTGTTTCCGACTGCTCAACACGATTAGCGGCAACCACCAGTTCTTCGCGGGTGGCAAACGCAAAATCGTCGTAGGTGTACTCGTCACCGGCAATATTGATCTGTGTGGTCAGATGCTTGTAACCCGGCTTGGACACAAAGTAATGAATGTGTGCGGGGCGTTGACCATGACGGCCCAGGTGATTCAGCAACTGCTGAGTGGAACCTTCCGGCGGGCAACCGTAGCCGGACGGCATGATGCTCTGGGCGGCGTACCGGCCTTCGGCGTCGGTTTTGATACGACGGCGCAGGTTGTACTCGCTCTGCGACTGGTCGAAGTAGGAGTAGGCACCCTTGGTATCCGCGTGCCAGATATCCACGACCGCGTTCGCCAGTGGCTCACCGTTTTCGTCAGTGATCCGGCCCTTGATCAGGATGGCTTCGGCGTCCTTGTCGGAGCCGTCGTCCATGCGGTCAAAGCCTTCGCTCATGGGGGCGCCCGCAACGTACAGCGGGCCTTCGATGGTACGCGGCGTACCGCCGGTCAGGCCGGCCTGCTCGTCCTCGGCGTCCTGACGAATGTCCAGGTAGCGGTCCATACCCAGGCCCGGTGCCAGCAGAGCTGCCTCACCATTCGCGCCCAGTTCACCAACGTAATAAACGGCGCTCCAGAACTCCTCGGGCGTGACATCAAAATCTTCCACGATCTGAAAAATATCGTGCATGACGCGATGAACGATCTTCTTCATGCGCTCATTGCCACCGTCCTTGTCGAAGCCGGCGACTTTCTCCAGCAGTTCCTTCACATCAGCGGATTGCATGGTCTTAACGGTCATTGTTGGTCTCCTCGGTCTTTTGTTGTTGTTGCTCCAGACATCCCGATCAATTGGCAACAAGTTCTGCATGGCGCCTGAGAACATTGGGCGCCGGTATTAGTTGTAAACCCCGCTAGCGGTCATCCTCGTGAATGGA
>PBRG01000150.1 GCA_002726615.1 Marinobacter sp.
CGCCTGACCCGTTGCCGCAAGTGAGAGGCTGCTTGCGGCCTCTCCCATCGCTCGGACATAGGCAAGCAGTTCGAGGCCATTCCGAGTCAATTCCAGCCCACGACCTCCCCGCTCAAACAGCGCCGTAGAAAGTTCCTCTTCCAACGCCGCAACCTGCCTTCCGAGGGTCGGCTGCGAAACCCCCAGAGCCTTTGCTGCAGCAGAGAGGGATCCTTCCTCGGCTGTCACCAGGAACGCACGGGCTCGGTTCCAATCGAAGTTAACGGTTCGCCAATTCATTCAAATATGCATACCTGCAATAAATTTCTGTCGATACTACCAACAGAAGTGAAGAGATAGAATCTGTTCCCGGAATTAAATCAACCGCCCTGAGAGACGAACTCATGAATTCATCCATCCGTTTCTGGAACCGCAGCGCTGCTCGATACGCCCGCCGTCCCATCCCGGACCAGAACGCCTATCTGAGAAAGATCGCCCTCACCCAGAAATATCTCAATCCGGAAATGGATGTTCTGGAGTTCGGCTGTGGTACGGGATCAACGGCCCTCATTCACTCGCCCAGAGTACGCAGCTACCTGGCAACCGATGCCTCCTCCCGAATGATAGACATCGCCCGAGAGCGAAAGGCAGGAAAAGACGCCGACAACCTTCGCTTTGTGGTTGCCACACTTGAGGATATGCAACATCGGCAGCAAGCGTTCGACGCGATCCTGGGGTTGAACATCCTGCACCTCCTCCGACACCCCAAAGTTGCGATACAACGGGTTTTCAGCATGTTGAAACCTGGCGGAGTGTTCATCAGCAACACTGCCTGCCTTCAAGATACTTGCCCCTATTTGAAACCAGTTGCGTCCCTGGCCCGAGGTCTGCGACTCGCGCCCTATGTAAATTTCTTGTCCCGTTGCCAGTTGGAGAGGCATCTGGAGTACGCCGGATTCCAGATTGATTATCGCTGGGTGCCTGAAACCTCAAAAGACGTTTACTTCCTGATCGCCAGGAAACCAGAATAGGGCTGAGGTCATCATCAGAAGAGCAATGTCGATCGATTGAAACAGCTGTTGGAAAACCCGCACTGGGATGGCAAGCTGCCCTGAATCCAAGGCTCGCTGAATGGCGGCCTCAATCTGAAGGAGAATTCAATGGGAAGTTCAAAGCTGGTCGGTATCGTTTTGCTGGTGGTTGGCGTCGGCCTGCTGTATTTCGGCTACCAATCAACCCAGTCACTGGGGAACCAGTTGTCCGAAACGGTCACGGGGCGTTTTACAGACCAGACCATGTGGTATCTGATCGGCGGGGCGGCCGCGGCTGCAGCCGGCGCTTTCCTGACATTTTTCAAGAAATAATCCTGCCTGTTTTTCACCGCTCGGGCCTGACCACAAACCAGCTGGCCAGGACGAGCGCTCCGAAAACCGTGTAGGCCAGACTAAACACCCAGTCCGGCGCACTGTAATACAGAATGGACTGCAGCCAGTGCTGGATAAACGATCCCTCATAGCCCGCCTCCCCGGCCTTTGCCCGCAGCGCCATTTCCCAGCTCGTAAGCGGGCATAGCACGCCCAGCCAAGATTGCAGAACCACCACACCAATCACAATCAGGTGGCTGAGACGGAACCAGAAATTGCGAACCCAGCGCCACTGGCAGAAATAGCCGGCAAAGGTTGCCACCAGCCCCAGTATGACGAAACCCACCAGCATCGTGTGCAGGATCAGGAGCGTATCAGCAAAGACCAGTAACCAGCGGCTATCCATCGCTACTCGACGTCCACTAGGCCATTACGTATCTGGCACGACCCTGTTTTTTCGCGCGGTACAATGCCTCATCGGCCCTTCGAATCATTTCATCGATGGAATCAAACTCGGTGGCCAGGCCCTGACAGATTCCAATGGAACAGCTAAGTACCTTGCTATCAGGGCTATCCTCGTTTGGCACGGCAAGTTCCTGCCATTGTTTAAGAATCTCTCCCGCAAGGTGTTCAAAACGGTCAGCATGCTCGCCGTCAATCACAGCCATGAATTCCTCGCCACCGTATCGCCCGAGTATGTCCGTCTGTCGTTTGAATACCTGCCTCATGATGTCGGCCTGGATACGGATGGCCCGATCGCCCTCCTGATGACCGTAGTGATCGTTGAACTGCTTGAAATGATCAAGATCCATCATGAACACAGCAAGTCGCTTATTGGAGCGCCGCTGCAGAGCAAACAACCGCTCGGATTCACTCATAAGAGCCCGGCGATTGAATAGATCGGTTAGTCCATCGACAGTGCTCAGGCCAACCAACTGCTCGTTGGCTTCCTCAAGCTGCCCCAGCAATCGATCGACCCTGTGCCTACCAATCGCACCGACAAACAATGAGCCAACCACGAACCCCGCGTTCATCCAGGTTCGATCACCATAGACGGGATCCAGGAACATCAAACCGACGAAGCCGACCGAACTGATCAGCATCGCGGTTAACGCGTAATAGAACTTCATTCCGAAGACAAAAAAACCGAAGAAGGCGTACAGCAAGGTACCCTCGTAAGGAAAGCTAAACGCTGCCTGCTCCCAGGCCACGTGGATGAGGTAGTAATTGGCGTAGGTGATGCTGATAACGGTCGCCAGAAAGGCCGTTTGTGCGAAACGGAAAAATTGCGGCGCGAAGGTGAAAGCAAGCAAGCCAGCAAGAATTGGAAGTTGAATGAGGGCTCTGCTGGTGATGTAAGAGCCCGCCAGTTCAGGCGGAATCAACTGAAGGTCACCAATCATGAACAAAGAGATCAGAATGCCACCCACCACGATGGAGAGTCGCAGCATGAGCATGTCGCGGGGGGGATACCGTATTCGCTTCAACCGAGGGAGTCGGCATAAAAATGGAGCTCACAACGCACTTTATTCCCTGTACCTGCCGAGTCTAAACAAATTCTCGCCCTGACCACCAGCAAATAAACGAATCAAACGAGGTACGACCTGTACAATTTTCCCACACACCTCACTCAAAAATCAGGATTTCCACCATTCGACGGGCCGGGTTTTCGGATTCGTCGGATCCTCCCGAAAGGGCCTCCCCTGTGCCATCAATCGTAATAAGAAGATCACCAGTTTGCCCCGACTCCGCCAGCAGAGTATCGAGATATTGCTTAACCGCCGCTGCACGGCGTAGCGAAAGCAGGTAATTGTAGGTTTCATCCCCTACGGCGTCTGCCTGCCCCCTGAGCGAGATGAGAGCACCTTCCTTGACGCCTTCCATGAGACGATTAATCCGGTCTTTGGCCTGCTCACTGAGCGTACTGTCATTGAGGGCAAACAAAACCGTTTCCCGGATCAGCATTCTGCGACCACAGTCGTCACCGCGGCAGATGGCAGCCTCGAAACGGTCGAGGCGTTCAGACAGACTTTTTATTGCGTCTGCATTTTGCTTCTGCAACGCCTCCAGGTTAGCCAGCCTGGCATTCAACGCGCCCATATCCGGGCCTTGAACCGACCGGTCGATCACGTCGGCACTATCCGGTTCGCTATAGATATAACTGCCAGTATCAGACTCAATCGCGATAATGCGCGCGCTCAGGTTGGTCCAGAGTATGTAAAAAACGATCGCCACCAGTATGAATCCGATCGCGGTTAGAGCACTTCTCATGGCGGCTACCCCGTTATACCGGCAGGAAAAAACAAGTCAGAAACCGTGCGGCCCCTGATCGCTGACGCTGCACGTTGGAATGCATGACAGCCAGATCTTTGTTGAGCGCACGGATCTGGACCCCGCTGCGGTAAACGTTCCGGAAACTCAAATTGGCGTGCATCCCGAATCGGGTGGTGGTCTGCCATGCGAGCAGCTGGTCCGGACTGTTGCTGGGACTCTCCTCGCCATCTGTGCCGTCACTGCCGCGGGCAGAAAGCAACAGGGTGCCATCGCCCACGGCATCAGAGGGTACAAAAGCAACCACATAAAACATCCGCCCGAATATTAAAGAGGCCAGCTGCCAGCTATACCGGGTGCGAAGACCGATACGCTCACTCATCCCCACGAACTGCCTCCAGGAAAAGATCACAGCATCACCTGGCTTGAGGGTCCAGACCACAATCCGTTCATCGGCGGGTAACCGACGATATGGTGCGGCCCCGCCAACGCGGGCGCCTGTCCATACCCGGTTCATGTGCCAGGCCCCGCGCAAGAAGCGGGAGAAGAAGGCCTTTTGGGCCTGCGGAGTCACCTCATCAGGCGGCGCATTGGCGAAATCATAGCGTTTGCTAACGTATATCAGCTCTCCCATATCTGGCGTGAGATCGAGACGGTCTGACACCTCTCGCACCCCGCCGGACTGTCCGGGCTCTGACTGTGGCTCAAACTGAATCACACGCTCGCCATCAACCTTCGCTCCAAAAAATACCCGCGCAAAAATGTACATCAGACTCTTGATGACAACGAGGATCAACACGAACCATGAAACCCAGGAATAGATATCAACAACAGCGTAGATCACGCTCAACTGCGTCTTTATGGCCGTTTCCATATCATGGAAAGTCGCACTCAAATCCTCGCGGGCAACATCAACAAGGTTGCCGGCACCGCTTGTGGCAAGCTCCGCATAGCCCTGCGTTGCGCGATCAAGGCTCTGGCGCTGCGACTCGCGCTTTTCAGCATAGGCCTCGTTCAGCGGTTCCTTGACCGACGTTTCTGCGCATGACGCCGTCTGGAAAACCCAGGGCAGGAAACCACTACAACCCGGTGGTGCCATTTCTGGCTCTACATCAGGCAAGGTCTTGGGCACCTCTTGCTCATAGAACGACATCATTGCGGCAGCCACGGCTTTCGGGGACGATTTTGCCCTCGCGTCGAGGTCATCAAGCATTCTGAAAGCGGCCTCTTCCTGATCATCGAAATAGGCGCTGATCGCACGATCGATGTTCTGCCTCCGGTTTGCTTTCGGGTCGGAGTCCGCCATGAATTCCAGACTGTAAAGTTGGTTATCGACCCATCGATCAACCTGCCAGGAGGCTGCCAGGCCAAGCGCCAGCAACGTCAGGAACGGCAGGTAGAAGACCAGTGTTTTGCGGCAAGTCTGCAATAGAAAAGGTCCCGACTGCCTGCGAAGCAACGGGAAATTCTCCCGTACCAACAAGCGCGCAATGCGCAGCGCGAAGCAAAGCATCAAGAACTGAACAATCAACCAGAGCCTGTAGCCCAGGGCGCCTTCTGAATAAAACACTGCGGCGAACAGCGAAACACCCAGAAGCGACAGGTAAACCGTAGATCCCATAGGAAAGACCCAGAGCAGAGCCACCAACACTGCCAGACACAGCAGTTTGTAAGTCATGGAAATCTGCCAGGCTCTGTAAGCATCACTTGCCCAGAGATAGGTGCTGATTCGTGCATCAAGGTCCCGCAGCTGTGTCAGAGCCTGCTCAGTATCCGATCGTGCTGTTTGGATCGATGTCAGCTCCACTCTCAATGCCCGGCGAGTGGTTTCCAGGGCATTACGGTGACGGATAACCTTGTTTCGCCCTTGCCTGAGCTTCTCCCCCAACACCTTGTTCGCCAGTCCAAGGCTGAAACGCGAGACTATGGCCAGATCACGCAGCGACTTATCAATCATACTCAGGTGCGAGTTAGCCTGAGCGATCTTCAGCCTCAATGCCGTTATCTGAACAGCAATCTTGGCAGCCCGCTGGCTGACGTTCGTGTCCCAGGCACCACTCCGTTCTGAAAGCTGGTCCAACTCGCTCAGTAGTTCGGCGCGCTCGAAACGGAACAGCCCCGTGTCCGTATGATCTATGTCACCAATCCTGCTTCGGAGTGAGTCCAGGTCCGGTAGCTCAGCACTTTCTCTGGCGAGCTTTTCATTTTCGTAGAGCCTCTCCTGGGCATCCCAGGCGCTTGGAAACGGTTCAGTCAGCTTCTCAGGAGGGAAAAAGACCAGCGCCAACCAGGGCAAAAGCAGTGGCATCAGGACAAAGCGTCGCAGAACAACGCACGCCGCGATTCCAACAACGAAAACGACAAGGCAGAGCTCTGGGGGAAGGAACATCAGGCTTTCAACCTCAAGCCCAAAGCGCTCGTCAAACATGGAAAAAGGAGAAATGTGGCCAGTAACCACAGCCGGAGCGATGCCAAGTGCGATGGCAACCCACAGGGTGTAGCTGGCAACGCGCCTGGTCATTGAGTGAATTCCTTCTCGCCAAAGGAGTAATTGGAAGTGTAGTCCAGTTTGCTGCCGTCGCCCGACGCACCAAAGGAGTAACTCCGGCTCCAGATCGCACCGTATTGAAGCAGAGAGGTTCCTGCCAACGGCTCTTCAACAGTGCCTTTGTGCACTATACACAATATCTGGCGGACTGCGCCGCAAGATTCGACCCGATAAGCCTCCATGGCACAAACGTTGCCAACTCCCTTGGTGTTACCCAAGACACGGAGAGATCGTCATGACCACTGAACCTACACCCAAAGAACAGGATTATCCCTTAAGCCCGGTTCCCATGGATCAGCGCAAAAGCGTCTGGTCCATGGGGTTGGTGCTCCTCGGCTTTACTTTCTTTACCGCCACCATGTGGGCTGGTGGCAGCGTTGGTGTTGCCTTCGACTTTTCCACAATGCTGATGGTTCTGGCGGTCGGCAATCTGCTGCTGGGGCTGTACGCAGCAGGGCTGGGTTATATCGCCGCGAAGACTGGCCTGAACACAGCCCTGATGAGCCGGTTCACCTTTGGCGAGCTGGGCAGCAAGCTGTCCGACTTTATTCTGGGTTTCACCCAGATTGGCTGGTACGCCTGGGGCACGGCCACTATGGCAATTCTGCTGGTCAAACTCACCGGGATGCCGGAAGGGATGACAACACCGCTGATGGTGCTGTTCGGGTTCGCCTTCTGTGTTACTGCGTTTATCGGTTACCAAGGACTGGAGTGGCTATCGAGAGTTGCCGTCCCCGCCATGATTATTCTGGTCGCCGTCAGTATGTCCATCGCCACATCCGATGCCGGCGGCCTGTCCGGGCTGCTGGCTATTACCCCGACCAATGAGATGAGCGTTGCAGCTGCAATCACGCTGGTCTTCGGCACCTTTGTCAGTGGCGGCACCCAGGCCACCAACTGGACCCGCTTCGCGAAATCCGGCAAAACCGCTGTGATCGCCACATTGCTTGCGTTCTTCCTTGGCAACGGTCTGATGACCTTGATCGGCGCCTTTGGTGCCCTCGTTTACCAGCAAGCCGACATCGTCGACATCATGGTCGCCCAGGGCCTCGCCACACTCGGTATCCTGATGCTGTTCCTGAATCTCTGGACCACCCAGGACAACACGGTTTACAACTTTGCGGTCGCGGGCTGCAACCTGATCCGTACCCGCCGCCGAAAATCGGTGACCATTGCTGGTGCCGCGATCGGGACAGTTCTGGCGGTACTGGGCATGTACGAATGGCTGATCCCGTTCCTTGTTCTGCTTGGCACCTTTATCCCGCCGATCGGTGGAGTCATCATGGCAAGCTACTTTGTCGGCTATAAACGCCAGTATCCGGACCTGACCACGGTTACGCTGCCAGCCTTCAACTTCCCTGGGCTCGCGGCCTACGCCATCGGCTCCGCAGCCGCCTATACTTCTCCCTGGATTGCGCCCATTGTGGGTGTTCTCGTCGCGGCCCTGAGCTACAGCATTATTCTGGTTGTCAGCGAAGCGGTCCGTGAGCGTAAAGCCCAGGTGATGGGAGCGATCTGAGTGACCCTGCGATGCCGGAACGTGCCACACCTCCCCGGCCTGGATGCCATTCGGCTCCGGGGCGGGGAGTCCGCCGGGGATAACCCGGTACGCTGGCCCTATGTAGCGGAAAACCGTTCGTTCAAGAGCTGGGTCAAAGGTGGCGAACTGGTTTTTGTTACCGGCATCAGCCGACATCGCAGCCCCCAGAATCTGGCGGAATGCCTGTATGAGGGCAAGGAATGCAATGTCTCCGGACTCGTTGTCCTGACCGGAGATGCTTACATCGGTCAACTGCCCAACACGTTATGCCGGCTGGCCGACGAGCTTGCGATACCTCTGTTCGAACAGCCCTATTCTCTGCCCATGGTGGAAGTCACGGAAGCCATCGGCAGGGCCATTGTCTGGTCCGAACACACATCGATTGAGCAGATGGATCAAGCCATCCTGGCCGATTATGCAGACTTGCTCGATGCCTGGATTACCTGCCGGGGCAACCAGAGCGCCATGGCAGAAGCATTGGGCTGTCACAGGAACACAGTACGCAACAGAATGAACCAGCTCAGTGAATCAATGCCTGGCCAGGGCACCCCGACAGAACAATTCAGAACACTGTTACTGGCACACCTGCTACTGAGACCATAGATGCGGGTTAGCCACTGACCGGAGATAAAATGACTAAACCATTGAACGCAATAGCGAACGCACGTCTACAGGGCCGGGATGGGCTATTCCGGCTTGAGATCAGCAACGGACGATTTTCAGGTATCACCGCCCAAGCCGAAAATACCACCGTCAATGAAGGCGAACTGGATGCCGGAGAAAATCTGGTCACAGCCCCTTTCGTGGAGCCACACATCCATCTCGACGCTGCCATGACCGCCGGGGAGCCGCGCTGGAACAAGAGCGGCACCCTGTTTGAAGGCATTGAATGCTGGTCCGAGCGCAAGACAACCCTGAGCCACGACGATGTGATCAGCCGCGCCAGTCAGACGCTGAAGCTCTTTGCCGCCCATGGCATCCAGTACGTGCGTACCCACGTGGATGTGACCGATCCGAACCTGACTGCCCTCAAGGCCATGCTTGAGGTTCGCGAACAGACCGCAGCCTTCATTGACCTGCAGATCGTCGCGTTTCCCCAGGAGGGCATCTGGTCTTTCAAAAACGGGCGTGAGCTCATGGAGGAAGCCGTGCGTCTCGGTGCTGATGTGGTGGGTGGCATTCCCCACTTCGAGTTTACCCGGGATTACGGTGCAGAGTCGGTTCGCTGGCTGATGGAGCTTGCCCATAAAAACGACCGACTGGTGGATGTTCACTGCGACGAAATTGATGATCCGGAATCCCGGTTCCTCGAAGTTCTGGCCGCCGAGGCCCTGAGACTCGACTACGGTTCCAGGGTATCCGCCAGCCATACCTGTGCAATGGGCTCCTATAACGATGCCTACTGCAGCCGCCTGTTTCGATTGCTGAAAAAGTCAGGCCTGCGCTTTCTTTCCATGCCCACTGAAAGCCTGCATTTGCAGGGCCGATTCGATAGCTATCCCAAACGCCGAGGCATCACCCGGGTCCCCGAGCTGCTTGATGCCGGACTGAAAGTCGCCTTTGGCCAGGACTCCATTCGCGACCCCTGGTATCCAATGGGCAATGGCAACATGCTCCGGACCCTTGATGTCGGCCTGCACGCCTGCCATATGCTGGGCATGAGCTGGATCGACCGTTCACTGGAGCTGATCACCGAGAATGGCGCGGCTGCGCTTGACCTTAATGAGTATGGCCTTGACGAAGGGATGCCAGCACGATGCGTGGTTCTTCAGGGGGCCACGCCCTATGAAGTACTACTCGGGCAGCGACCGGTGCTGGCGTCTGTAAGGGACGGGCAGGTGCTGGTCCGGCGGGAGGCCTCCCATCCGGAAACCGGCCTGATGCTTTAAGAGCAGTGTGCGGCTCAGAATAAAAGCGTGAGGCCGCCGGTCACCACAGCGAACAGCACGGATAAACCAATCACGGTCCGCCAGGGGAAAGGCGGAGGCGGTGGTTCAATCGCCAACTCCTTTTCCAGGTAGTTACGAAGCAGACGGGTGTTGCGGGTGTTGGCTTTATAAACCGCGTCGAAGGCATCGCCTACCACTGGCAACAGCCCGCCGAGAAAGTCGATGCCCATATTCCGCAACATGCGCATCTTCACCGCCTTGGTGGCGCCTGCTCGCTGCGCTTCCACCAGTACGTATCCGGCCAGGACCAGGCCCACGGCGTCCCCGACCACGGGCAGCAGGCCAATTACGGCCTCCGCGCCAATCCGTACATTGGTGAACGGAATAGCGATGTTGCTATCGGTAAAGCGGCTGAACTTATCCAGCCGTGCCAGAATGGCCCGTTGCCGGGCTTCGGATGGTTTCTGCATTCTATCTCCAACGAAGGCGCTCACTCAGGCTTTGCGCTGATTTCTTCGAATGCCTGAACCAGGGTGTCGGGTTCTTGGGCGCCGGAGATCAGGTATTTACCGTTCAC
>PBRG01000151.1 GCA_002726615.1 Marinobacter sp.
AGTTAATGATAATCATTATCGTTTATTGTTGTCAACGGGTTTCCTCACATTTTTTGCTAGCAAATGATTGGAGAATGAAATGACCTACGAAGAGCTGATCAAACGGCTGGATCCGGCTGTTTATCAGAGCCTCAAGCGCGCTCTTGAGCTGGGCAAGTGGCCGGATGGTCGTAATCTGAGTGACGAGCAGCGGTCGATTTGCATGGAGGCCGTTATTTATTACGAAGATCACCACAATACGCCGATGGAAGAGCGTGTCGGTTACCTCGACCGCGGTGAAAAGGCGGGGACTGCGTGTGATCCCAGCGTCTCGCGCACGGCAGGGAAATCGTCAAATGGTGCGGCCGGCTCAGATCAGTATTTTGAGGTGAAGTCTTGACCGCATTGGTTGATGTGACCGGTCGCCTGCGCAAGATGCCTGCAGAAGCCGGTGAACCGGTCAGTTATACCATACGGGTGGGCGATACCCTCATACCCCTTAACGAGATGGTGGGGTATCCGCTGCAGTTTGATTTTGATGGCGTGATACGTTGCATCAACTGTGACCGTAAGACCAATAAAAGTTTCAGTCAGGGTTACTGCTATCCCTGTTTTCGCAAGCTGGCCGCCTGTGACAGCTGCATCATGAGCCCGGAAAAATGCCATTACCATGAAGGTACCTGCCGTGAGCCGGAGTGGGGAGAAGCTCACTGCATGATTGAGCATGTGGTCTACCTGGCCAACTCGTCCGGCCTCAAGGTGGGCATAACCCGTGGCTCCCAGGTACCAACCCGCTGGATCGACCAGGGTGCCGTCGATGCCATCCCGATGGTCAGGGTGGCTACCCGCCAGCTAGCGGGTTTTGTGGAAGTTGCGTGCAAGAAGTACGTTGCGGACCGAACCAACTGGCGGGCCATGCTTAAAGGCGACGTGCCGGAGCTCGATCTGGTTGAGGAACGTCGCCGCATGCTGGAGCTGGTCGCCGACGATTTGTCGGAATTGCGTGCCGCCCACGGTGAGAACAGTATCCGGGCTGTCGATGAAGACGGGTTGACTCTGAGTTATCCGGTTGAGGTATGGCCCCGGACGGTAAAAACCCATAATCTGGACAAAACGCCCACGGCGGACGGTGTGCTCCAGGGGATCAAGGGCCAATACCTGATCCTGGATACCGGTGTTATCAATATCCGTAAATACACCGGTTATGAAGTCCGCTTCCGGGTCTTCCCAAGTCATTGAGCCCGGCCCAACGAATTCTGGAGAAAGTGAATGCGTACCAGCCAGCCACAGACCATTTTCCTCAAGGATTACCGCGTGCCCGCCTTTCTGGTGGACCATGTGGATCTGCGTTTCGAATTGTTTGAAGATGGAGCCAGGGTTCACTGTACCCTGGCCATGCGTCGGAATCCCGACAGCGATTCCTCTGACAAGAGCCTTGAGCTCGACGGCGACAGCCTGACCACACTTGAGTCGGTGAGTCTGGATGGCAACCCGTTGGAGGGCAGTGCCTACGAAGACCGTGACGACAAGCTCACCCTTCATGAAGTGCCCGATCAGTTTAATCTGGGGATCGTGACCTGGATTGAGCCCCAGAACAACACGCGCCTGGAAGGTCTGTACAAATCGTCGGGCATGTTCTGTACCCAGTGTGAAGCCGAAGGCTTTCGCTGTATTACGTACTTCCCTGACCGGCCCGATGTGATGGCCCGTTTCCGCACCCGCGTCGAGGCGGATAAATCCCGCTATCCCATCCTGTTGTCCAACGGCAACGATGTTGAAAAGGGCGATCTGGCCGACGGCCGGCATTTTGTCACTTGGGAAGACCCATTTCCGAAGCCCTGCTACCTGTTTGCCCTGGTGGCCGGTGACCTCGTGGAGAAGCGGGACAGCTTTAACACTATGTCAGGTCGTGACATTGATCTGCGCATGTACGTTGAGCCCCGCAATGCCGAGAAGTGTGACCACGCCATGGACTCCCTGAAACGCGCCATGCGCTGGGACGAGGAGGTGTATGGCCGCGAGTACGATCTGGATATTTTCATGATCGTCGCGGTGGACGACTTCAACATGGGCGCTATGGAGAACAAAGGGCTGAACATCTTCAACTCCTCGTGCGTATTGGCTAGCCAGGAAACCGCGACGGATATGGCGTTCCAGCGCATCGAGTCTATCGTGGCCCACGAGTACTTCCACAACTGGTCCGGTAACCGCGTGACCTGTCGCGACTGGTTCCAGCTCAGCCTGAAAGAAGGCTTCACGGTGTTTCGGGATTCCTGTTTTTCTGCCGATGTTGGGTCGCCCACCGTCAAGCGGATTGAGGATGCGACCATGCTTCGCACCGCTCAGTTCGCCGAGGATGCGGGGCCAATGGCGCACCCGGTTCGCCCGGAATCCTACATGGAGATCACGAACTTCTACACGCTGACCATCTACGAGAAAGGTTCGGAAGTGGTGGGCATGATCCATACACTGCTGGGGCCCGACCTGTTCCGCAAGGGCAGTGACCTTTACTTTGAACGGCATGACGGTCAGGCGGTGACAACAGACGATTTTGTCCGCGCTATGGAGGATGCCAGTGGTCGTGACCTGTCGCAGTTCCGTCTCTGGTACGAGCAGTCTGGCACGCCGGAGCTGACGGTGCGGGATGAGTTTGATGATGCCGCCGGCATCTATCGTTTGACCATCGGCCAGTCTATTCCGGATACACCGGGCCAGACCAATAAGAAGCCACAGCACATTCCGTTTTCCATCGGACTGCTGGGTGCCGATGGTCAGTCGTTGCCACTGAAGCTGACCGCGGACGATGCCGAGGCGCCAATGGATAGGGTCCTGGAGTTGACTGATGCCAGTCATACCTTCGAATTCCACGACATGTCAGAGCGGCCAGTCCCTTCATTGTTGAGGGGGTTCTCGGCGCCGGTGCGAGTGTTCTACCCGTGGACGCGGGAGCAGCTCACCTTCCTGATGAGCCACGATTCCGACGGTTTCAATCGCTGGGACGCGGGACAGCGACTGGCGGTGGACGTTATTAACTCCCGGGTAGCATCAGCAGGTGAGGATGTGGACGCCGGCCTGATTGAGGCGTATCGCAGCCTGTTGGCGGATTCGTCCCTGGATCAGGCGCTGGTTGCCAAAATGTTGCAACTGCCATCTGAAGCCTATCTGATCGAACTGGCTGATCAGCCCAATGTACCGGCCATCCACAGGGCCCGTGAACGCGTGCTTGAGCATTTGGCGAGAGCGCTAAGGGATGAGCTTCTGGCCTGCTACCATCGCAATACCCTGAGTGGTCATTACGAGGTGACGCCGGAAGCTGTGGCACGTCGCAGCCTGCGGAATACTGCCCTGGCTTGGCTCCTGCACATAGATGACGAAGAGGGCCGGGCGCTGGCAACAAGCCAGTTTAGCGAGTCCGATAACATGACCGATCGCATGGGCGCCCTTCGTGCACTGGTGAACTCCGGTTACCAAAAAGAGCAGGAGCAGGCGCTTGCAGACTTCTACCAACAGTGGAAGGACGACCCGCAGGTGGTTGAGCAATGGTTCGCGGTGCAGTCGGGCAGCAGTCGTACCGGTGGTCTGAGCAAAATCCGTGAACTGATGGAACACCCGGCGTTCGACTGGAAGAACCCCAACAAGATTCGCTCGGTGATCGGGGTGTTTGCGGGCCAGAATCTCCCTGCTTTCCACGCAGAAGATGGCGCGGGTTACCGATTCCTGGCGGAGCAGGTGCGAAAGCTGGACGACAGCAACCCACAGATTGCGGCGCGGCTGGTGTCTCCGCTGACCCGTTGGCGCAAATTTGCGCCGGTTCACGGTGAGCAGATGAAGTTGGCGCTAGAGACGATTCGGGACAAATCCGGCCTGTCGCGGGATGTCTACGAGGTGGTGCACAAGAGTCTCGCTGGCAAGTAGCGAAAACGATAAAGGTGTGTATCCGTCTGCCGCAACGCGGGGCCTGTCACAGGCGGATACAAAATCGCACTTTCGGTCGATAGACAATGTTGGCCAATCGGCTACTCTGTCGGGAGCCGATATTCCAGACAACACAATAAGAAAAGCCTTCCACAGGGCTTTCAGACAGGTTTAAGGTTAAAAAATGACATACAAAAACAATGTGATTTTGGGCAGTCTGTTTGCTCTTTCAGTTTTTGCCATGCCAGTCAGTTCCGCCGTTTCCAGCAGTGAAGCTGCTCGTCTGGGGCAGGACCTCACGCCGTTTGGTTCTGTGAAAGCCGGCAACGAGGCGGGCACCATTCCTGCCTGGACGGGTGGGCTCACGGAAGCCCCAACCGGATATGAGGGGAGCGGTCAGCACCACATCAACCCGTTCCCGGACGATGAGGTGTTATTCACCATCAGCGCGTCCAACATGGATCAGTACGACGAATACCTGACCGACGGCCTTCGCGCCATGCTAGACACTTATCCGACCACCTTCCGTATTCCAGTCTACAAGAGCCGGCGCACACACGCGGTGCCAGATTGGGTTGCTGACAATACCAGGGAAAATGCCGTAGAGGCCGAGGTGGTGGGCAAGGGCGAGGGCATCGATGGTGCCTTTGCCGGTTATCCTTTCCCCATCCTGCACGGCAATAACGAGCAGAAAGCCTGGCAGGTTATCTGGAATCACCTGACTCGCTGGCGTGGCGTTTCCGTAACCCGCCGTTCGAGTGAAGTGGCGGTTCAACCAGATGGTGACTACTCTCTCGTAACCTCCCAGCAGGAGGCTTTTTTCAACTACTACAATCCGGAAGGCAGCGAGAAAGAGCTGGACAACGTCATTTTCTACTATCTGTCGTTTACCCAGTCCCCGCCCCGCCTCGCCGGTGGTGCCATCCTGATTCACGAAACTCTGAACCAGATTATCAACCCGCGCAATGGTTGGGGCTACAACGCTGGCCAGCGCCGCGTTCGGCGTGCACCCAACCTGGGTTACGATTCCCCGATTGCAGCCGCAGACAATCTGCGAACAGCCGATGACACCGATATCTTTAACGGTGCCCTGGACCGCTACAATTGGGAATACGAAGGAATGCGGGAAATCTACGTTCCCTACAACAATTACCGCGTTGGTGAGCAGGGCACCCCTTACTCCGAAATCTTGGGCATTTCCCATCTGAATCCGGACCTCACCCGTTGGGAGCTCCATCGGGTACATGTTGTGGAAGCGACCCTGAAGGAAGGTGAGCGCCATATCTATGGCAAGCGTCGCTTCTATGTGGATGCCGATAGCTGGAATACCTTGCTGCTGGACCAGTACGATGGTCGTGGAGAGCTCTGGCGCGTGACCATGGGCCTGGCGAAAAACTATTATGAATTGCCGGGCGTCTGGACGGTGCTGGATGTCTACCATGACCTGCAGGCCCGTCGTTATCACGTCCTGGGTCTGGATACTGAAGAGGGTTCCACCCGGAAGTTTACCAACGACGTGCCCAATCGGCGGTATTTCTCGCCAGCCTCCCTGCGTCGCAGGAGCGTGCGTTAACGTTTTGGCTCGTTGTTAGGACACGGTTTGCGCCAGAGACGGATGGCGACGGATATACCGGTGGTCGGAAGGCCACCGGTATATTCATAGCATTAGCCGGTACGACCGGCGAAATCAGAGTGACACTGTTCAACACAACATATAGGCAATCTGAATGGCTACAAGGTTGATGTGCAAGACTCTGGGAGCGGCCTGTCTTGGACTATCCATGACATTATCCGCCCCCTCGGTGTTTGCGCTTGCAGATATCATCGAAACCCCATCCCGGCCCACTACGCTTGCGCCAGAGCATCTGCTCAATGATGTCGATGCGGCGGGCGAACGAATTGTGGCGGCCGGTGTGCGTGGTCATATTATATATTCCGATGATGGTGGTGAAACCTGGGTGCAGGGCGAGGTTCCGGTATCCGTCACATTGACCGGCGTGGACTTTGGCACTGAACAACATGGCTGGGTCGTTGGGCACAGCGGTGTTGTCCTCCATTCAGACGATGCAGGCGAAAGTTGGGACCTTCAGCTCACCGGCATCCGTGCTGCTGAATTGGCGATTGAAAGTCGCCAGGAGCAGATCGATGAAATGGAACAGAAGCTGGAAGAAGCCCCAGAGGACGAGAAAGACGACCTCGATTGGGCATTGGGCGACCTGTATTTCTCGCTGGAAAATCTGCAGGCCGACCTTGAGGTCGGCCCGGTGAACCCGTTTCTGGATGTCTGGTTTGAAAATGAGAACCACGGTTTCGTTGTCGGTGCCTACGGCATGTTTCTGCGCACAACAGACGGCGGAAAGACCTGGAAAGACTGGGCACCAAAGCTTGATAATCCCAGCAGTTTTCACCTGAACAGTATTGGCAGCATTACTGGCGGTGGCCTGGTGATCGTTGGTGAAGCGGGACAGATTTTCGTGTCCGTAGACGGAGGCGATAGCTGGGAGAGACGTGAGAGCCCTTATGAAGGCTCCCTGTTCGGGGCCATAGGAACCGGTAATGTGAATGAAATACTCGCATTCGGTTTGCGCGGGAATATCTTCTTTTCGTCCGACCTGGGCAGAAGCTGGAAAGTAGTGCCCAGCGAGTCGGATGCAACCCTCAATGATGGCACGGTGTCCGAAGACGGCCGTATCACGTTGGTTGGCAATGGTGGTGCAGTGTTAATGAGCACCAACGGTGGAGAAACTTTCCGTCCCTACTTCCGGGCTGACCGGGAAGGGGTGATGGATGTTGTCCCCGTATCCGGAACCAATCTACTGGTTGTGGGCGAGGGTGGTGTGAAGCACACCGACGCCCGCGGCAAGAATCTTCAATAACGCCCTGATGCGGCACCAACAGATAGAAAATTAGAGGGGCTTTTGAATGTCGAACCCGAAGCATGACAAGGGCGAGCATTACCTGACTACACCGAAGGCAGAACCGTTCCTGGAGCGACTGATCTTCAACAATCGGGCCATTATCCTGATTGCCTTTTTCTTCCTGACGCTGTTTCTCGGCTACAACGCCGTCAAGATTGAGCCGGATGCGAGTTTCGAGCGGATGATTCCGTTGGAGCATCCCTACATTGTCAATATGCTTGAGCATCGGGACGACCTGGAGAACCTGGGTAACTTTGTGCGTATCGCCGTTGAAGTGGAAGAGGGCGATATCTTCACAGCCGAGTATATGGAAACCCTGAAGCAGATCACCGACGAGGTGTTCTATCTTAACGGGGTGGACCGTTCCGGATTGAAATCACTCTGGACCTCCAACGTTCGCTGGGTTGAAGTGACTGAGCAAGGGTTCCAGGGCGGCACCGTAATCCCGGATGGTTACGATGGTTCCCGGGCCAGCCTTGAGCAGTTGCGCCAGAACGTGCTGCGCTCGAACGAAGTGGGGCGTCTGATTTCCGATAACTTCCGTTCCACCATCGTTTACGCGCCGCTTTATGAGAATAACCCTGAGACTGGCGAGCCGCTGGACTATGGAGAGTTCTCGCGTCAGTTGGAAGAAAAGATCCGGGACAAGTACGAAACGCAGAACCCGGACATTGAAATTCACATTGTGGGTTTCGCCAAGAAAGTGGGCGACCTCATTGAGGGTATTGGCTCCATCGCCTGGTTTGCGGGCATCACCATTATCCTGACGACTCTGCTGCTGTTCGGGTACTCCCGTTGTATTACCGGCACACTGGTTCCAGTGTTCACTTCCATTATCGCAGTGTTCCTGCAATTGGGTACATTGAGGCTGCTGGGGTATGGCCTGGACCCGTACTCGGTGCTGGTCCCGTTCCTTGTATTTGCGATCGGTATCAGTCACGGCGTTCAGATTGTGAATGCCATGGCAGTGGAAGCCGCTAAAGGGTTTGATTCCGTTACCGCTGCCCGCCTTGCGTTCCGGGCGCTGTATATCCCGGGCATGCTGGCTCTGATTTCAGACGCCTTCGGCTTCCTGACGCTGTTCTTTATCGAAATTGACGTGATCCGGGATCTGGCCGTTGCGGCCGGTATTGGTGTGGCGTTTGTCATCCTGACCAACCTGGTATTGCACGTATTGATCATGTCGTACCTTGGCATTTCCAAGGGCGGCGTTCGTCATGTGCAAAATCATGGTGAAAAGCAGGATCGCAAATGGCGTGTCATGTCTTACTTCGCACACCCAGGTGTGGCACCGATCTCGCTGTTGATAGCGGTTATTGGCCTGGGTCTTGGTCTTTATTACAAGCAGGGCCTGAAAGTCGGTGACCTTGATCAGGGCGCACCGGAGCTGCGGGCTGATTCCCGCTACAACAAGGACAATGCCTACATCATCGACAACTACTCAACGAGTGCCGATGTGTTGGTAGTGATGGTGAAAACCGAGGAAGAGCAGTGTACCCAGTACAATGTTCTCCGCGCCATGGACAATCTTCAGTGGGAGCTTCAGAACACTCCCGGCGTGCAGTCCTCGGCGTCTTTGGCCGATGTGTCCAAGATTGTTACCAAGGCACTGAACGAGGGTAACTGGAAGTGGTATGAGATTTCCCGCAACCAGACCATTATCAATGCCTCAATCCGGGAGGCCCCGGCAGGCCTGATCAACACCAATTGTGACCTGACACCAGTGCTTGTTTTCCTTGAGGATCACAAGGCGGAAACGCTGGAAACGGTCACCGAACGCGTTGAGGAATTCGCGAGCAACAATAACAACGACGAATACACGTTCATGTTGGCCGCCGGTAACGCGGGCGTCGAGGCAGCCACGAACGATGTCATCTCAAGCGCGAAGAACATGATGCTGGTCTTCGTTTATGGCGTGGTCGCGTCACTGTGCCTGCTGACATTCCGTTCGATCCGCGCAGTTCTCTGTATCCTGATTCCGCTGGGCCTGACGTCGATCCTGGCCGAGGCGATCATGGCGATGTCAGGCATTGGTATCAAGGTAGCGACGTTGCCGGTTATTGCGCTGGGCGTGGGTATTGGTGTCGACTACGGCATCTATATCTACAGCAAGCTCGAGAAATTCCTTCTGGAGGGCAAGACACTCCAGGAAGCGTATTTCGAGACCCTGAGGTCTACCGGTAAGGCGGTTATCTTTACCGGTGTCACGCTGGGTATTGGTGTTGTTACCTGGATATTCTCGCCAATCAAGTTCCAGGCAGATATGGGGCTGCTGCTGTTCTTCATGTTCATCTGGAACATGGTGGGTTCTATCTGGCTGCTGCCGGCCCTGGCGCGTTTCCTCCTGCGTCCGGATCGAATGGTTGCCAAGGCCCGCGCGAACAAATAAGATTCGCGACTGCTTGAACAAATAAGCCCGCTCTGCGGGCTTTTTTGTTTTTTTGCTCAAGTGGTTAGCGAGCTAACCCTCGCTTTATTTATATCGCAAAGTGGTCTATGTTTTAAGGCGAAAGTGGAGAGTGTCCGTGTCGTTACGCGGGCCCAAAAAAGCAATAATGAACAGATAAGGGAAAAGTCATGGCACTGAAACAGAAATTTTCCGCACTTGCAGTTGCGGCAGCGGTCAGCCTCGGAACCGCCTCTACAGCGGTTAATGCGCAGGAGCAGAAATTTGTCACCATCGGTACCGGGGGGGTAACCGGTGTCTACTATCCGGCTGGTGGTGCGATTTGTCGCCTGGTTAACATGGATCGTAAGGAACATGGTATTCGCTGCTCTGTAGAGAGCACCGGCGGTTCAGTCTATAACCTGAACGCGATCCGCCAGGGTGAGCTGGACCTGGCGGTAGCCCAGTCCGACTGGCAGTACCACGCCTATAATGGCACCAGTCAGTTCGAGGACGACGGAAAGAACGAGAAGCTACGTGCTGTATTCTCGTTGCACCCGGAGCCATTTACGGTGGTCGCCAGCAAGGGATCCGGTATCAAGACATTTGAAGATCTTGAAGGCAAGCGGGTCTCCGTCGGAAACCCTGGTTCCGGACAGCGCGCCACAGCGGAAGTGCTGATGGATGAAATGGGCTGGACCATGGACAAGTTCGCGCTTCCGGCCGAACTGAAGGCTGCGGAGCAGTCCCAGGCCCTGTGTGATGGCAATATTGATGCGTTCTTCTACACCGTTGGTCACCCCTCCGGTGCGATCAAGGAAGCGACCACGTCCTGTGACAGTGTGATCGTCAGCGTCAATAACGAGGCCACCAAGAAGCTGGTTGCAGACAA
>PBRG01000152.1 GCA_002726615.1 Marinobacter sp.
CACGAACAGGCCTGCCGCGGCGGACAGTACGAAGTAGCCGTGGGCAATGCGCTTTCCGAACTGGGATTCCCGCGCTGCAAGCTCATCGAAGTGCATGTAGAAATGGTCGCCGGAGAGGCAACCGAAGTTGACGATGTCTGCTTCGGTAACGGTACGGCGGTGGGTCAGCAAGGACTCGTTGATCTGGAGATCCTCAAAGTGGCGGCGGAACGGGTGAACCTCAGTTTCGATAACATCAGCCCCTCGCACATACTCACGGGTTACCGCTGCCAGCATACTGGGAGAGCCCTGGATTGCCGTGCGCTGCAGATAGTGGTGTACCGCGCGAATGCCACCCAGTTCTTCACCTCCGCCGGCGCGGCCAGGACCGCCGTGCTTGAGCATGGGCAGGGGAGAGCCGTGGCCCGTAGATTCTTTCGCCGCTTCTGCGTCCAGCAGGTGTAGCCGGCCGTGGAAGGCGGCAAGCAGTGGCGCGACTTTGCCGGCAATCGCGGGGTCGCGGGTGGTCAGAGTGGTGACCAGGGACCCGCGGCCTTTCGAACACAGGTCGACAGCATCCTCAATGGTGTCATAAGGAACCACGGTGGCGACCGGACCGAACGCTTCAATATCATGGGCTCCGCAGCCGTTTTCCGGGTTTCGGCACAGCAGCAGGTGGGGCTCAATGAAGGCGCCGTTCTCGGTACCCTCGCCGGTGGGCTTGAAGTTGCCCTCGCCGCCGACCACCAGTTCACTGGTTTTGAGCAGTTCCTGGATGTTGGCTTTTACATCTTCCATCTGGTCAATGGAGGCCAGTGCCCCCATCCGCACGCCTTCCACGGAAGGATCGCCAACGGTGATTTTTGACAGTCGCTCTTTCAGCTTGTCGCAGACCGCATCGGCCTGGTTTCTGGGCACCAGAACGCGACGGATCGCGGTACATTTCTGACCGGCTTTGGCGGTCATCTCGCGGCCCACTTCCTTGACAAAAATGTCGAATTCTTCGTGCTCGGGGGTTACGTCTGGCGCGAGGATTGCGCTGTTCAATGAGTCGGCTTCCGCATTGAACGGGATCGAGCGGTTAATGATGTTCGGGTGGTTTCGAAGCTTACGTGCGGTGGTGGCGGATCCGGTGAAGGTGACCACATCCTGTTCTTCGAGGTGCTCGAACAGGTCGCCGGTGCTGCCGATGATCAGTTGCAGGCTGCCCTCCGGCAGGGCACCGGATTCCTGCATCAGGCGAACCGCCAGTTCGGTCACGTAGCAGGTGGATGTAGCCGGTTTTACGATGGAGGGCATGCCCGCCAGGAACGTAGGCGCGAATTTCTCCAGCATGCCCCACACCGGAAAGTTGTAGGCATCAATGTGAACGGCCACGCCGCCCCGGGGCACCAGGATGTGAGTGCCGGCAAAGTGGTTGTTTTTGCCGAGTGGTGTTATCGGGCCTTCGTGCACCACGTTGCCGGAAGGAAGCTCACGCCGCCCCATGCTGGCGTAGGAAAACAGCGTGCCGAAGCCGCCATCAATATCGATGCCGTTGTCACCCTTGGTCGAGCCGGTGTGCATTGACAGTGCGTAGAGTTCTTTTTTGTGTTCCTGAAGGTATTGAGCCATGGCCTTGAGTGCCAGAGCGCGCTCCTGGAAGTCCATGGCCATCAGGTTCTTGCCGCCAACGGTGCGGCCGTATTCCACGGTTTTCTTGAAATCGAGGGTATCGTCGTGGGTGTGCGCCACGGTCTGGCCGTTGATGGCGCTGGGCAGGGCCTTGGCGGCCGTGTCACCGACCCACTGGCCGGCAATGAAACTTTTCAGGACTGACATGGGGAACTCCGTTCGTTTCTGAACTGCCAAGGCAAGCCCCGCTTGCGTGGAACTTGCCTTGCTCGTGTTTTGCTTGTAGGTCTTCTGGAAACTACATCTCGTCGTAATCCAGAATCACCTTGTCGCTGATCGGGTAGCACTGGCAGGAGAGCACATAGCCGGCTTCCACTTCGTAGTCTTCCAGAGCAAAGTTCTGGTCCATTTCCACTTCGCCTTCTAAAACCTTTGCGCGGCAAGTGGAGCAAACGCCGGCTTTGCAGGAGTAGGGCAGGTCCGCGCCTTCTTCGTTACCGGCATCCAGAATGCTTTTGGTGTCTCGAACCAGTGGGAACGTCAGGGTGCGGCCATCGGCAATCACGGTGACTTCGCTCACCGACTTCGGATCTACCTGGGATGGGGCTCTGTCCTTGCGGGCTTGGGGCGCACCACCGGCCGGCGTGAACAGCTCGAAGTGAATCCTGCTTTTGTCCATGCCGTGGCGAAGCAGCGAGTCCCGCACGTCTTCCGTCATTAGCTGGGGGCCGCAAATGAAGGCTGCGGTGAGCTCCTTGGCGTTTATCCAGTGATCAAACAGCGCGTCGCATTTGTCATGGTCAATTCGCCCGTTGTACAGGTCAATGTCCTGCTCTTCTCGGGTGAAGATGTAAACCAGGTTCAGCCGTGCCATGAACTCATTCTTGAGATCCTGTAGCTCGTCCCTGAACATGGTGCTGCTCGTGGCCTTGTTGCCGTAGAACAGGGTGACCTCGCTTTTGGGCTCGGTTTCCAGTGTCGTCTTGACGATCGACAGGATCGGAGTAATGCCGCTGCCAGCGGCTACCGCCAGGTAGTTGCCTTCCCGCTCGGGGTCCAGATCAATGGAGAAGTGGCCTTGGGGGGGCATGACTTCCAGCGTTTCTCCGGGTTTCAGCTGTTCATTGGCAAACGTGGAGAAGCGGCCGCCCGGAACCTGTTTGACCGCAATACGAAGCTCTTGGTCGTTAACACTGCGGCAGATCGAATAGGAGCGGCGCACTTCCTCTCCATCCAGCTGCGTTCTGACAATCAGGTGCTGGCCCTGCTTGTAGCTGAACGTGTCTGCCAGATCCTTAGGCAGATCAAAAGCAAGTGATACGGCGTTTCTTGTTTCGGGTCTGATCTCTTTGAGGGTCAGTGAGTAAAATTTATTCATGATCGTATCGGCTCTAGATGCATTTGAAATAGTCGAAGGGCTCGAGGCATTCCGTGCAGCGATAAAGGGCTTTGCAGGCGGTTGATCCAAACTCACTGACCTGTTCCGTATCCGTGCTGCCACAGTGGGGGCAGGCAATGATGTCCGGCTCTCCAAGCAGGCTCAGTTTGCTGGAGCTGCCTTCGGGGGGAGCGATTCCGAACGCCCGAAGCTTTTCTTTGCCTTCGGCTGTGATCCAGTCGGTGGTCCAGGCCGGGGTCAGCACCTGGTTGATGTTCGGGGCCCGGAAGCCTGCGGCGCGCATGGCTTCGATGATCAGTTCTTCGATCAACTCGGTAGCTGGGCAGCCGGAATAGGTAGGCGTGACATCAATGGACAGTTCTTTGCCATCCCATCTCACGGCACGGACAATCCCGAGCTCTACGACGCTTACCGCCGGCACCTCAGGATCCTTTACCGCTTCGAGAAGTGCCCAGATGTCATCCTCGGTCAGCAGATCGGGACGGGCGTTTGCCGGCACCCGATCGCTGGCAATCAGAATGTCGACGGCTGACCGGCTGTCTGAGTTACCAGGTTGTGGCATCGGGATAGGCCCTTTGCAGGAACTGCATTTCTGCCAGAATAAATCCAAGGTGCTCGGTGTGCTCGCCGTGTTTGCCGCCCATGTACATCCAGGCGTCATCGGCACCCGGTGTCAGCGTTGCCTGGGTGAGCACTTCATTGACCATTTCGCGCCAGTTGCTGGCAAGCTGGTCTGGCTCTGGGCCAATGCCCGCCTCGGCCATGATGTGATCTGTATCGTCCGGGGTAATCAGTTCGCCCGTAAAACGCCAGAGGATATCCACGGCGTCCTGCATGCGGCGATGGCTTTCCTCGGTACCATCGCCCAGACGCTTGATCCACTCGGAAGACCGGCGCAGGTGATAGGTGGCTTCCTTCAATGCCTTCGCAGCAATACCGGCAACGCGTTCATCGCTGGAGTCGACCAAACTCTTGAGCGTCAAGTAATGCCATGCATCAAAGAAGAACTGACGGCCCATGGTGACGGCGTAATCCTCATTGGGCTGCTCAGTCAGCAGCAGATTGCGGTAATTATGGGCATCGCGGCGGAACGCCAGTTTGTCGGCATCGCCACCGTCATCAATCAACTCTGCGGCGTATTCGTACCAGTTGCGGGCCTGGCCAACGAGGTCAAGGGCAACGTTCATCAGCGCCAGTTCTTCCTCCAGCGCCGGGGCCTTGCCACACAGTTCGCACAGTCGCTGACCCAGGATCATGTCGGAATCTGCCAGGCGTAACAGGTATTCCTGTAATGCTTCTGCTTGTGTCATTGGAACAGCTCCTTACATGTGTCCGACTTCATCGGGCAGCTCGTAGAAAGAAGCGTGCCGATAAATCTTGTCTTCCGACGGGTCGAAAAGTACTTCTTTCTCGTCGGATGCGGAGGCTGTAATGGTGTCCGAGGGAACAACCCAGATGCTCACGCCTTCGCTGCGGCGTGTGTAGAGGTCGCGGGCGTTTTCCATAGCCATCTCGTTGTCAGAGGCATGAACGCTGCCCACGTGCTTGTGGTTCAGGCCGTGCTTGGACCGTACAAAAACTTCGTAAAGGCGCCATTCAGACATGTGTATTCCTCCGGTATCAAGCGGCTTGAGTGCGCTGTTTTTGTTTTTTGGCATAGGCGACGGCCGCTTCGCGAACCCATCGGCCCTCGTCGATTGCTTTTTTGCGAGTGTTGATGCGCTCGCGGTTGCATGGGCCGTTGCCCTTGAGAACGTCGTAGAATTCCTGCCAGTTGATCTCGCCAAAATCGTAATGACCGGTCTCTTCGTTCCACTTCAGGTCCGGATCCGGCGCAGTGCACCCGAGGAACTCGAGCTGGGGAACGGTCTGGTCAATGAACATCTGGCGAAGTTCGTCGTTGCCCTTGCGCTTGATCTTCCAGGCCAGGGATTGCTGTGAGTTCGGGGACTCATCGTCGTGCGGGCCGAACATCATCAGGGACGGCCACCACAGGCGGTTGATTGCGTCCTGCACCATGGCCTTCTGTTCGTCTGTACCTTCACGCATCAGGTCCAACAGAATCTGATAGCCCTGGCGCTGGTGGAAGCTCTCTTCTTTACAGATGCGAACCATGGCGCGGGAGTAGGGGCCGTAGGAAGTGCGCTGAAGCACCACCTGGTTGACGATGGCAGCGCCATCAACCAGCCAGCCAACGGCGCCCATATCAGCCCAGTTCAGGGTTGGGTAGTTAAAGATGCTGGAGTACTTGGCCTTCCCCTGGTGCAGCTTTTCGATCTCTTCATCTCGATCAGCACCGAGGGTTTCCATGGCGCTGTATAGGTACAGCCCATGCCCTGCCTCGTCCTGGATCTTGGCCATCAGTTGAAGCTTGCGTTTAAGGGTGGGCGCGCGGGTGACCCAGTTGCCTTCCGGCAGCATACCAACGACTTCAGAGTGGGCGTGCTGGGAGATTTGGCGAACCAGGGTTTTGCGATAGCCTTCAGGCATCCAGTTCTTGGCTTCGATCTTGATCTCGGCGTCGACCTTTTCCTGAAATTCGCGCTCCTGGGGCGACATCTCTTCTTTCGTTTTAAGGCGCTTGCTGCCTGTTTCAACGAGCTGGGCGTACATATTTTACCTCCGAATCGGGCTTATCGTTCTGCTGCTTCCGGGCGCGTGCGGCCCGTCGGTCGTTTCAGAGCGTTACCCTCATAATATATGACACTGAATAAAAATCAAGAATCATCTTTGTGTGTCATGTTTTGTTTTATGATAAGCATTATTTTATCTAATTGGCTGTTATAAATGGAAAAATTTAAAACCAAGGTGATTTTTAAAATCACCGGAAATAATAAAAATAAAAAATATAAGAAATCAGTTGGCCGAGAAGAGCGTGATCGGACTACGACCCGGTCACGCTCTGGCGCGAAAGGAACTTACGGATTGCGACGGTCGAAAACCCGTTTGGCCTTGCCTTCGGAACGCGCAATGCTGTTTGCCTCAACCACGTGGATACGGGTACTGATGCCGATGTACGACTTGATGTGATGAGCCAGCTCTTTGGCGGCCGCAGCGCGAATCTCTGAACTGTCAGACGTGCCAGGTTTCAATTCCGTGCGTATGTCAACGCAATCCAGGTTGCCCTCTTTATAGACCTCGATTTCATAGTGTGGTGCTAATGCGCTGCACTTCAGAACCTGCTCTTCAATCTGGCTCGGGAACACATTTACGCCACGGATGATCAGCATGTCATCGCTGCGGCCCGTGATCTTGTCGATACGGCGCATCGGGCGTGCAGTCCCCGGCAGCAGGCGGGTGAGATCACGGGTACGGTAGCGCATGATCGGTAGTGCCACCTTGGTCAGGGACGTAAACACAAGTTCGCCATACTCGCCGTCCGGCAGAACATCTCCGGTCACCGGGTCGATGATCTCGGGATAGAAGTGGTCCTCCCAGATGGTGGGGCCATCCTTGGTTTCAAGGCACTCCATACCCACGCCAGGCCCCATAACTTCGGACAAACCGTAAATATCCAGCGCCTGGATGCCCAGGCGCTCCTCAATTTCGGTACGCATGGCGTTTGTCCAGGGTTCAGCACCGAAGATGCCAAGGCGCAAGCGTAGTTTGTGCGGGTCAACGCCTTGCCGCTCCATTTCGTCGGCGATGTTGAGTATGTAGGACGGTGTCACCATGATGATGTCAGGCTGAAAATCGGTGATCAGCTGAACCTGCTTCTCCGTCTGGCCTCCGGACATGGGAATGACGGTGCAGCCCAGGCGTTCGGCACCGTAATGGGCGCCCAGGCCCCCCGTGAACAGGCCGTAACCGTAGGCAACGTGTACTTTGTCGCCGCGGGAACCACCACCGGCCCGAATGCAGCGGGCAACAATGTCGGCCCAGGTGTCGATGTCGCCCTGGGTGTAGCCGACCACAGTGGGCTTTCCCGTTGTGCCGCTTGAGGCATGAACCCGAACGACTTCATCCATTGGGGTGGCGAACATGCCAAATGGGTAATTGTCCCGAAGATCTGATTTGTTGGTGAACGGAATTTTGGCCAGGTCGTCCAGCGATTTGATGTCCATTGGCTTGAGGCCGATTTCATCAAACGCTTTGCGATAGAAAGGGACATTGGTATAGGCATGGGCCACGCTCCAGCGCAGGCGCTGGAGCTGTTCGTGGCGAAGCTCGTCAATGCTGGCGGTTTCCATTCGGTCGAGGTTGCCGAGTTTTTGTGATGGTAGGTTCATAGGTTTGTCCTGCGCTTATTGTGCTTAACGTTTGTACTTAGCGGGCGCTGCACCTGATCGTTCAGGCAACGTTCTCCACCCTCTCAATAATCAAAGCGATGCCCTGCCCAACGCCGATGCACATGGTGCAGAGTGCATAACGGGCTTTCTGCCCCTGCTTGTGGCGGCGCTCGAGTTCATTCACGGCGGTTGTTACCAGGCGCGCACCACTCATCCCAAGAGGGTGTCCCAGGGCGATGGCCCCACCATTCGGGTTGACGTGTTCAGCGTCGTCGGGCAAACCGAGATCGCGAGTGACGGCAAGTGCCTGAGCGGCAAAGGCCTCGTTTAATTCAATGACGTCCATGTCCGCCAGTTCCAGTCCGGCCGTCTTCAGTACTTTTCGTGTCGCCGGAGCGGGGCCGAAGCCCATGATGCGTGGCTCAACCCCCACTGTTGCCATGGCGACGACCCTGGCCCTTGGTGTCAGGGTGTATTGCTTTATTGCATCGGCATTGGCGAGCAAGAGTGCGCACGCACCATCGTTGACGCCAGAGGCGTTGCCCGCTGTCACGGAACCGTTTTCGCGAAAAGGGGTCGGCAGTGATGCCAGCTTCTCTACGCTGGTTTCCCGGGGGTGTTCATCGGTGTCAACCACCAGCGGGTCCTGCTTGCGACGTGGAACGCTGACCGGCGTGATCTCGCTTGCGAGCCGGCCGGCAGACTGGGCTTCAGCTGTTCGCTGTTGGCTTCGCGCAGCGAATGCATCCTGATCTTCCCGGGAAATACCAAACTGCTCTGCAACGTTCTCGGCGGTTTCAGGCATGGAGTCGATACCGTACTGTTTTTTCAGTACTGGATTGACGAAGCGCCAGCCAATCGTGGTATCGAAAATTTCCGCTTTCCGACTGAAAGGGCTTTCGGATTTGCCCATCACAAAAGGCGCACGGGACATGGATTCGACACCGCCTGCGAGCATCAGGCTGGCTTCGCCGGTGCGGATTGCCCGTGCAGCGCTTCCGATTGCGTCCATGCCTGATCCGCAGAGGCGGTTAATGGTGCTGCCGGGCACGTCGATGGGAATGCCGGCTAACAGCAGTGACATCCGGGCAACGTCACGGTTGTCTTCCCCCGCCTGGTTAGCGCAGCCATAAAGAACGTCATCAATCTTCGACCAGTCCACGCCCGGGTTGCGTTCCATCAGGGCTTTCATCGGGATGGCCCCGAGGTCGTCGGCCCGAACGGGTGCCAGGGCGCCACCGTAACGGCCGATCGGGGTGCGTATGGCGTCAACGATGTAGGCGTCTTGCAAGAGATTACTAGTGGTCATGACTGTGGCTCCGAATTAATGACAGGGCCGCGGACCTGGTAGGATTTTCCCCGGAAGAGGGCAACGGTGCGGCCATCCTGATTGGTTAAAGTGATGTCGTACACGCCGGTTCGGCCACCACGGGATTGCTCCTCAGCGGTGGCAGTCAGTATGTCGCCAGCCTTGGCGCCATACATGTAGTCGATGCTGCATCCGGAGGCGACGGTTGCTTTGTCGTAGGTGTTGCAGCTAAAGGCAAAGGCGGAGTCGGCCAGGGTAAACAGGTAACCGCCATGGCAGGAGCCATGCCCCTGGATCATGTCTTCGGTGACCGTCATGCTAAGAACGGCCCGGCCTGGAGCAATAGATTCGATTTTCATGCCAAGTTTCTGGCTCGCCCGGTCACGGGCAAACATGGCTTTGGCGCAATTCTCGGCCAGTTCTTGTGGGGTGTTTTCGTTCATTTGTAAAATCCCTTCCCGGCGTGATGGTTTTTACGGAGCAGCAGTGCTGGCCGGTAACGGTCCTCGCCATAGCTGTTCTGAATATTGGTAAGAGTCTGGAGCACCCGGCCATTGCCCAGTCGATCGCTCCAGCTAAGCGGACCTTCGGGGTAGTTCAGGCCTGCTTTCATGGCGAGGTCGATGTCTTCTTTGGTCGCAACGCCGTGCAGTTCCGCATCGGCGGCTTCGTTCGCCAGTGTGGCTACGGTGCGCATGACCACCAGGCCGGGGCGGTCCTTAACAGCGCTTACGGCGATATTCGTCTTTTGAAGCAGGGCAACGGCATCGTGACGTGCCTTTTCGGAAGCCTGGTCTGAGAAGCAAACAGCCAATCTGGTGGCTTTCCCAAAGTCGAATGCCAGATCAAATAACGTCAGATCTGGAGTGCCTTCCGCTTGGGCGCGCTCGGTTGCCATCCGGCCGTCAGTGAGTGCCAGTACCGCATCTCCGAATCGAATCTGCCCGGGGCCATCACGCTCGACGATTTCCAGGCCGGCGTCGCGGAAGCGGTTGATCAGCGCAGAGGCTGGCCCCAGGTCGCCTTCAACGACCAGTGTTGTGTCGTCACTCTGTCGAGCTGGTTCGGTGTCTGGTGCCGGGCGTTCACTTCCATCGGTATAGCTGTAGAAACCCTGTCCGCTCTTGCGGCCCAAGCGGCCGGCTTCCACCAGTTCCTTCTGGATAAGGGAGGGGAGAAAACGGGCGTCCTGGTAGTAGGCCTTGAAGACTGAGTTGGTTACCGCGTAGTTGACGTCATGGCCGATCAGGTCGGTTAACTCAAACGGGCCCATCCGGAAGTTTCCTGACTCCCGGATGATGGCGTCCAGCGTCGCCGGGTCGGCAGCGCCTTCCTGGAGCAGTCGAAGGCTTTCGGCATAAAAGGGTCGTGCTACCCGGTTAACGATGAAGCCGGGCGTTGAGGTGGCAAATACGGGTTTCTTGCCCCAGTTGGCCGCAGTAGCGTGGACAATCTCCGCCACAGCATTGTCCGTAGCCAGACCTTTGACGACTTCCACCAGCGCCATCAGAGGGGCCGGGTTAAAGAAGTGCATGCCGACCAGTCGTTTGGGATGGCGGAGCTTGGCGCCAAGGGCGGTCACCGAGATCGACGAGGTGTTAGTGGCCAGAATGGCGTCCTCGCCGCACAGTTCTTCGAGGTCTGCCAGCAGCGAGTGCTTGATCTCGAGATCTTCAACAATAGCCTCAATGACCATTCTGCTGTCGGCGACTTCCGAAAGGGCGCTGACCGGCTGAATGCGACCGACAATGGCGTCGACGGTTTGTTGTTCCATCTTGCCTTTGTCCACCCTGCGCTGCAGTTGTTTTGCAATGCCATCCCGGCCGGCGGTAGCGGCGCCATCGCGCTGGTCGTGAAGATAGACCTTGTGACCTGCCTGGGCGGCCACCTGGGCGATGCCGGAACCCATGGCGCCGGCACCGATGACGGCAATCGTGGTCTGGGTATCAAGTGCCTGCATTGATTATTTCCCCTTGAAGGTCGGCGTGCGTTTTTCCATAAAGGCGGCAACGCCTTCGCGGTAATCCTCGGAGCGGCCGGCCATGCGCTGGAGGTCCCGCTCGAGATTGAGCTGCTCTTCAAAGGTGTTGCTGGAGCTGGCGTGCAAGGCCCGTTTGATAAGCGCAAAGCCTTTGGTGGGCTGAGTGGCAAAGTGCCGTGCCAGTTTCATGGTCTCTTCCATCAGCGTTTCGTCGTCAACGCAGCGCCAGATCATGCCCCAGTTCTCGGCCTGCTCAGCACGGATTTTGTCGCCAAGCAGAGCCATGCCTTTGGCGCGAGCCATCCCGGCAATCCGAGGCAGTGTCCAGGTACCACCGGAATCGGGTATCAGGCCCAGTTTGCAGAAGGCTTGCACGAAGCTCGCTGAACGAGCGGCCAGCGTGATGTCGCAGGCCAGAGCAATGTTGGCGCCAGCGCCGGCGGCAACCCCGTTCACGGCACAAAGGACCGGCATGGGCAGGTCTCTCAGGCTTCGCATCATGGGGTTGTAGTACTTTTCCAGGGACTCGCCCAGATCAGGGGCGTCCTGATCCGGCGCAACACTGCGGTCAGACAGGTCCTGGCCCGCACAGAAGCCCCGGCCGGCGCCGGTAATAACCAAGACACGAACAGAGCTGTCTTTACGCACCTGGCTGATGGCCTTTCGCATCTGCTCGTGCATATCAACGTTGAAGCTGTTCAGGTTGTCTGGACGGTTAAGGGTAAGCTGGGCCACACCCTGATCGATTTCCAGAAGAATGCTCGGTTGAGTCATGGCGGTGTCCTATAGGTGGAGTGATGGGTGGTTATCGATAAAGATTTTTTGCCCTGTTTTTGTCTGGACGAAACGAGCAGGCCAGTACCCGGAGTCGCAATAATGTGACGCTCTGATGGCACGATGGCTAATTTCTAAATCAGTATATCTATTAGTTGATACCGGTCAAGGTTTTGTGAATGCATATTGTGTATCATATTATGATGTCTGTGCGCTAGTGGCATAAAATATTGAAAATAAACAATATTATTGATTTTATAATGTTTAATTCGTGGGAATTTACGGATATTTTGCCGAATTTGTGTCTATATTTCTTCGGTATAATGTCGGAAAATGGTTCTTGAATTTAAGAAAATGAATCAGAAATGTTGGCGAACTTTGAGCTTCGGAAAGAGGAGAGATGCATGCCGAGTTACAGCATTGAAGGCGTTCAACCTGTCGTTCATCCATCTGCATACGTACACCCAACCGCGGTATTGATCGGAGATGTGTGGATCGGCCCCGATTGCTACGTGGGACCGGCCGCTTCCTTGCGTGGTGATTTCGGCCGGGTTGTGCTCAAGGAGGGTTCGAATATCCAGGACAACTGCGTTATGCATGCGTTTCCTGGCATGGACACCGTGATTGAGAAAAATGGCCATGTTGGACACGGCGCGATTCTCCACGGCTGCACGGTTGGGGAGGATGCAATGGTTGGTATGAATGCGGTGGTCATGGATGAAGCAGTGATTGCTCCCCGCTCCATTGTTGGCGCCTGCGCTCTAGTGAAGGCAGGTTTTCAGTGTGAGCCGGCCTCGTTGGTTGTTGGGGCGCCGGCCCGGGTCATTCGGACGTTAAGTGACAGTGAGGTAGCGTGGAAAGCCAAGGGCACGGAGGAATACAGACGGCTGACTCTGCGATGTCATGCAAGTCTTCAGGAGTGTCGGCCACTAACCGAGGCGGACAGTGACCGACCCAGGGTTGATGCTGGCGATTTCCAGCCCAAGCATCAGTCTTGACGATTGGCGGCCTTAGGCCGCCATTTCAGACTTGCAGGCATCAATAATAATGCGTGCAAAATCGTCAGGAGAATCTTCCTGTAGGAAATGCCCGCCGCGCAACGTGATGTGCGGCTGGCCATGGGCGCCGGGGATGCGGCGTTGCATGTATCGGTCTCCACCCCGGGTAATAGGGTCGCCGCTACTGAAGCAGGTAATAAACGGCTTTTTCCAGGTTTCCAGAATGCGCCAGGCTGCCTTGTTGGCATCGCTTGAGGGGTCTTCGGCGGAAACGGGGACCAGTTTCGGGAATGCACGGGCACCCGCCTTGAATTCTGCCGACGGGAAGGGTGCTTCATAGGCTGCAATTTCGGCCTTGCTCAAGGCCCTTTCCGTTCCAAGCTGAACAATCCGTCCGACTGGAAACCACGGGCTGTGAGTGGCAAAGGTTTTCCACAGCGTGAATACGGCCGGCACTGGGGTGTCCCCGGTCGGCAGCATGCCGTTGCCAACAATGATCCTGCGGAATAGGTGAGGGTGTTCGGCCGCCAGTCGAAGGCCCAGGAGTGAGCCCCAGTTCTGGCAAACCAGAGTGATGTTCTTCAGTCCCTGGGCCTTAAGCCACTCGGACAGCCATGCCATGTGGCGCTCGTAACTGTAGTCGCTTACATCGGCTGGCTTGTCGGATTTACCGAACCCGATCAGGTCGGGGGCCAGTACCCGATGTCCCGCTTCCGCCACCAGTGGGATCATGTGACGATAAAGGTACGACCACGACGGCTCGCCATGCAGCATCAGCACGGGCGATGCGTCCCTCGGGCCTTCGTCTACATAGTGCATTCTCAGGCCTGGTTCTACGTCCAGATAATGAGGGGAGAAAGGGTAATCCGGAAGACGTGCGAAGCGGGCTTCATCGGTTCTCAGAATACGCATGCCATCGACTGTCCTGACTGAGTGGTTGCGTGGCTGGTGTTACCGCAGCCTTCAGGAATCAGGATAAATCAGATGGGAATTTAGTGTGTTTGGTTTACGTAACAGTGCGTTGACTGTTTGAATCAGGATGCTTTGCTGAAGAGTTCGTCCGGGTCGTCAAGCCGCGCCAATGCTGCATCGCAGCAATTCAGGGCACCGCAGTCGTCTGCCGAGCACAGGGCAAGAGTCTGACAGTGGCCACCATGGGACCGCAATTCTTCGTTGTGGAAAATTCGGCCACGGGACAGGGTAGAGCGACAATGCCCGCACAGTAGTGTGGGTACGGCACTGCTTTCCGAAGCGATGGCGTTGTAATGTTCTGTTTGTTGCATAAATAAACCTCCATTACCTCCAACGTAAGGTCGAACTGTGACAATTCAAAGTCAGTTCCGCGAGAAATAGGGCAAGAACTACGAAAGTATGCCCGAAAGGGCTCATATATCAGGGCGACTTCAATGATCCGGGTCGACAACCGGGCGGCGATTCGAGCGTTTGTCTTCCCAGTCCAGGGACTTCGGGTCGTACCAGCCGATTCTGTCGAGGACCTTCTCCCGTGTGGCAGGCGACAGCGTTGGCCACAGTTCCTGAAAGTCTTCCAGGCCCTGCTCCCGTTGGCGAGCCTGTTTACTCTGCAGGCGACGGATGATCTGCGGCAGCTGCAGGGCTTCGCCCAGCTGGCCCGGTATCAGTACTTCCTGGCCCATTACTTTGCGGCGGTGCGTTCTGGCTGCCAGCACGCGATTGAGGGCAGCGACCGCATCCAGCGCCGTTTCAATATCAAACTCTTCGTTATCCAACGTCGCGACCTGTTTAACGAATGACCAATAACCGTCCACTATAACCTGAAAGCCGCTAGACTGGCCACGATGGCGTGGTAGTCTAGGCCCATTCAGACAGATCCGCAGCCCACCCACCGTGAGACGACTGCACACAGGTTCAGGGAATTGCACTATGTACGGAAAACTAGAGACACGGACCTTTCTGGCCATGCTGGTTGGGGTTTCCCTGGCGTTCATTCTTCTGATGAAGCCTTTTTTTGGCCCTATTTTCTGGGCTGTGGCCATCGCGCTGATTTTTCATCCGGTTCGTGAGTACCTGGCGCGGCGGTTAGGTGACCGTCCCAATACCATTGCCCTGCTAACGCTACTGATATGCATGGTGATCGTGGTTATACCTGTGTTGGCGCTGGTGACGTCGCTGGTGGCAGAGGGATTGTCCCTGTATCAGCGAATCCAGGAGGGGCAACTACGCCCCGGCGACTACATTGACCGGGTTATCCAATCGTTTCCGGCCATTGAGTCGTTTTTCGCCCAATTCGGTATGGACTTTGCCGAGGTGAGAGATCGCGTGGTCAGTGCTTTCGTGGGGGGCAGTCAGTTCCTGGCGAAACAGGCGCTCGGTTTTGGTCAGAATACCTTCCAGTTCTTTTTGGGGCTGGCGCTGATGATCTACCTGGCGTTTTTCCTGCTCCGTGATGGCAGCAAACTGGTGGATTTGTTGATTCGTGCGCTGCCGCTCGGAGACGAGCGAGAGCGTCTGTTGTTTGCCAAGTTTGCGGAGGTCACCCGGGCTACGGTCAAGGGTAACTTGCTGATCGCCGTTATCCAGGGCGCGCTCGGGGGTGGTATTTTCTGGCTTCTGGGCATTCAGGGCGCGCTTCTCTGGGGTGTGGTGATGGCGATTGTGTCCCTGCTTCCCGCCGTTGGCGCGGCTCTGGTCTGGGTGCCTGCGGCTCTTTATCTTGCCGCGACAGGGGAAATGCTGTCGGCAATTGTGCTAACGGCGTTCGGGGTGATCGTGATCGGGCTTGCGGACAATCTGCTTCGGCCGATTTTCGTTGGCCGGGATACCAAGCTGCCCGACTACATTGTTTTGCTCTCTACCCTGGGTGGAATAGTGATGTTCGGTATTAATGGATTTGTGATGGGCCCATTGGTCGCGGCCCTGTTCATGGCGTTCTGGGGTATTTTCATACGTGAGTTCGGGGAGTCGGCCGAGGCTCTGTCAGGGAGTGTGTCTGTCTCCGCTACAGAATCACAACAATCGGATCGGTCCGGCAGTGCTTAAAATATGGTAGCCTCTGGTCGTAATGTCCATCCTGTAGGGACTGGCAACACAATAAAAACGACAGGTAACTGGAGTAGATCATGGCTAGGCAGATATTCACTCACGTTCGTATGTTGGCTGTTATCCTTGCGGGGGCAGTGGCCCTGGCAGCGGCACCCGCTGCGTCAGCAAACGATACCGTGGCGCTAAAGAATGCCCTTTATGCGGCGGGTTATGACATCAACAATGTCAGTCCGCAAATGGATGACACCACGCGCTCGGCGTTGACCGCGTTTCAAAAGGATCAGGGGTTGAACGCCTCTGGTGTACTTGATGACGCCTCCAAGAAAGCGCTGGGTATGGTTCACGTTCAGGTTGCGGCGGCGAGCTCGTCCAACACCGGGGCGTCACAGAATGCAGGCACTTCTGGTGCAGCCGAAGAGCCGGAAAGAGACCAGCCGGCAGAGCAGGCGGAAGAAGGTGATATCGAGGAGGACGATGACGGTGGGTGGTCCTTCTTCTAGATTTAAAACCTTGCTTTCCCCGTTCTGAAGTCGGGCCCGGCGTAGTTTCTGCGCCGGGCCCGCGTGCTTTCAGCCCAATTTTTCCAGATTTCTGACCGCGCCTTTGTCAGCGCTGGTTGCCAGCAACGAATAAGCCTTCAGCGCGGCCGAGACTTTACGCGGTCGCGACAACTCGGGCTTCCAGCCTTTCTTATCCCGCTCCTCACGTCGACGGTTGAGTTCGTTCTGGTCTATCTCCACGTTGATGGACCGGTTGGGAATGTCGATACGAATCAGGTCACCGTTCTCAATCAGCCCAATGGCGCCACCCGCAGCCGCCTCGGGTGAAGCATGGCCAATGGAAAGACCCGAGGTGCCGCCGGAGAAGCGGCCGTCAGTCAATAGGGCGCACTCTTTACCCAATCCCTTCGATTTCAGGTAACTGGTGGGATACAGCATTTCCTGCATGCCGGGGCCGCCCTGGGGGCCTTCGTAGCGGATAATCACCACTTCGCCAGGCTGGACCTCATCATTGAGGATACCTTCGACCGCGCTGTCCTGGCTTTCGAATACTCGTGCATTGCCTTCGAATACGTAGATGCTTTCGTCTACGCCGGCCGTCTTGACCACACAGCCGTCCAGGGCAATATTGCCGAAGAGAACGGCCAGGCCGCCTTCAGAGGAATAAGCGTTTTCAACGGAACGAATGCAGCCTGTCTCGCGGTCGCCGTCCAGTGAGGGCCAGCGTGTGTTCTGGCTGAAGGCCGTCTGGGTAGGAATGCCGGCAGGGCCAGCCTTGTAGAATTCGACCACTTCGGACGTGGGCTCCTGCATGATGTCCCAGGTTTTCAGGGCCTCACGCATGGTTTTGCTGTGTACGGTGGGCAGGTCGGTGTTGATCAGCCCGCCCCGTTCCAGTTCACCAAGAATGCCCATGATGCCGCCTGCGCGGTGAACGTCCTCCATGTGGTATTTCGGTGAATTCGGCGCCACCTTGCAAAGCTGGGGGACCCGGCGGGACAACTGGTCAATCTCGTTAAGGGTAAACGGCACACCG
>PBRG01000153.1 GCA_002726615.1 Marinobacter sp.
CTGCCCAAGGAAGGCGGCCGCTTTGACCTCCCCATCGCCTTGGGCATTCTTGCCGCTTCCGGACAGATCCCGGCGGAAAGCCTTGCACAGTATGAATGTGTGGGAGAGCTTTCTCTGGATGGTGCGCTGAGACCGTTGAAAGGTGTGCTCCCGGCGATACTGGCAGCCCGCAAAGAGGGGCGTCGGTTACTGATCCCTCAGGCCAATGCCGCGGAAGCCGCCCTGGCCAGCCAGGACGATGTGTTGCCAGCCGGTCATTTACTGACGGTCTGCGAACACCTGTGTGAGCGGGCGAGGATTTCCCCGGTATCGCCAGCGGTGCCGGAAACGGGCGTGAACGCCGGTCCGGACCTTGCGGACGTGCATGGTCAGAGCGTGCCGAGGCGGGCGTTGGAAATTGCCGCCGCCGGCGGGCATAACCTGCTGATGTTTGGTCCACCGGGCACCGGTAAAAGCATGCTCGCCAGCCGTCTGCCGGGTATTTTGCCTCCGTTGACCACCGAATCTGCGCTCGAGGTAGCGAGTATCCACTCCGTGGCCGGTCTTCCCGTGCGGGGCGGAGAGTGGTGCCGGCCGCCTTACCGCGCACCCCATCATACCGCCTCGTCGGTAGCCATGGTGGGTGGCGGTAGCAGTCCGCGCCCCGGAGAAATCTCCCTGGCGCACCGCGGCGTATTGTTTCTTGACGAACTGCCAGAGTTCGAGCGACGGGTGCTGGAAGTGCTGCGGGAACCCATGGAATCCGGCGAGATTGCCATTAGCCGTGCGGCAAGGCAGGTGACCTTTCCAGCCTGCTTCCAGGTTGTGGCGGCCATGAACCCTTGCCCGTGTGGCTATCTGGGGCATCCGACGATCGAGTGCCAGTGCACGCCCCCGCAGGTGCTCCGTTATCGGGCAAAGATATCAGGTCCATTGCTGGACCGGTTCGACTTGCATGTGGAAGTGCCAGTTCAGAGCGGGGAGGTACTGATGAAGCGTGACGGCGGGGGTGAATCCAGCACGGTTGTGAGGGATCGGGTGTATCAGGCCCGTGAGCGGCAGATGCAGCGAGGATTCGGGAACGCCGCGTTAAGTGGCCGTGAACTTCAGGCACATTGCCGTGTGGATGCGGCAGGCGAGGCCATGCTGTCTGCCGCCATGGAGCGACTGGGCCTCTCTGCCAGGGCATTGCATCGTATCCTGCGGGTAGCACGGACCCTGGCGGACCTGGACGGCTACGACCACATTGGCAATGGCCATCTGGTCGAGGCGTTGGGCTATCGCAAACTGGACCGGCAGCAGACCCGGAATGCGCAGGTTTCGGTATAGTCCGTCGGGTGGCCTCTGGTAAACTGTGGCCATAACCCATTGAAGGAAAACCGCACAGGGCGGTTGAGGACGTCAGATGACCGATCACAACGATGTTTCCGGCGATTCACCCGTGACCACCCGCCGTGGCGTACGGAGTTTCGTGCTACGCCAGGGGCGGATGACCGAAGGCCAGAAAAAGGCCTACGACCGCAGTTGGCCCAAATACGGCCTGACCCGTGAACAGGGTATGATTGACCCACGCCAGATCTTTGGACGGGACAACATGCTTAACCTGGAGATCGGGTTTGGTATGGGCAAATCCCTGGCAGACATGGCGGAAGCGGCACCGGAGCAGGACTTCATCGGCGTGGAAGTACACCTGCCCGGGGTTGGCGCCCTGCTAAAAGAGATTGAAGACCGGGGGCTGGAGAATGTTCGTGTCTACGCCATTGATGCCAACGATGTGATCGATCGGTGCCTGCCCGATGCAGCACTGGACCGGGTGATGGTGTTTTTTCCGGACCCATGGCACAAAAAGCGCCACCACAAACGCCGGCTGATCCAGCACGAATTTGTCCAGCGCCTGCGCCATAAACTGCGAGTGGGCGGGGTCCTGCACCTGGCCACCGACTGGGAAAACTACGCCGAACACATGATGGAGATCATGGGAGAGTCCGAGGGTTTTGCGAACTCACAGGACATCGGCGAATACTCGCCGCGTCCGGAAGACCGGCCGATCACCAAGTTTGAGAAACGGGGTGAGACGTTGGGGCATGGCGTCTGGGATCTGGTGTTTTACCGTACCAATTAAGTCGTCGATAGATCGTTGGCTTCGCCGACTGGAGGCGTTATTCGTGAGCCAGCGGATGGCGCCGGGCGGCGCGAATGATCACCAATCCAGCGCAACCCAGCATCAGGCCGGTGAATTTCACCAGCGCGCAGAGTGTGGCGGACAGGCTGACCATATCCGTGGGTGGGTCCATGTTATTGAGTAGCAGGATATTTTCCGTCAGATCGCCGGCACCCGCGGTCACAAACAGCGCCTTCACCCAGCGTGCTACGTTACGTTCCCGGACACCCGGCCGGTCCCGCATCAGGTGATTGGTCAGGAAAATCAGCGTGGCCAGGTAGGCGGGTACAAACAGGAAGTCCAGCCAAAGGGATATCTGTGCCCAAAGCATGCCGTCCTGTCGCCAGCTGCGCAGTATGGCCATCGACTGGTCCGCCGTGGCAGCCATCTGTAGGCTGACGATGCCCTGGGGAGCCGAGCCAGTCTGTAGGGGCTGGTTGACCACAACCAGGACCAGCAGCAGGGCGGCCGTAGCCACCAGGCTCAGGTTGAGCCGTTTGGGCAAAAGGGTCATAAGGCGCGGCAGTGACATCAGAGGAAGCGCTCCAGCAGACTGTTCAGGTAACGCTGTCCGAGTTCCGTGGTCTGTATCCGTCCCGGTTCCAGCATGTTTTCCTTTCTCAATTCCTCAAGTTTTACCGCAACTCTGCTCAACGGTAAACCTGTACGCTCTGTGAACAGGTTTTCTGGCACACCGGACGTTAGCCTCAAGGCGTTCATCAGAAACTCCAGTGGCCGTTCTTCCAGTTCGACCATTTGACTACCGGCGGTGCGGCTGCCGATGCGGTTCATATAGGCATCGGGTTGCCGGGTTTTCCAGAAGCGCCGGATGTCGCCGTTGTGGAAGGTGATCTTGCCGTGGGCACCAGCGCCGAGCGCCAGGTAATCCCCAAACATCCAGTAATTCAGGTTGTGGCGGGACGCCATGCCGGGCCGGCTCCAGGCTGATACTTCGTAGTCCGTAAACCCCTGCTGATGCAGGTAGTCGGCACCCTGGCAATAGATCTCCCAGAGGTAATCGTCGTTGGGCAGTTGGGGCGGACGGCTGTAGAACTCGGTGTTGGGTTCCAGGGTCAGCTGGTACCAGGACAGGTGCGGGGGTTGCCACGACATGGCCGCCCGCAGGTCATCCAGGGCGTCTGCCGGTGTCTGGCCCGGCAGGCCATGCATCAGGTCCAGGTTGAAGTTATCAAAGCCGGCTTTGCGGGTGGCCTCTATGGCCCTGTGAGCTGCCTTGTCATCGTGGATGCGTCCCAGTGCCTTCAATTGCATGGGGTTGAAACTCTGGATGCCCAGTGAAAGCCGGTTTATGCCAGCGCCACGGAAGCCGATAAAGCGAGTCTGTTCCACCGTGCCCGGATTGGCCTCCAGTGTGATCTCGGCATCGTCAGTGAACGACAGGTGAGTGCGCAGCCGGTCGAACAGTGTGTTGTAGAAGTCCGGCGACATTAACGAAGGCGTGCCGCCGCCGATGAAGACGGTTTCGATCGGTCGCCCCTGGATGAATGCGAGGTCACCGGCAAGGTCCTCCATGATCGCATCAAGATAGCCGTTCTCGGGAATGTCGCCGGTCAGTGCGTGGGAGTTGAAGTCGCAGTAAGGGCACTTCTTCACGCACCAGGGTACATGAACATACAGGCTTAGCGGGGGAAGGGCGCTCACCGCGGTGTCTTCCGGCGGAGGCATAGTCACCCCGGCTCTTCCCTCAGCTGGTCCAGAAGCAGCACCAGTGCCCGCCCGCGGTGGCTGATGCGGCCTTTTTCAGCGCGGGGCAGTTCGGCGGCGCTGGTGCCGGTTTCCGGTACCAGGAACACCGGATCGTACCCGAAACCACCCTCGCCCCGAGGCTCTGGCAGAATGCTTCCCGGCCAGCGGCCATGACAGATCACCGGCGTGGGGTCATCGGCATGGCGCAGGTAGACCAGTACACAGTGAAACTGGGCCGTGCGCCGGGCCTCGGGAACGTCTTTCAGCGCGTCGAGCAGGGCCCGGACGTTGTCTGCGTCGCTGGCCGTGTCGCCGGCGTAACGGGCCGAACGGACGCCGGGTGCCCCGCCCAAGGCGTCAACCGCCAGACCGGAGTCATCCGCAAGGGCCGGTAATCCGGTTATGCGCGCGGCATGACGTGCCTTGAGGATGGCGTTCTCCACGAAGGTGACCGCTGGCTCCTCCGCCTCGCCAACGCCTAATTCACCCTGGGCTACGGGCGTCAGCCCGAGTGGGCCGAGTAAATCTGTGAGTTCGGCGATCTTACCCTTGTTGTTGCTGGCAATGACCAGTCTTTTAGTGGTGTTGGTCATCAGTCGTTAAACAGTGTGTGGGTGAAACGGATGGGCAGATCCTGTCTGGCACCCGTGGGACGGGTGGTGATCTGGAAGGTCATCAACTCGGCGTTGCTGTACTGGTATTCGGCGATGAAATAGACCGCGTTGCCTTCCTGGATGCGTCGAAATGCCAGGAACCGGGCCTGCTGGATATCGTTCATGACCTTGCCTTCCACCTGGCCTGATACCGGCTCAAGGCCGCCATCCTCGGTTTCCCTCATGATGGATATGTTGACGATACCGATGCCGCGGCTGCGATTGAGGTTGTTCTCGCGGGCAATTTCAGGAGCCAGGAAGGTGCTTGGGAAAACGCTCCAGTGCACTTCGAATTCACCAAAATCCTTCGAATCAGCCTGGCTCTGGCTGGTGAATAGCAGGAACAGGCAAGCGAGCGACAATAACGTCTGCCAGTGATTGCGACGATGTGTGGTCATGATTCCTCCCGGGTTATCCGGTAAATGGCGATCTGCCCCAACATATTGGGCCAAAGGCGACTGAGCCAGCGATCCTGGTGCTCGCCATCCACCACTGTGCGGTTCAGTATCCGGACGTCCTTGCGGTAGCAGAGGGCTTCAAAATCCTTGAAGGTGCACAGGTGGATGTTGGGGGTGTTGTACCATTTATACGGTAGCGTTTCCGATTCAGGCATGCGACCCCGGCGCATCAGGTACCAGCGCAATCGCCAGTAAGCGAAGTTGGGGAAGGTCACGATGCCCTCGCGGCCCACCCGAAGCATCTCGTCGAGGACCATATCCGGGCGTCGGACCGCCTGCAGGGCCTGTGTCATCAGTACGGTGTCGAAGGAGTGATCTTCGAAGTTTCCCAGGCCCTGGGTGTCCAGGTTCTGCTCGATGACGGACACCCCGCGACCCATGCAGGTGGTGATATGGTCCGGATTGATTTCCAGGCCAAACCCTGTTGCCCTTTTTTCCCGCTGCAGGTAGTCCAGCAGGGTGCCGTCGCCGCAACCCAGGTCCAATACATGGCTGCCGGCGCTGATCCATTGCTCGATGATTTTCAGGTCCGTTCTCATGCGCCAACCTCCCGTGCAACCCGGTCCATGTAGGAATGGAAGATGGCTGTGTAGCGTGGTGTCGGGATCAGGAAGGCGTCGTGCCCCCAGGGCGCGTCGATTTCGGCATAGCTGACCTTGCGGCGGGCCGCGATCATGGCATTCACCAATTCCTCGGACCGAGCGGGGGTAAATCGCCAGTCGGTGCTGAACGAAACAACAAGGAATTCGCAGCGCGCACGGAGCAGGGCCTTTGCCAGATCATTGTCGTGCTCGTAGGCCGGGTCAAAGTAATCCAGGGCCTTGGTCATCAGCAGGTAGGTATTGGCGTCGAATGACTCCGAGAAGCGTTCACCCTGGTAGCGCAGGTAACTCTCCACCTGAAACTCTGCGTCGTAGCCGAACTTGTAGGCCTGGTCGCGCAGTTCGCGGCCGAATTTCTCGCCCATGGAGGCGTCGGACAGATAGGTAATGTGGCCCACCATGCGTGCCAGCATCAGGCCCCGGCGCGGCAATGTGTCGTGCTCATAGTAGCGGCCGTCATGGAACTCACAGTCGGACGTAATCGCCTGTCGTGCCACCTCATTGAAGGCAATGTTCTGGGCACTCAGGCGTGGGGTCGAGGCAATGGTTACGGCATGCCGCAAACGCTCCGGGTAGTCGAGGCTCCATTGCAGCGCCTGCATCCCACCGAGTGAGCCTCCCACCACAGCGGCCCAACATTCAATGCCGAGCCGGTCGGCCAGCAACGCCTGGCTGTGGACCCAGTCGCGTACCGTAATTACCGGGAAATCGGGACCGTAGGGTTGGCCGGTCTGAGGATTGGTGCTGCCGGGCCCGGTGCTGCCATGGCAACCACCCAGATTGTTCAGGCTGACGACAAAAAAACGGTTGGTATCAATAGGCTTGCCGGGGCCAATGCAGCTGTCCCACCAGCCCGGTTTTCGGTCTTCCCTGCTGTGATAGCCGGCGGCATGGTGGTGGCCGCTGAGGGCATGACAGATCAGTACTGCGTTGGTGGCATCTGCATTCAGCTCGCCATAGGTTTCAATCACCAGGTCGTAACTCTCCAGCGTCTGGTCGCAGGCGAGAGTGATCGGTGTATCGAAGTGCAGTGTCTGTGGGGTGACTATCCCGACAGAATCCGTTGGCAAGGGATCGGGCATTGGCGCGACAGGTTCCTGATTCAGTCCGTATTATCTGGAAGACATTTCAGGCAATGGCCGGGCGGAAACCTGCGTGTGAAAGCAGGCCATAACTGATATGGCCAGGCGATTGCCAGCCAAGCAGTTTAAAGGCCGGCCTGCATGGCTGCAACCGCCATTTCCGGTGCGGGTCAGACCGCGCCGGAAATGTTGACCACCTTCTGCTGGATCAGGGTGGGGGCCGGCTTGCGGATTTGCCGTTGCATGGCGTCGGCCAGTTCAAGTTGGCGCGTCAGATCGCTGATGGTGTTCTGCAGCCGTTCCCGTTCGTTGCGGCTGTCGCGGTCGCTGCGAACCATGTCCCGCAGGCGACGGATCTGGTGTTCCAGCAGCTGTTTCTGCTCCATCGAGTATTGCATGATTGGCAACAGCGCCTCCGAAGGCCAGCGCTCGACATCGGCCCGTACGCGCAGATGCAGTGTTCGGGCTTCGCCTACAATCACGTTGAAGAAGCGTCTGACCAGCAGCGACTGCTCAGTCAACAGGTTTTTGGGGCTGATGCGGAAGCGTTTTGCCTTCTTGCGCAGTTCGCGAATGGCAATGACGTGACGACCTGACCGCAGTGGAATCGGTTCCAGATGGCGGGCACGGGTGTCCTCGTTGTAGCGACGATAGATGGCGCCCACCATTTTTTCGGCCAGTCGTCCTTCGCTGAGAAGGTTGGTCAGGTCGTTTTCCAACAGTTCAAAGAAATGATCCATGCTTTGGTTCATGCCAGCGGTGGTCCAGCTCTTCGACATCTTCTGGCGGACCTTCTCGGCATGGGTCTCAAACCGGTCCTCGCAGACCAGTCCCTTGAGCATCTCGCCCTGGGAGTCCATAAGCCGGCGGCTGGACCGGAGCGTGATCAGCTTCTTGTAGTAGAAGTCGTAGTCCTGCTGAGCACGGTCAGCCAGGCGCCGCAGAGCGCCCTTGTCCATGGTCACACCAGAGCAGGCTTGCAGTTCTTCTTCCAGGGCATCCAGCCGGTTCTGCATCGCGGCCTGGCTGTTCTGCAACATGCCCAACAGGTCGTTGATCAGGCTTTGGGTGATCAGCTGTTCCTTGTGCATCAGGATGCGCTGGATGATCAGTTGTTCCAGTTGGGCGAGATTGGAACGTTCGAGCAGCTCTTCGTTACCCTTGACGCGGGCAAGAAGTCCCTGCTTGGCGGACAGTGGGATCACGTCGTTCTGGCGCATGCCGAGGTGGTCGGCGGTGTAGCCGCGGACACGGTCAATGGCTTCCTGAGTGTGCTTCTCGCCCTGGAGGTCGTCCCAGAGCACGTCAATCTTGTTCAGAACTGCAAAGCGTCCGGCCCGGTGGTCGGAGTGCTCGGTATCGATGTGATCCTTCCAGATCGTCATGTCGCTGGCGGTGACGCCGGTATCGGCGCTCAGCAGGAAAATGATGGCGTGGGCGCGGGGCAACATGCTGATGGTCAGTTCCGGCTCTGAGCCGAGAGCGTTGAGGCCCGGGGTGTCCAGTATACGCAGGCCGCGTTCAAACAGCGGGTGGCGGATGCTGATCTGGGCGTTGCGCCAGGCCGGTACCACGACATTGCCCGGCTTGTTGCGGTCATGCTCCAACATGTCCTCGTCGAATCCCAGTTTGCGGGCTTCCTGCGGGGTGACGCTCTTTACGCGAGCAACTTCCGCCAGCACTTCGCGCATGATTTCCGGGTCACGCTCATCCAGATCGTGTTTGACCCAGCGTTCGGGTTGTTTGCGCAGTTGCTGCAGGGAAAGCTCGCCGGTCCGGGTTTCGATCGGGAGCAGCAAAAGATAGTTGCTGTTTGAAGTGCGGTCGAAGAATAGCTCGGTCGGACACATGGTCGTGCGGCCTGCCTGGGAAGGCAGCATGCGCTGGCCGTATTCCGAAAAGAACAGGGCGTTGATCAGTTCCGTCTTACCACGGGAATACTCGCCCACGAAGGCAATGGTAAGTTCGTCTTCGATCAACAACTCAAGGCCGTGACGGATGCGGCTGCTGACATCGTCCGAAAACAGATTGTTGTCCTGCAGCCACAGACGGTAACGACCGATCTGCCTGATCAGTTCTTTTTTCCAGCCGTGGTAGGCCTCTACCTGCTGCGACAGGGTTCCTTGCTTGTTCATCGGACCATCCTTCTGCGCGACTTCCGGGCGACTGCGTTGGATCTGGGTTGGGCAAAATTGTGCCAAAAATATAGTTAATGTTACCGCATTGACGCGGTAAATCTGTGGGAGTGATCACGGGTCTGTATAGCGGGGCGACGTGTAGAAGGCAAAAAAAGCAGCTGATTCAGATAGATGAAACAGCTGCAGGTGAGAGTAGTTTATTGTCCTGATATGTAACGGAATGTGTTTTTGAGAGGTGGTCTACATTCCGACGATGGACCCCATGCCGGCGGCGACTTTCATGTGGTCGATTACCACTGAAATCACATTGAGGATCAGGAACACGATAATCGGTGACAGATCCAGACCGCCCATGGACGGCATGACATTGCGTACGGGGCGCATCACGGGTTCGGTAATCTGGGCAACCAGTTGGATGGCGGGATGTCCACTCTGCGGTGCGATCCAGCTAACCACCACCACGGCAATCACCGACCAGAAATAGATCTTAACGATCAGGTCGAGAACGTTGAGGATCGACCAACTGAGCAGGGTAAGCGGATTAATCGCCGGAATGCTGCTGTTCAGTGCAACAAGAATGAGGAAGAAGGTGATCGCCTGGATGATAACCGCCAGCACCAGTGCAGCACCGTCTATGCCGCCCCAGCCGGGAATAAAGCGGCGAAGCGGGCGCAGCAGCGGGTTGGTGGCTTTCACCACAAATTGCGAGATCGGGTTGTAGAAATCCGCCCTGGCCAGTTGCAGCAAAAAGCGCAGCAGCACGATCGTCAGGTAAAACGTCGAGGCTATAAGCAGAATGGTGATCAGAATGTCAGCCAGCATGAAGCCGTGTCTCCCGTTATCGGTTACTGTTTGTTGGCGAGTTCTTTGGCCATTTCCCCAGAGCGCTTGTAAGCGGCAGAGTAGGCCTTCTTGACCAGGTCTCTCAGGCCACCTTCTTCAAAGGTCTGGATGGCCTGTTCCGTGGTGCCACCGGGAGACATGACGTTGCGTTTGAGTTGGCCGGGATCGTGTTCACTGCGTCCTGCCATTTCGGCAGCGCCAGCCATGGTCTGGATTGCCAGCGCCCGTGCGGTTTCACCGGCAATGCCCGCATCGGTGGCCGCCTCTTCCAGTGCTTCCAGCATCAGGAAGAAATAGGCCGGACCACTGCCAGAAAGCGCAGTCACCGCATGCAGGAGGGATTCGTCGTCCACCCAGAGGGCCGAACCAATGCTGTTGAACACCGACTCCACCATGGCCTTCTGTTTTTCCTTGACCTGATCGTTGGCGTAGAGGCCCGCAGCCCCTTTGCCGACCAACGACGGCGTGTTGGGCATCACGCGTACCAGGGGCAAGCCGCCGCCAAGCCACTCGTCCAGGGTGGAAGCTTCCAGCCCGGCGGCGATGGACACCATCAGCGGGCGGGTATTCTGTACCACCGGAGCGATATCGGAACAGACGCTTGCCATAACCTGTGGTTTTACCGCCAGAACCACCATGTCCGCCTGCTCGGCGCAGTAACGGTTATCGGTAGTGACGCTGACACCAAACTGTTTGCGGATGGATTGAAGGTGGTTATCATCAGGGGCGCTGACCCAGATGTTGGCGGCCTTGAAGCCGCTGTCCAGCATGCCACCGATGATGGCGCTGGCCATGTTGCCGGCACCGATAAACGAAATCGTTGGTGATGTGCTCAAGGTTCACTCCACGTTTTGGATCAGTAGTGGTCAGTTGTCATTCTGCCGCTGATGATAACAGGATATGAGGCTGTCAGCCTCCGGTTACCGAGGCCCGAACAGGGCGGTACCGACTCTCACCCAGGTTGCACCCTCTTCAATGGCCATCTCAAGGTCACCGGACATGCCCATGGAGAGGGTGTCCAGCGGACCGCAACCAGGGGCTTCCTGCCGCATTTGTTTGAGGGCGTTGGCCAGCTTACGAAAGCTTGAGCGTAACTCCGCCTCGGGCTGGTCCGGGTCCGGAATCGCCATCAGCCCCCTGAGCGAGAGATTTGGCATCTCTTCGATGGCGTCTGCCATATCGATAAGATCCTCCAGGGCACAACCGGACTTGCTCTTCTCATTATTGATGTTCACCTGCAGGCAGATGTTCAATGGAGGAAGAGAAAGGGGGCGTTGATCGTTCAGGCGCTGGGCGATCTTGAGCCGGTCAACGCTGTGTACCCAGGCAAATGCCTCGGCAATCTGGCGGGTCTTGTTGGATTGGGTTGGGCCGATGAAGTGCCATTCGATAGCGTTCAGCCCCCGCAGCTCGTCCATCTTGTCCAGAGCTTCCTGAACGTAGTTTTCACCAAACGCTCTTTGGCCGGCGTTGTAAGCCATGCGAAGCTCGTCTGCCGGCCGCGTCTTGCTGACCGCCAGCAGGTGTACGGAGCCCCCGCCGCGGCCGGCCTTCAATGTTGCTTTTTGTATGCGTCGGGTTACGCTCCCGATGTTGTCTGCTATGCTGCTCATAGTGCGAATCCGCCGATTCCGGTCAGTCTGATACGCTGACACGTTACCCGCAGGTTGCTGAAATGCCAAGTGAAGTCGTTCAGTGCCAATGACCGGAGCCGGCGCATACCGGGATAAAAGAAAAAAGCCTTCCGAGGACCCCTATGGATATTACTGAACTGCTTGCCTTTTCGGCCAAACAGGGCGCATCAGACTTGCACCTGTCCGCCGGCCTTCCCCCTATGATCCGTGTTGATGGCGATGTCCGCCGCATCAACCTTCCGCCGATGGAACATAAAGAAGTCCATGGGCTGATCTACGACATCATGAACGACAAGCAGCGCAAGGACTATGAAGAGTTCCTGGAGACCGACTTCTCCTTTGAGGTGCCTGGTGTCGCCCGCTTCCGTGTCAACGCGTTCAACCAGAACCGCGGCTCCGGCGCGGTCTTCCGGACCATCCCGTCAAAAGTGCTGACGATGGAAGACCTGGGCATGGGCCAGGTGTTCAAGGACATCGCTTCTGTACCCCGCGGCCTGGTTCTGGTGACTGGCCCAACGGGCTCCGGTAAGTCCACCACGCTGGCGGCGATGATCGACTACATTAACGACAGCCGTTACGAGCACATCCTCACCATTGAGGACCCCATCGAATTCGTGCACGAATCCAAGAAGTGCCTGCTGAACCAGCGGGAAGTGCACCGTGACACCCTGGGCTTCAACGAAGCCCTGCGCTCCGCACTGCGGGAAGACCCGGACATTATCCTGGTCGGTGAGCTGCGGGACCTGGAGACCATTCGTCTGGCGCTAACCGCCGCGGAAACCGGCCACCTGGTGTTTGGTACCCTGCACACGACCTCGGCGGCAAAAACCATCGACCGTGTGGTGGACGTGTTCCCGGCGGAAGAGAAATCCATGGTTCGTTCGATGTTGTCAGAGTCGTTACAGGCGGTTATCTCCCAGACCCTGATGAAGAAGATGGGCGGTGGCCGGATTGCGGCCCACGAAATCATGATTGGCACCTCGGCGATCCGTAACCTGATTCGAGAGGACAAGATTGCGCAAATGTATTCGGCAATCCAGACCGGTGGATCCCTGGGCATGACAACCCTGGACCAGTGCCTGGAGAAACTCTTGAAGAAAGGCCTGATTTCCCGCGAAGCCGCGAGAATGAAGGCAAAAATGCCGGATAATTTCTAAACTTTGTAGAAGGCTCGACAAACGTTCGGAGGGTGTCGGGCAGTGCCTGTTCCAGGGACGTCAAAAACATGGATGTTTTTGTCGAGCGTACATGGACGTATTAACAGCGTGCCCTGGAACAGGCACTGCCCGACACCCAAATCACCGAAAGCCAGAAACACAGGTAAAAAGATCATGGAATTCGAAAAACTGCTCCGTTTGATGGTGGAAAAAGGCGGTTCCGACCTTTTTATAACCGCCGGTGTGCCACCTTCCATGAAGGTCAACGGCAAGGTCCTGCCCGTCACCAAGAACGCCCTGACGCCCGAGCAGACGAGGGAGTTCGTCTACGGCGCCATGAACGACAAACAGCGGGCCGAATTCGAAGAAAGCCACGAGTGCAACTTTGCCATCAGTGCCCGTGGCATCGGCCGTTTCCGGGTCAGCGCCTTCTTCCAGCGTAATCTCTGCGGCATGGTGCTGCGGCGGATCGAGGTGAAAATTCCGCAGATTGACGATCTGGCATTGCCGGAGATTATCAAGGATCTGGCCATGACCAAGCGCGGCCTGATCATGTTCGTGGGGGCCACCGGTACTGGTAAGTCCACTTCGCTGGCTGCCATGCTCGGGCATCGTAACCGCAACAGCCGGGGCCACATCATCTCCATCGAGGACCCCATCGAATTCGTGCACCAGCACCAGGGCTGTATCGTGACCCAACGAGAGGTGGGCATTGATACCGAAAGCTTTGAAATCGCGCTGAAGAACACCCTGCGCCAAGCGCCGGACGTGATCCTGATCGGTGAGGTACGTACCCGCCAGACCATGGAATATTCGGTACAGTTTGCCGAAACCGGCCACCTGTGCCTGGCCACCCTGCACGCCAACAACGCCAACCAGGCGCTGGACCGGATTATCCAGTTCTTCCCGCCGGAACAGCACAACCAGATCTGGATGGACCTGTCCCTGAACCTCAAGGCCATTGTCGCTCAACAGTTGATCCCAACGCCGGACGGGCAGGGGCGCAAAGCCGTCATCGAAGTGTTGATCAACACACCATTGGTGGCAGACCTGATTCGAAAGGGCGAAGTGCACCGCCTCAAGGAACTGATGTCCAAGTCCAACGAGAGCGGTATGCGCACGTTTGACCAGGCGCTGTATGAACTTTATGCCGAAGGCTCCATCACCTATGAAGATGCCCTCGCGCACGCGGATTCAGCCAACGACCTGCGGCTGATGATCAAGCTGGGTGCCGATTCCCAGGGCGCTGACAAACTGGCTTCCAGCGTCGACAAGTTGTCAATCCAGGACGATTGATCGGGGATTAGACTAAAGTAGTAAATTATTAGGAGTCCGAATCAGTAGTCATGGCATTTGAGGCCGTTGACCCGTGATGCGTATACTCCGCCCCGACGATCATCCAGGGGGATTTATGCGCAAAAACAAAGTATTGCCCGGCTCTGTTATTCGACTCGCGACGGCTTCGGCGTTGGTGGCACCCGCCGCAGCGCTGGCCGGCGGTTTTTCACTCAATGAGCAAAGTGCCAGTGCCATGGGCGTTGCCAACGCCGGCACCGCAGCCAACCCGGAAAATGCCACCACGGTTTTCTTCAATCCGGCCGGCATGAGCCAGCTTTCCGGCACTAATATGTCGTTTGGCGCCGCTGTTCTGGATATTGATGCCGAACTCAAGGAAGGCACTGGTAGTGCCGTCCGCGACGACGGCCGTGCCGTCGCCGGTGGGAACGGTGGTGATATCGCCGATCCGGCCGTCCTTCCAAATTTCTACATGACCCACGAAATCAACGACTGGTTGGACGTGGGCTTCGGCCTGCACGCCCCCTATGGCCTGGCGGCGGATTACGAGGATGACTTCAAGGGACGCTTTTTCGCGGATAAGACCGAGCTGACCGCCATCGCATTCAGCCCGTCCATTTCCGTTAACGACGGTAACGGATTTTCTATGGGTGCTGGCGTCAATGTGATCTACGCCGAAGGCCGGCTGACCAAATTCCAGGACTACAGTGGCACAGAAGCCCGCTTCGGGTTGCCCCCGGGAACCTTGGAAGACGGTTATGCGGACATCGAAGGCGATGACGTGGCGCTCACGTTTGCGTTTGGCATGCTTTGGGAAATGTCGGAGCGGACACAGTTTGGTATCTCCGCCCAGACCGGAACAGAATTGGAACTGGATGGCGAGGCGGAAGTTCGCAACTATCCGCAGGGTAGTCTCAGTGGTGGTGGCCTGGTGTTCAACCAGTCCACGGTTACTGAAAAGGTTACTGTCCCGCTGGATATTCCCGAGAGCATCACCTTCGGTGCCCGCCACCAATTGACCGATACCGTAACCCTGCTGGCAGGTGCGACCTGGGCCAAGTGGAGCCGGTTTGAGGCATTGAATGTGGTCAGCCGTGAGGACAATGGCTCAATTTCCTCCCAGACAGGGCCGAGTTTGGGCGATGAACGCCTGGTGACGCACGTTTCGGAAAACTGGAAAGACACCTGGCAGGCCAATGTCGGCGCTATCTGGCAGGCGACCCCCGAGTGGGCATTCAAAGCCGGCTATGCCTGGGATGAGTCGCCGGTGAACGACGATTTCCGTACGGCTCGAATCCCGTCTGGGGACCGCGAATGGGTCACGCTGGGCGCACAATACGCCGATGCCCGCTCAGGCTGGACGGTGGACGTGGCGGCCGGGGTGCTGCTGTTCGATGACGAAGAAGTGGACGAACAGAACTACGACGTCAACGACGAGCCCATGCCCGGTGCCGCACGCTATCGTGGTACCTATGAGCTGGACGCCTGGAGTGCAGGTGTACAGGTCAGCAAGCAGTTTTAAGGGGTACGTTGAGGGGCGCGCGGCGCCCCTCAACCGATGACCTGCCCACGATAGATAACCTTCTTCTTTCTTGTCCTTTCTGCTTCCATTTCGGAAGTACTGCTGCTGCCTCTTGAAGTTTCCTCGGCAATTTCCTGTCCCCGATACAGTCGTTTTTCGTTATCGGTATCGTCATGAAGAACCAGGTTGGGGATCTGCGGCTTGAGTGTTTCCCAAGTGCGGATGAGATGGGCTGAGCGGGTTTTGCTGGCATAGTCCGCTAAATGCTGTTCCAGGTGCTCTTCCGTGAGATGCAGCTTTACCCCAAACTCAGACTGGATTAAACGGCGACACTGGTGAACAAGTTTCAGTAAACCAGGGTTCATAAGCCAACTGCGCTCGGAAGCCAGAGAAATCATGGTGAGTGCCTCGAGTAGAAAGTGTCACAACATGGCCCCGTTATTCACTCATGCGAATCCGGGGCCGACGTTCTCGAGGCCTGCGAATTTCGTGCCGTTTTCGGTTGTTGAACCCAGCGCCGCCGTTGCTGGGAGAATGTGGGTGGGGCGGCAATAAGAATGGTGTGTTTTGGGGCGAATAAAGGTGGTTTCGCCCCAAAACGGAACCCGGGCCGGCAGATTCAGTGGGCTTCGTCCCAGTTATTACCGACGCCAGCTTCAACCAGCAAGGGCACATCCAGCGATGCCGCAGCAGACATCCGCTTCTCTAAACCTTCGCGAATCGTGTCCACGGCGGATTCACGCACTTCCAGAATCAGTTCGTCGTGAACCTGCAGGATCATCCGGGCATCGTCCTGATGATGTTCCTGTAGCCAGTCCTCAACGCTGACCATAGCCCGCTTGATAATGTCCGCGGCAGTCCCCTGCATGGGGGCGTTGATAGCGGTGCGTTCGGCGGCCTGCTGCATTTGCTTGTTGCGGGCGTTGATTTCCGGCAGGTACAGGCGACGGCCGTAGAATGTTTCCACGTACCCGTCGTCGTGGGCCTGTTTGCGGATGTTGTCCATGTATTTCAGCACGCCGGGGTAACGCTCGAAATAGCGGTCGATATACTCCTGGGCCTGATGGCGACCCACATCCAGCTGGCTGGCGAGCCCGAACGCAGACATGCCGTAGATCAACCCGAAATTGATGGCTTTGGCGCTGCGGCGCTGGTCGCCGGAGACGTCGTCGACGGCCACACCAAAGACCTCGGCGGCCGTCGCCCGGTGAATGTCCTCGCCCTTCTCAAAGGCCTTGAGCAGCCCCTTGTCCCCCGACAGGTGCGCCATGATGCGCAGTTCAATCTGGGAGTAGTCCGCCGCCACCAGTTTGTAGCCCTCCGGGGCCACGAAAGCCTGACGAATGCGCCGGCCCTGTTCGCTGCGGATGGGAATGTTCTGCAGGTTCGGCTCAGAGGACGACAGTCGGCCGGTGGCCGTCACCGCCTGGTGATAGGAGGTATGAATCCGGCCGGTGCGATGGTGGATCAATTCCGGCAGGGTATCTGTGTAGGTGGATTTGAGCTTGCTCAGGCTGCGGTGTTCCAGGATCAGCCGGGGCAGGGTGTGTTCATGGGCCAGTTCCTGCAGTACCGGTTCCGCCGTGGACGGGGCGCCTTTCGGAGTTTTCTTCACCACCGGCAGCCCCATCTTGTCGTAGAAAATGGCCTGTAGTTGCTTGGGAGAGCCCAGATTGAAGCTTTCGCCGGCTTCCTCGTGGGCCTCCTTCTCGAGCTCTGCCATACGCTCTGCCAGTTCCTGGCTGTGTTTGCGTAGCGTGCTGGCGCTGATCATCGCGCCTCGTTGCTCCATACGGGACAGTACAGGCACCAGTGGCAGATCAATCTTTTCGTACACTTCCTGCAGCCGGCCGGTTTTCTCCAGTTGCGGGCGCAACGCCTGGTGCAGTCGCAGGGTGATATCGGCATCTTCCGCCGCATAGGGGCCTGCCTGCTCCAGCTCAATCTGGTTGAAGGTCAGTTGCTTGGCGCCTTTGCCGGCGATGGATTCGAACGTGATGGTCTGCTCGCCCAGGTATTGCATGGCCAGCGAGTCCATGTCATGGCGAGACCCTACGGAATTGAGTACGTAGGACTCCAGCATGGTGTCTTCGGCAATGCCATTTAGGTTGATGCCATGGTTGGCGAGCACGTTCTTGTCGTACTTGAGGTTCTGGCCGAGCTTGGCTTTCTTCGGATCTTCCAGCAGCGGTTTCAACTGACTCAAAACGGTGTCCCGGTCCAGTTGTTCCGGAGCGCCCATGTAATCGTGGCCGAACGGCACGTAGGCAGCCTCACCGGGCTCAATGGCAAAGGACACGCCAACGACATCGGCGTCCATATAACGCAGGCTGGTGGTCTCGGTGTCAAAGGCGAACAACGGTGCCTTGTTGAGGCGGCCAATCCAGGAATCCAGTTCTGCCTGATCGGTTACTACCGTGTATGTCTTCTCTTTGCTGGCGGAATTTTTGCTGTTGTCGCTGGCGTTGTCCGCGCTTTTTTCATCGTCAGAGTCGCCGTTTTCAAGTTCGGCAATCCAGGACCGAAGCTCATATTCCCGGAACAGTTCCAGCAACTGGCCGTCGTCCTGGGTCCTCAGCTTGAGGTCCTCCAGCCCGAACTCAAGATCCACGTCCGTCTTGATGGTGGCCAGCTGGCGGCTAAGCGGCAGGGTTTCGGTGGCTTCCCGAAGGTATTCGCCAATTTTGCCTTTGACCTCGTCCGCATGCTCAATGATGTCATCCAGATTGTTCCAGGTCTGCAACCATTTAACGGCGGTTTTCGGGCCGCATTTGTTGACCCCGGGGATGTTGTCCACCTTGTCGCCCACCAGCGCCAGGTAGTCGACGATCTGATCCGGGCCAATGCCGAATTTCTCGACCACGCCGTCGCAGTCCATGCGGGTGTCCGTCATGGTGTTGATCAGGGTCACATGGTCGCTCACCAGTTGCGCCATATCCTTGTCGCCGGTCGATACCACAACATCAATGCCTTTGCTGGTGGCTTCGTGGGCAAGCGTCCCGATGACATCGTCGGCCTCCACGCCACTGACAATCAACAGAGGCAACCCCATAGCCCGAACCATGTCGTGGATTGGCTGGATCTGCATGGCCAGGTCGTCCGGCATGGGCGGGCGGGTGGCCTTGTAGTCTTCGTACAGATCATTGCGGAAGGTCTTGCCCTTGGCGTCAAACACCACCACCATTTTCGAGCCCGGGAAATCCTGTTCCAGCTTCCGGATCATACTGATAACACCCTTTATGGCGCCCGTGGGGTGGCCCTTGCTGGTCATCAGTGGCGGCAGGGCATGATAGGCGCGAAAGAGGTAGGACGAACCATCTACAAGAACCACCGGCGGAGTCTGCTGCTGTGTCATATCAAAACGGATCCGGATTCTGATTGAAGCGTTGATAGGCTTGTGCAACTCTGACATTAACGGTGTGCATTTTTCCGTACGTCAGAGTGATTTTGCACGTCTTTAAACAGAACCGAAGAGTACCATGAAAATGAAACGTATCGCTTGCTCGGGTCTTGTGTTGGGTGTGCTCTGGGGGCCTTTGGTGGCCCAGGAGGATATCGATGTTGTCCAGACACCCAGGGAGCCCCTGGTGGTGTCTGATTACCAGCCACCCGCCGACGGGACACAGATTGTGATTCGCCCGGGTGAGAGCGAGGTGTTCTACGAATACCGTGTGAATGGCCAATTGGTGGAGATCAAGGTAGTGCCGGAAGTTGGTCCCGAATACTACCTGGTGCCAGCGGATGGTGGCGGCTGGATTCGTGAGAGCGAGACCGACATGCTGGTGCCCAGTTGGGTCATCTTCAGGTGGTAATCGCCTAGATCAGGTCGACAGTGATTGGATCGGAACGCTGACTTTCCAGTCCACTGTCGTCGAGGGCGGTAATCCTGAATTCGTAAGCCCCCGGTGGAAAATCCTCAAGCCGGTAGCGGGTGTTGCCATCACCGGAGAGTGATATGACCTCGTAACTGTCCGCGTGTCGCAGGCGATAATAGATGCGGTAGCCGCTGATGTCGCTGGCATAGAGGCGTGAGCCGTCTTCCCGGGTAAGCGGAGCGTCCCAGTACAGTGTGGGGGCGGTGATCGACTCCGAGTCGGTCGGATTCACCGCGCTGGGGTTTTCACCCTGCGCCGTTTCAGGCTGCCCAAGCGTGCCCCGAATTGATGAAATGGCGCCCCCCAGCCTTTGTTCCGATGCTTCGTTGGCTTGGCTTGAAGCGGCCCTTGACGCCCCGGAGTCCTCCTGGCACCCGGCCATGATGGCCAGCGCCAACCCGGCTACGACGATTTTCCACTGCTGCCGGAGGTCCGCAGCGTTCTGGCAGAGTTTTTTACCTGGCATTGTAGTGTTCGCAATCCGTTTATCAGCGTGTTGTTAGTGCTGTTATTCCAATATTGGGGTGCGTCAGAAGCGAGACCTGAATAAAGCGGGGAGACGGGCTTTCTCAATTCAACGCGCAGAGTATGCCGAACCTGACAAAATCATCAAGTGAACAATCCGTAAATTCCGAGACGATTCTGTGCCCCTTTGATAGATGACGAATAGGGGATGGTTTTAGTATGAACATTCTAATTTTTGACCGTACCCTTCGACATGTGATCAGAAGTCGGCATCGGTTTGCCGGCGATAACGATGCAGATTTTCAAACCACGCATCCACAATCTTAGGAGAGTCATCATGGGTAAACTCAAGACCTATCAGGAACAGCTTCAGGACATCGTAGCGAAGGGTATCAACGCAGCTGAAGAGCAGCAGAAGAAACTGGCTTCCAAGCCGTTCGAGTACGCTGAAAAGCTGGAAACCGAAGCCCGTGAATACAGCGTTAAGACCTTGCGCACTCGTTATTATGGCTACAGTGAGAACCTGTTCGAGCAACTGCGCAGTCTGAACACCCGTTTCGGCAGCTTTGCGGCCGACCTGGTTGCCAAGCTCGAGAAAGAAGCGGCTGAAGGCGCAGATACCGTTGCCGACGCAGCGGACGAAGTGACCAGCGTTGCCCAGTCAACCAAGGCTACTGCCCAGGCCAAGAAGCCGGCTGCACGCAAAACCACAGCCCGCAAAAGCCCCAGCACTGCCAAGAAGAGCCCCGCCACTGCCTGAACGGCAAACGGAGTTCTTTGAAGCATAAAAAAAGGTCACCGTGAGGCAAGCCGTTCACTTAAAGTGGATCTGGGTTGGCCGGACCGGGTAGCAAGAGGGTCGATGGATATTTCCATCGGCCCTTTTTTATGAGCTGAC
>PBRG01000154.1 GCA_002726615.1 Marinobacter sp.
CGACGCCAGCCGGGCGCCGGAGAAATACCTGGAGTTCCGCCAGAACCTGTTTGAGCAGATCGTTACCCTGTACGAGCGCCACATCAAACCGACCCTGGTGTTTCTGAACCCGGACACGCGACTGCCCGATGGCAGCAACCTGTTCGAGACCCTGGAAGCCATCGTCCGGCTGTTGGAAAATCACGACGACCAAAGCCTGGCGGACCAGTTGTTCCGATCCTCCATCAGCCTTAATGCACTTTATAAACCGATTGCGGCGGTGGCCCAGGAGGTGGAGCACTTCCTGCGCAAGACTCGCCAGGGCATGGTTCAGTACAACGCCATGGAGCATTTCTACGGCAAGCTGCAGGAACTCAAGGGCGAAACCGAGACCCTCAGCCTGAAACGAAAGTGGCTGGAAGGCGGGGACTTTGCCCGCAGCACCGGCTTCCTGGTCGGCCTGCGAGCTCAGCAGCGCCCGAAACATTACGCCTTTGGTGAATCGTCCAGCTACTATCAGTTGTTGTTTAGCGAACTGAACCTGCGCCTGAACGATCTTCGCCGCAAAGCCGAGGTGCCGGTTCTGCAGGAAGTAGACGGCAGCGGCCGCCACACCCGCATTGATGTTCAGCGTATCAACCAGCTGTATCAGTGGCTGGAAACCCTGGAACTGCGACCCACCACCGATCTGGTGCGGGAACTGCACGGCCGGCTGGACGGTTTTATCCCTGGTTATCGCTTTCCTGATTTGTTGGCGGCCCTTAACCGTCTGGTCAACTCGCCGCCGGAGGGTCTGCAGGTGGTGACCACCAACCGTTTCCGAATCCTCGACCAGTCATCCGACAGCGAGCAGTTTGTGTACCGCAAGCGCCGCCTGGAGCAATACTATGCCTGAATTCTCTGACGCGGTGGAAACCACCGAATCCCCGGACCATTCCCACAGTTCGAGCAGCTTCGAGCAGATCCTGCCGGCTCACAGCGCGGCCATCTACCGGGAATTCCAGGCCGGCCGGGTGATTGTGCGGGATGTGTGGGACAACAACCGCTCCGAGTTGCGCGCCAATCCGCTCTATAACCTGCTGTACAACCATCTGTCCCACTTCCGGACCTTCTACGAGCACCTGGGCAGCGAACTGGTGTTCAACGAGACCGGTGCGTTTTTCTTTCTGAAGGAAAGCAGTGACGACGAGAGCGAAGAGCACGATGAAAACGCTTTCCGGGTGCAGGTGATACTGCTGCTGATCGGGCGTTACTTCGCGAGGAGTGGTCGGGACCTCGAATACCTTGGCCGGCCCGACGCCGGATTGAATGAGCAGGATCTTGCGGCGTTGGAAGGCGATGAGGAGTATCAGGAAATTCTGCGGGCGGCACGCTTTGAAAAAGGGGTGCCGGAAGCCCTGGATTATCTGGATAAACGCAATCTGATGTTTCGCGCTGGGGCCGGGCGCTGCTTTCTGAGTTCCGCTGGCCTGTATTTTCTTCAGGAGCTGGTGCGGGAGTATGAGCAGGGGTAGACGTAGGATTACGGTATCAAGGCGTGTCATCCGATTCCAGGTTTTGGTTCCTGGTGTTCCCAAAACCGGACACCATAGAATACATCCTCCCTGAATAACCCCTTCAACATTTGTATATTGCCTTTGAATTTTTCTCTTTCTTACTTGCATAAATCGAGCGCTCGCTCTATTTTGTGTTCAGGAGGTCGAGATATGAACAATTCCGATAATACGAACCCCGACAACACGAACCGCTCCCTGAGCATGAAGGGTAAGACTGCGTTAGTCACCGGAGCTGCTGGTGGCTTGGGCCAGAATTTCACCCAGTGTCTGCTTGAAGCCGGTGCAACCGTCATCGTCAGTGGTCGCCGCCGCGAAGCGCTCGAGTCACTCAGTGCCAGTTTTCCCGAATATGCTAGCCATATTCATGTCGTGACTATGGACGTCACCGACTAGGCAAGTGTTGCCGAGGCGTTCGATACCATGGCGGACGACGCTGGTATTCCGGATGTGGTGGTCTCCAATGCTGGCGTAGCCACTAGCAAAAAAGCGATGGACCTGACGGGGTCAGACTGGGACCGGGTGGTCGACACCAACCTCAAGGGCTCCTGGCTGGTGTGCACTGAAGCGGCACGCCGTCTTTCCAAGCTGAATCGGGGCGGCAGCATCATCATGATTTCCTCCATCCTTGGTCATCGCGTGGCCGGCAACGTGGCACCTTATGCCGCAGCCAAGGCTGGTGTTGAGCAACTGACCCGTGCCCTTGCGTTGGAATGGGCGCGTTACGGTATCCGTGTTAACACATTGGCGCCGGGTTACATCGAAACCGATCTGAACCGTGATTTCTTTGCCAGTGAACCCGGCCAGAAAATGATTCGCCGCATTCCCCAGCGCCGCCTGGGACAGGCGGGCGATTTGAGCGGCCCATTATTGCTTTTGGCTTCAGAACTCTCGGACTACATGACTGGCAGCACCCTCGTGGTGGATGGCGGTCATCTTCAATCTTCCCTTTAAGGAGCGGGCTGTGGATTTCAATCTGAACCCCAGGAACGAGTCGTACCGGAAACGCATCCGGGACTTTGTCGATCAGGAGCTGTTACCGCTGGAGCAGAACGCGGAGGCCTACGATGAGCATGAAAACATTGCACCGGACTATCTCGAGAAGATGCGTGCCAAGGCAAAGCAGCAGGGCCTGTGGTGCTTACAGATTCCTGAGGACCTGGGAGGCCAGGGGCTCGACATCGTCGGTATGGCGGCGTGTTACGAGGAAATGAACCGTTCGATTTTCGGGCCGGTGGTCTTCAATGCCGCAGCCCCGGACGACGGCAACATGACGGTACTGGGGAAGGTGGCGACCAAAGCACAGCAGGAACGTTGGCTCAAGCCCGTGGTGGAGGGCAGGGTACGCTCCTCGTTTGTCATGACTGAGCCGGCTCCTGGCTGCGGATCTGATCCCGGGATGATGCAGACTACTGCCACGCGCAAAGGTGACAGGTGGGTGATCCAGGGTCACAAACATTTTATTACCGGCGCCGCCGAAGCATCTCATTTCATTCTGATTGCACGGACGTCTGACGACACGCGCAAGGGCCTGAGCGCCTTTCTTTTCCACAAGGATGATCCGGGCTGGGAGATCGTTCGCCGGATACCGATCATGGGGCCGGAGGAACATGGCGGCCATTGCGAACTAAAGTTCGATGGTTTGGAAATTCCGGATGAGAATCGCCTGATGGAAGTCGGCGATGGTCTAAAGCTGACTCAAATTCGTTTAGGCACCGCGCGCCTCACTCACTGCATGCGCTGGCTGGGCCTGGCCCGTCGTTCTTTGGAAATTGCTACCGAGTATGTTGATAACCGGGAGTCTTTCGGTCAGCCGTTGGCCCAGCGTGAAGGTGTTCAGTGGTTGTTGGGCGAAGCTGCGATGGAAATACAGATTGGCCGTCTGCTGACCATGCATGCCGCGTGGAAACTGGACCAGGGTGATTTTGCACGCAAGGAGGTGTCCATGGCAAAGGTTGCTGTGGCCGATACGCTTCACAAGGCAGTGGATACTGCGATTCAGCTCTGTGGAGCCCGGGGCTATTCCAAAGATACCCCGCTGGAATGGATCTACCGCTATGCTCGCCAGGCGCGGCTAGTGGATGGTGCGTCTGAGGTGCACAAAATGGTGTTTTCGAAAACGTTGTTGGCTGAACGTACAGACTTCTGGCACTGGGGAGTCGAAGCCTGATGTCTGCACTTGAGGATACCTTTGCCACTTTCATATCGCGGCAGACCGGAGCCTCCGACGCAACGGTCGTCTCTTTCGACAAGCTTTCCGGAGGGGCGATTCAGGATAACTTCGGGCTGACGCTGGATTTGGAAGGTGGCAACCGTCCTGGGCGGCACGAATTTGTAGTGCGACAGGACGCACCGTCCGGCGTGGCGGAGAGCTTGAGCAGGCCACAGGAGTTTCGGGTACTGCAGGCAGCCTTTGGTGCCGGAGTGACCACCCCTGAACCTCTCTGGCTGTGTGAGGATACGGCGGTCACCGGGCAGGTGTTCTACGTCATGAGCCGTGCCGCCGGGAGTGCGTCACCACGCAAGCTGGTCAAGTCGAATTTCAGTGACGAGCAGCGCCGCGCCCTGGTTCGACGGTTCGGCGCTGAGCTAGCCAGTCTTCACAGCGTGCGGCCGCCGGACGATTCGCTGGAGTTCCTGGCGATGCCCAATCCGGACAATCCGGCCCTGAGTCGGGTGGCTCTTTATCGCCGCTATCTGGAAGAAATTGGTGAGCCACACCCGGTGCTGGAATGGGCATTGAACTGGCTTGAAGACAATGCACCGGAACCAGGCCCCACTGTTCTATGTCACTGCGATTTCCGAACCGGCAATTACATGCTCAGCGGCGACAGACTGACGGCCATTCTGGATTGGGAATTCGCCGCCTGGAGCGACCCTTGCGAGGATCTGGGATGGCTCTGCAGCCGCAGTTGGCGCTTTGGTGCTGATGAGCGGGAAGTGGGCGGAATTGGATATAAACAGGATCTTCTGGACGGCTACCGGGAGGTAACCGGAATCAGTATTAGTCCGGCAATCGTGAGCTACTGGGAGGTCATGGCACTGGTGCGCTGGGCCGCTATCGCCTTGCAACAGGCGCGTCGTCACATGTCGGGTGAGCAGCGCTCGCTCGAGCTGGCGTTGACCGGACGCATGGTGGCTCAGATGGAATACGACCTGCTGAACCAGATTCAGGAATTGGAGGATGGGCAATGATCAATCGACCTGAGACCCGTGACCTGCTAGCCGAGGCTCGCAAGGTGTTGCTCGATTCACTGGTTCCAGAGCTCGGTGGAGAGCGCAAATACGAGGCATTGATGATCGCCAATGCCATGGGTATGGCCATCCGGGAACAGGAGTTGCGGGAGGCGGGGGAGCCCGAAACAACTGACGTCATGCTTTCCCGTTTTCTGGCCGGTCACGCGTTGACGGAGGAATCAGGGCAAGGTGAACAGACCCTGGCCAGGGTGCTTCGTGAGCGCACTCTCGACGGCGGTGACCGTGAGTTGCGAACGGTTCTTCGCGCTATGACGGAGACAAGGCTGAAAGTAAACAATCCGGGCTACCTGAAATAACCCGGGCAATCCCGGACGGTTTGATATGGGTGCGACATGAACAAGTACAAGAACCTGAACAAGACCACCGCAAACTATTCGCCACTCACCCCGCTCACGCTGCTACAGCGGTCGGCTCGGGTGTACCCGGACAAATTGGCGGTGATTGACGACGATATGAACCTGTCTTACAGGGAGCTTTACGCTCGCTGCCGCCAGATGGCGAGTGCGCTGAGTCGCCGCGGTATCGAGACGGGCGACACGGTCGCAATCCTGTGTCCAAACTCCCACGAAATGCTTGAGGCCCATTACTCCGTGCCTATGTCCGGAGGGGTACTTAACGCCATCAACATCCGTCTGGATGCCGGGGCCCTGTCGTTTATCCTGGCTCATGGTGAGGCCCGGGTTCTGTTTTACGACACCCAATGGGAAGAGCAGGTACGGGCCGCTGTGGCCGAGCTTGAGGTTAATCCCTTGTTGGTGGCCATCGATAGCAAGGCCGGGAAGAGCCAGGGGCTGGCGGATCTTGATTACGAAGCCTTGCTGCAGGAAGGCGATGCCGAGGCTGGCTGGCAGCATGCGGCAGACGAGTGGGACGCCATTTCCCTGAATTACACCTCTGGAACCACCGGCAATCCAAAAGGCGTGGTTTACCACCATCGCGGTGCCTACCTTGCGGCCATGACCAACGCCATGGCTTTCGACATGACGGCCGAGACCGTCTACCTGTGGACACTGCCGATGTTCCATTGCAATGGCTGGGCCTATACCTGGGCAATCACCGCCGTCGGGGGTACTCACGTGTGTCTTCGGGAGGTAAATAGTCAGGAGATCTACCGCCGGATTGAAGACTACGGTGTGACCCACATGTGTGGGGCGCCGGTGGTGATGAACCTGCTGATACAGGACCTGGGGCGGGCGAGCCTGACACTGTCCCGGCCGGCCCGATTTGCTCTCGGTGGCGCAGCGCCCCCCAGCAGTGTCATCCGCAAGGCAGAGGAGATTGGCTTCCAGATTACTCACCTGTATGGCCTGACCGAAACGTTCGGCCCTTCGACACTGTGTGTGCCCCAGCCGGAATGGCAGCAGTTGCCACTGGAGGATCGGGCGAAAAAAATGTCCCGCCAGGGCGTTCCCACGCACGGCCTGGATGAAGTTGCAGTGCTGGATATGGTCAGCGGAGAAGCAGTACCTGCTGACGGAAATGTCATGGGCGAGATCTGTGTCCGCGGCAACACGGTGATGAAGGGGTACCTGAAGAATGAAGAAGCCACAGAAGAGGCGTTCAGCGACGGATGGTTCCACACCGGTGACCTGGCTGTCATGCACCCGGATCATTATGTCGAAATCCGCGACCGGGCCAAGGATGTGATCATCTCCGGCGGCGAAAACATCTCCAGTCTGGAAGTGGAGGAGGTGCTATACCGGCACCCGAAAGTGTCTGAGGCGGCAGTGGTCGCAATGGCCGATGAAAAATGGGGGGAGGTCCCCTGCGCCTTTATCAATCCGATCGATGATGGAGAGGAGCTCACGCCCGAGGAGATCATCGCTTTTTGTCGAGAACAAATGGCGCACTTCAAGGCGCCCCGAAAGATCGTGTTGGGTGAGTTGCCCAAGACAGCCACTGGCAAGATCCGAAAGAACATTCTAAGGGACACGTTGTCCTGATGACTGCGCTGACCATGGTCAGCAGGAGGTTGCGATAACGCGAACGACGAACTTACGACTATGAAATCCCGGCTTGATTCAACAGGCCTGGACGTTCCAGTGACAACAAAGACAAGAACACAGGAGCATTAACATGAAATCAATAAGCATCAAGAAACTCATGGTTGCGATGACCGCAACCGCTACGCTTGGTACCGCAGGTATCAGTTATGCCGATGACCCGATCCGGATCGGAGGCCTCTACATTCTCTCTGGCAGCGCCGCCACCTACGGTGAGTTTGCCCAGAAAGGCATAGACCTGGCGGTGGATGAAATCAACGGCTCCGGCGGCATACTGGGTCGTCAGGTCGAAATGATCTACGAGGACACCCAAGGGAAGGCGTCGGTAGCCATTCAGGCGGCACGCAAACTGGTCTACTCGGAGGGTGCGGACGCCCTTGTGGGCCTGGATAGCTCTGGCGTGGCCCAGGGTATGGTTCCAACCATGCCGGAGTTACAAAAGCCCCTGATCATTACCCACGCTGCCACGCCGGATGTCACCGGCAAGCTGTGTAATTCGTTCACCTATCGCATCAGTGTCAACGTGGCCCAGAACATGAAAGCCGCTGCTCTGGTCGCAGCAGAAACCGATGCCACCAACTGGACCACCATTGGTCCGGACTATGCCTTCGGCCATCAGTCCTGGGAATTCTTCGGAAACTATCTCAAAGAGATCAATCCCGACGTCAACCTGATGTCGGAGACCAACTTCCCGCGCTTCGGCGCCGAGGATTTCACCCCGTTCATTGACAGGGTGATGGATTCTGACGCCGAGGGCGTTCTGATCTCTGTCTGGGGTGGTGACCTGGTCAATTTTGTCCGCCAGGCGAATACCCGTGGGTTCTTTGAAAAGGACCTGGAGGTAATGTTTACCGTTGGCGCCGCGACGGAAGTACTGACTGCACTGGGTGAAGAAATGCCTGAGGGCGTGCACCTGTCTACACGATACTGGTACGAGGCCTACGATAACGACATCAACGAGCGCTTCGTGAAAGCCTACCTTGACGCCTACGGCAATCCGCCGAGCTATAACGCCGAGGGTGCGTATGCCGCGATGTACGCTTATAAGCAGGCAATGGAAGCCGCCGGTAGCACCGAGGGCCCTGCAGTTGCCAAGGCGCTTAGCGGCATGAGCATGGAAGCCCCGAACGGAACGGTCACGTTCCGCAAGGGCGATAACCAGGCTATGGTCAGCCCGAACTGGGGTGTTTCTGGCCCCATGCATCCGGAACACGGTATCCGCACGCTGAACAACCTGCAGATATTTGACGGCGAAAAAGTAGCCCGCACCGTCGAAGAGACCGGTTGCAAGCTTTGATCTGAGGGTTGTTCTTTTGCTTGCCGTGGCGTCCTTCGGGGCGCCACGAATCCGGCCCTAACGTAATGAGGTAATACATGTCTGGCATCGGAGCGGCGTTGCTGAATAGTCTCGATATCGGGCTGCTGCTGTTTATCATCGCAGTGGGCCTTAATATCGTGTTCGGTGTGCTGAACATCATCAACTTTGCCCACGGGGCACTTTACATGCTGGGGGCCTATCTGGCCTTCACACTGATCAATATAGCGGGCATGCCTTTCTGGGCGGCCCTGATCCTGGCGCCCATTGGCGTCGCTATCCTGGCCGTCATCATCGATCGGGTTCTGTTGCGCTTCATCTATTCCCGTGACGTAGCAGACAGTCTGCTTCTGACTTTCGCAATCCTGCTGATCATCAACGAAAGTGTGAGGATGATCTGGGGCAGTGGCATCCATGTGGTCCAGCCGCCGGATCTGCTTTCGGGTTCGGTGCAGCTGTTGGGCAGTTCGGTTGCCACCTACAGCCTGTTTGTGATCGTCATCGGCCTGCTATTGCTGGCCGGTCTCTGGTACCTCTTCAACCGCACCCGCGTCGGCCGAATCATGCGAGCCGCGGCACTGGATCGCGATATGGCCGAGGCGCTGTGCATCAACACCCGGCTGGTAGTGACCGGCGTGTTTGCCTTTGGCGCTTGGCTGGCCGCCGTCGGAGGTGTGATGGCGGCACCCATGCGTGCGCTGGATCCTGGCATGGGGGACAAGATCATTATCGAGTCGTTCATTGTGGTGGTGATCGGGGGGCTGGGAAGCTTCCCGGGAGCCTTGCTCGGAGCCATCATTCTGGGCCTGATTCACGGCTTCGGTGGCCGCTACCTGCCGGAAGTGAACCTGCTGTTGCCGTTTGTTGGCATGGCGCTGGTTCTGTTGTTCAAACCAAACGGCATGATGGGTAAGGGGGCAAACGCATGAAGACCAAGGTTCTGATGGCCATACTGGCTGTGGTGATTGCCGGGCTGATTGCGGTGCCCTGGATTGCTTCCTATTTCTATGTCTTTATTTTTACCGAAATCCTGATCCTGGGCCTGTTCGCGGCCAGCTTCAACCTGATTTTCGGATATACCGGAATGCTGAGCTTCGGGCATGCGGCGTTCTTCGGTATTGGCGCTTACGCTACCGCCCTGGTGTTGATTCACCTGGAGTGGCCGTTCCTGGTCTGTCTGTTGGTGTCCATGGGGGCGTCCGCACTACTGGCTTTGATGATCGGCTTCCTGAGCGTACGGCTCAACGAGGTGTACTTTGCCATGCTCACCCTGGCCTTTGGCATGATGGTCTTTGCCATTGCTTACCAGTGGCGATCGGTGACCAACGGCAGTGATGGCCTTGCCGGGTTTACCCTGGGCTCTTTCGGGCTTGGGCTTGACCTGACCCTGGCCAATCCATCGGTCTATTACCATGTTGTGCTGGGCATTGTGGCCATTGCCGCAATCGTGCTGTATCTGATCTGCCGCAGTTCTTTCGGCATGATTCTCAAGGCGATCCGCCAGAATCCCGAGCGGGTATCCTTCGCCGGGCTGAACGTGCGTACGTATCGCCTGGTGGCTTTCGTCATCGCCGGAACCTTCGCGGGCCTGGCCGGTGGCCTGATCGCCCCGTTCCTGAGGGTGGCGAGCCCGGAACTTCTGCACTGGTCCATGTCCGCCGAACCAATCCTGATGGCCATCCTGGGGGGCACCGGGTTTTTCCTCGGCCCGTTTATCGGTTCTGCGGCGTTCGTATTGCTGGAAACCTGGATCACCACTTATACAGAGTCCTGGATGTTGGTTCTGGGGATCATCCTGGCGCTGATGGTGATCTTCTTCCGCAAGGGCCTGCTGGGCACCGCTATTGACTGGTGGATGGAGGTGAAGAAATGAGTAACCCGGTCCTTACCATTACTAACCTGACCAAGCGGTTTGGCGGGGTTACGGCGGTCTCCGATATCAACCTGGAAGTCATGCCCAGGGAAACCCTCGCTATTATCGGTCCCAACGGCGCCGGCAAGACCACCTTTTACAACATGGTTTCCGGTCGGATGCATCCGACTGAAGGCAAGATCATGCTGGACGGCAGGGATATCACCGGGCTGCCACCTCACAAGATCAGCCGGTTGGGAGTCTCCCGATCGTTCCAGATCAACAATATCTTCCCGGAGATGACAGTGCAGGAGAACGTGGAAGTGGTGTTGTCGGCCTATCATGGCCACAGCCGCAAGCTGTTCAATATTGCCTCCCGCAATACCTCTATCCAGCAAGAGGCGGTCGAGTTTCTGAAGCGCCTGGGCATCGACAGCCTGAAAGCACAACGTGCCGAAGTGATCAGCTACGGCGACAAGCGATTGCTGGAAATCGCCATGGTGCTGGCAACGCAGCCGAAGCTGGTGCTGCTGGACGAGCCCACCGCCGGGATGACCCCGGATGAAACCAGGCGCACCACGCGGCTGATCAAAAAGCTTGCAGACAGCGGTGACTACACATTCATGATTACCGAGCACGATATGGATGTGGTCTTCAATCTGGCGGACCGGATTCTGGTCATGCACCGTGGCGAAAAGCTCTTTGCCGGTACCCCGGAGGAGGTCAAGAACCACCCGGAGGTTCGTGTCGCCTACCTGGGCGAAGAAGACGACGAGGCGGTCGAGGAGGCCAACCCATGATTCTTGATGTTCGCAACATTCAAACGTTCTATGGTGAGAGTCAGGCGCTCCAGGGTGTTACTCTTCAGCTCGAAGCCGGTGAGACGGTTTGCATTCTGGGCCGGAACGGCGCCGGAAAGAGCACCACCCTGAAAAGCATCATGGGTCTGACACCTCCGAGATCCGGAGAGGTCTTTTATGAAGGCAAGCCGATCCAGGGTAGGCCGGCACACCGGATTGCCCGCGCTGGCATCGGGTATGTACCGGAAGACCGCCGGATATTTCCCGGTCTGACAGTGCGGGATAACCTGGATGTGGCCGCCTATCAACGCAAGGGCAGTGCCGCGCGTTGGACAGTGGATGGCATCCTCAAGAAATACGAGATGCTGGGCGAACGGGCGGACCAGGACGGCGCTACCCTGTCTGGTGGCCAGCAGCAGATGCTGGCGGTGGCAAGGTCCCTGATGATTCAGCCACGGCTGTTATTGCTGGATGAGCCCAACGAAGGACTGGCTCCGGTTATCGTGCAGCAGATCGGTGAACTGATTGACGATCTCAGCCAGACCACAACCATCCTGTTCACCGACCAAAGCGTGCGATTCGCGCTCAAGCACGCTCAAAGAGCCTACATTCTGGAAAAGGGCCAGGTTGTGCACGAAGCGAGCAGTCAGGATTTGAAGACGGACCAGGCCACACAGGACCGATTCTTGTCCGTGGCATAGTGTGGCTTATAATCCCCGCCGCAGAGGCAAATGGACGTGGCAGTTATGATCGAAAATTACGAAGCATTCCGCGGTGAAGTCCGTCTGTCCAAGGAGGATGTGATCCGTGATGTGTTCCGCCAGAACAAGGAGCGCATCAGTATCAAAAAGGAGGCGACGGCGGTCAAGAATCTGACCCGAATCATCGACTCGACCCTGCGGCTGGCCAACTCCAAGGGGTTCCATGCGATGACGCTGAGGGACCTTTGTGGGGATTCCGGCATGAGTATGGGCGGACTCTATGCGTATATCCGCAACAAGGATGACCTGATCCACCTGATCCAGAGCCACGGATTCATTATCACGCGTCGGACCCTGCTTCACTACACTGATGAGGTTCAGGATGTACGCGGCCGGCTGTTTGCCGCGATCAAGGCACATTTGTATCTGAGCGAGTTAATGCGGGCCTGGTTCTACTTTTCCTACATGGAAGCGAAGAGCCTGCCGGTCGAGGAAAAACGTGACGCTGTCGCCATTGAGCTGGAGATCGAGGAGATTTTTCTTCGGCTCATTGAGGATGGCATAGAGGCCAAGGTTTACTGCTCGAGAAACTCCCGCCTTGTGGCCTCCATGATCAAAGCCTTATTGCAGGACTGGTACCTGAAACGCAGGAAATACCGTGATCAGAATGTTGCTGTTGACGATTATGCCGCGTTTGTCAGGGATGTGATTGAAAGCTATCTGCTCGGAGAGCGTTGACTCTCTTATGTGAGGAATGTGATGACTATCAGACTGACAAACCCGGCACTATTGCGCGAAAGCGCCTATATCAACGGCGAATGGGTCCAGGCCCGGTCGGGCAATCGGCTCTCGATAACCAACCCAGCCAATGGCGAGCATCTTGCTTCCGTACCGGATATGGACGCTGAAGATACCCGGCAGGCCATTCGCGCGGCTGAGGCAGCGTGGCCGGAGTGGCGTGCCCGTCCTGCCAAGGAGCGAGCGGGGGTTTTGCGTCGGTGGTTCGATCTGGTGATGCAACATCAGGAGGACCTGGCCTGTTTGATGACGGCAGAGCAGGGCAAGCCGTTGGCCGAGGCACGTGGTGAGGTTGCCTACGGCGCCAGCTTTATCGAGTGGTTTGCCGAGGAAGCCAAGCGGGCCTATGGCGACGTGGTTCCTGGCCACGGTCGTGACAAGAGGATTGTGGTTATCAAACAGCCGATCGGAGTCGTGGCGGCCATCACACCCTGGAATTTTCCGGTGGCCATGATCACCCGTAAGGTCGCCCCGGCACTGGCCGCCGGTTGTCCCGTGGTGGTTAAACCGGCGGAAGACACGCCGTTGTGTGCGCTCGCCCTTGCGACGTTGGCTGAGGACGCCGGAGTGCCGCCGGGGATCCTCAACATCGTTACCTGCTCGAAAGACCGGGCGCCGCAGGTGGGTGAGGAAATGACCACCAGCCCTGTGGTTCGCAAGGTGTCGTTTACGGGGTCCACGCCCGTGGGCAAACTCCTCATGCGCCAGGCCAGTGGAACGGTCAAGAAAGTGAGCCTGGAATTGGGCGGCAATGCGCCGTTTATCGTGTTTGACGATGCCGATCTTGACGCCGCGGTAGCCGGATTAATGGCCTCCAAGTACCGTAATACCGGGCAAACGTGTGTGTGCGCCAACCGCATTTATGTGCAATCTGGCGTGTATGACGAGTTTGTTGACAAGCTTAAGACGGCGGTTGGCAAGCTGGTCGTGGGGCCAGGCCTGGAAGGCGAAACCCACCAAGGTCCACTGATCAATCAGGCTGCGCTGGACAAAGTCAGGCGGCACATCGCCGATGCCACAGAACGGGGCGCAAAAGTTGTGATGGGAGGCCAGGCACACGCTCTCGGTGGCACTTTCTTCGAGCCCACCATCCTCACCGACGTCACCCAGGACATGCTGGTGGCCAGTGAGGAGACCTTTGGCCCGGTGGCACCACTGTTCCGGTTTGAGACCGAAGAACAGGCAATCACCATGGCCAACGATTCGGAATTTGGTCTGGCGGCATACTTCTACAGCAATGATATCCGGCGCATCTGGCATGTGGCCGAGGCCCTGGAAACCGGCATGATCGGCATCAACGATGGCATCATTTCAACCGAGTCCGCTCCCTTCGGCGGGGTCAAGGAAAGCGGCTTGGGTCGTGAGGGGTCACGGCATGGCCTGGACGAGTTCATGGAACTCAAATACCTCTGCCTCGGCGGTATGCGCTAAGCCCCGTGTTCAAGGAGAATTAAATGTCTGGTGCCCTATCTCACTTGCGTGTCCTGGATCTCTCCAGGGTGCTGGCCGGCCCTTGGGCGGGCCAAATCCTGGGCGATCTCGGCGCGGAGGTTATCAAGATTGAGCGTCCAAAATCCGGGGACGATACTCGATCGTGGGGGCCTCCCTATCTTCAGGGGGCTGATGGCAATGCAGATCTATCCGCCTACTTCCTGACCGCCAATCGCAACAAGCAGTCCCTCGCAGTCGATATCGCCCATCCCGAAGGGCAGGAACTGATCCGAAAGCTGGTCGCAGAATCGGATGTCATTCTTGAAAACTTCAAAGCGGGTGGCCTCAAGCGCTATGGCCTGGACTATGAAAGCCTGAAGCGTATCAACCCCAAACTCATCTACTGTTCGATCACCGGGTTTGGCCAGGATGGCCCTTACGCGAATCGGCCCGGTTATGATTTTTTGATCCAGGCCATGGGCGGGCTTATGAGCATCACCGGGCAACCGGACGGGGAGCCCGGTGCCGGGCCGATGAAGGTCGGCGTAGCACTGACGGACATTATGACCGGGCTGTATGCCACGATCGGTGTGCTCGCCGCGCTCAGTCACCGTGACCGTACGGGAGAGGGGCAGTATGTGGAGGCCGCGCTGCTGGATGTGCAGGTAGCCTGTCTGGCGAATCAGGCCATGAATTACCTGACCACGGGCCAGGCGCCAGGGAGGATGGGTAATGCCCACCCCAATATTGTTCCATATCAGGATTTTCCGACGGCAGACGGCAACATGGTGCTGACGGTCGGTAACGATGAGCAGTTCGCCCGGTTGTGCGATGTGCTCGGGCATCCGGAGTGGGCAAGCGATGAGCGTTTTGCGACAAATCGGGCCAGAGTGGCGAATCGCAAGGAATTGATTCCAAGGCTGCGGCAGGCCACGGTGATGCGGTCAACACAGGAATGGGTGCAAGTTCTGGAGCGCTCCGGGGTGCCATGTGGACCGGTTAACACCCTGGATCAGGTCTTTGAGGATCCACAGGTTCTTGCGCGGGGGATGAAGCAGTCTGTTCAACACCCATCGCTGGGCGATGTCCCGACGGTTGGCAATCCAATCAGGCTGAAGCTGACTCCGGTAAGCTACAGGACGGCGCCTCCGCTGCTGGGGGAACAGTCTAAACAAGTCCTGGAAAAGATTGCCGGCCTTTCTCCTGGCGAAATAGCGAGCCTCAGGGAACGCGGCGTCATCTCGTGATCCGGTCGCGTTAGCTTTCTTCAGCCAACGCCACCAGATCTGTACGGATTTCCTCCACACTCAGCTCTGGACGGATCAACAGGCGGGCCTTTCCTTCGCGGTCGAACACATACACGGCGCCGCTGTGTGAGACGTTGTAGTTACCGTCCGCATCTGGCTCGTCGTAACCAAAGGTCGTGCGATAACGCTTACTGAGTTCCCTGAGCGCCGGTTCCTCGCCGGTCAGGCCGATGGCCCGGTCGCTGAAAAAGCTTACGTAGCTGTCGATGCGTTCTGGGGTGTCCCTTTGGGGGTCCACGCTGACAAAGACAATCTGCGTGTCCGTCCGCAACGCCTCCGGCAAATTTGTCACCGCCCTGGACAGTTTCTGGAGTGTGGCAGGGCAGATATCAGGGCACGAGGTGAAGCCGAAGAACAGGAGGCGAATCTGACCATCGGTTTGTTCTGCGGTGATGGTGTCGCCCGAGGTGCCTGTCAGTTCGAAGGCCAATTCCGGCATAAGCCCGCTGATGTCTTTGCCATTCCAGTTTTCATCGTCGCCAAAGCACCCGCCAAGCATCACCAGGGACGCCAAAAGTGCCATGGCAGAGATCGTTCTGTGACTGCAGGGTAGGAACCGAATTTTCATGAATGGCTGGCCTTCAGTTTTTCGTTATAGGGTGACACCTTGCCATCTTCACGCATGGCACGTCGAAGGATAATCAGTATGCCGAGAATGCTCATCATCGCCGGCGGAATCCAGGTCAACAACCCGCCGAGCAGCTGATCGGTTTCAGGCGGCATGGGCCAGGCCCGCCCGCATACCTCATAAACGTCGTACACCATACCTCGCGCAAACACGATATAAGCGCCAAGGATCATCTGAGGTATTGCAACCACCGCCAGAAGCAGGATGCGTTTACCATAACCGAGGGCGTCACTCGTAACCGGGGAGCGAGGGTCGAAAATCAGCCACCAGAACAGCATGCCGTCCAGCAACATGCTCCAGTTCATCACCCAATACAGATCCCGGCTGAGCATGGCGTCGAAGTGGACAGGGGGCCAGAGCCAGAAGTAGATCAGACCCACAAACAGGAATGAGGCAATCGCCGGGTGCTGGAGAAAACGGTACACCCATCCCAGCGGTGTTA
>PBRG01000155.1 GCA_002726615.1 Marinobacter sp.
CTTTAAACAGAAGGCTGACACGATGACTGACACAAAGAAACCGCTGGGGATTACGGACGTTATCCTGCGTGACGCCCACCAGTCCCTGCTTGCCACCCGCATGCGGCTTGACGACATGCTGCCCATTGCCGAGAAACTCGACAAGGTTGGTTTCTGGTCTTTGGAATCCTGGGGCGGAGCTACCTTCGACTCCTGCATCCGTTACCTGGGCGAAGATCCCTGGGAGCGCATCCGTGAACTGAAAAAGGCCATGCCCAACACCCAACAGCAAATGCTGCTGCGTGGCCAGAACCTGCTGGGTTACCGTCATTACGCGGACGATGTGGTCGACCGTTTCTGTGAGCGTGCCGCCGAGAACGGCGTAGACGTGTTCCGGATTTTCGACGCCATGAACGATCCGCGTAACCTGGATCGCGCCATCAAGGCCGTTCGTAAAACGGGCAAGCATGCTCAGGGCACCATCGCCTACACCACCAGCCCCGTGCACACCATCGAAATGTGGGTTGAAATGGCGAAAGAAGTCGCCGACATGGGCGCGGACTCCATCGCCATCAAGGACATGGCCGGTATCCTCAAGCCTTACGTGGCTTTTGATCTGGTCAGCCGTCTGAAGAAAGAACTGGATATTCCCATCCACATGCAGTGCCACGCCACCACCGGCATGTCTACCGCTACTGCCATCAAGGCCGCGGAAGCCGGTATCGATAACGTGGACACCGCCATTTCCTCCATGAGCATGACCTATGGCCACTCGCCCACCGAGGCGGTTGTTGCCATTCTGGAAGGCACAGACCGCGACACCGGCCTGGACTTGACCCTGCTCGAGGAAATCGCCAGCTATTTCCGCCAGGTGCGTAAGAAGTACGCGAAGTTTGAAGGCAGTCTGCGTGGCACCGATTCCCGCATCCTGATTGCTCAGGTACCGGGCGGCATGCTGACCAATATGGAAAACCAGCTACGAGAGCAGAACGCGAGCGACAAGTTCGACGAGGTTCTGGATGAAATTCCCAAGGTTCGGGAAGATCTGGGCTTTATCCCGCTCGTCACTCCGACCTCCCAGATCGTAGGTACCCAGGCGGTACTGAATGTTCTGACCGGTGAGCGTTACAAATCCATCTCCAAGGAAACCTCAGCGATCCTCAAAGGCGAGTACGGTGCTGCACCGGCGCCGATGAACAAGGAACTGCAGGAGCGTGTTCTGGATGGCAAGGAAGTGATGACCTGTCGTCCAGCCGATGTGCTTGAGCCGGAAATGGACAAGCTGACCGACGAGCTGAAGAAGCTGGCGGACGAGAAGGGCATCAAACTGGCCGACAATGTTGAGGACGACGTGCTGACCTACGCACTGTTCCCGCAGATTGGCCTGAAGTTCCTGGAAAACCGCGACAACCCGGATGCGTTTGAGCCGGTTCCGACCGCTGAAGACGCAGCGCCTGCCAAGAAAGCTGGAGGCCCGGAAACATACACTGTCGATGTTAATGGCAAGAAGTATGTTGTTGCGGTGTCCGAAGGCGGTGAAATCAGCCAGATTCAGGGTGAAGGCGGTGCTGCATCTGCACCTGCTGCTTCCTCTTCCGCGCCTGCACCGGCCGCGGGTGAAGGTGAGCCCCTGGTCGCGCCTCTGGGCGGCAATATCTTCAAGGTTCTGGTATCTCCCGGCGACGCCGTGGAAGAGGGCGATGTGCTGATCATTCTCGAAGCCATGAAAATGGAAACCGAGGTTCGGGCACCGAAAGCCGGTACCATCGGCGAAGTCTTCATCAAGGTCGGTGATGCCGTCTCCCCTGATGATGAAATGCTGACAATCGCATAAGGGCCAGCATTCCATGGATAAATTACTGACACTCTGGACAGGTAGTGGCCTGTTCAATATGGAACTTGGCCAGGTGATCATGATCGCCATCGGCCTTCTTCTTCTGTTCCTTGCGATTCGCAAGGGGTTCGAGCCGCTGCTGCTGGTGCCCATCGGGTTTGGCGGTATTCTGGCGAATATTCCGGAGGCAGGGCTTGCCCTGACTGCGGTGGAGAACGCGATTCATTTCGCCCTGAAGAGCGACACTACGCAGGTGCTGGCTGCACTGGCTGCGCCGCTGGATGTTGCCTATCAGGCCGGCCAGGCTATCACCCCTGAGCTGAAAGAAGCCTTCAAGATGGCCGTCAAAGAAGCCAGCTACTCCGACATGGCGATGGCAAATGCCATTGCCCAGGACTTCGGCTATGGCAACGGCATGCTGTATAACTTCTATTCTGTGGTTATCGGTAGCACCATTGGTCCGCTGGTGATTTTCATGGGTGTCGGCGCAATGACGGACTTTGGCCCGCTATTGGCGAACCCCAAGACAATGCTGCTTGGCGCTGCAGCCCAGTTCGGTATCTTCGGAACCGTTTTGGGGGCTGCATTGCTCGATTGGCTGGGTATCCTGGACTTCACCATTCTTGAAGCCGCTGCAGTCGGTATTATCGGTGGTGCGGATGGTCCTACCTCCATTTATGTGTCCAGTGTTCTGGCACCGCATCTGCTCGGGGCGATCGCAGTTTCGGCCTACGCTTATATGGCGATGGTGCCGATGATTCAGCCGCCGATCATGAAGGCGCTGACCAGCCAGAAAGAGCGGGCCATCAAGATGTCCCAGCTTCGCCCGGTGAGCAAGAAAGAGAAGATCGTGTTCCCGCTGGTGGTACTGATTGCCGTGGTCCTGTTCCTGCCGGACGCTGCGCCGCTTCTGGGTATGTTCTGCTTTGGTAATCTGATGCGCGAGTGTGGCGTGGTCGAGCGCCTGAGCGATACTGCCCAGAACGCACTGATCAATATCACAACGATTTTCCTGGGCCTGTCCGTTGGCTCCAAGCTGATGGCTGACAAGTTCCTGGATGCGCAGACGCTGGGTATCCTGGGTCTGGGTATTGTGGCCTTTGCTGTGGGTACTGCGTGTGGCGTTCTGATGGCGAAGCTGATGAACCGCTTCACCAAGGAGGCTATCAATCCGCTGATTGGTTCCGCTGGTGTATCCGCGGTCCCGATGGCTGCAAGGGTATCCAACAAGGTCGGCCTTGAGGCCAACCCGCAGAACTTCCTGCTGATGCACGCTATGGGGCCGAACGTGGCCGGCGTTATCGGCTCTGCGGTGGCTGCGGGTGTGATGATCAAGCTGCTTAGCTGATTGTTTCTCTTCAGCACCTACAAGGAGGCCTCGCTTTTGCGGGGCTTTCTTGTTTTGGCAGGCTTGATAGTTTTGGAGTTTGAACGGGTGTGGAACCTCCTTTCAGGAAACGCTACGAGCACATCCATGTGCGCTTGACTCCGGCCATCCATGGCCGGAGACATTCCTGAAAGGAGGTTCCACACCCGCTTTGCAAATTTCACAGTTATCGCTCTCGAAACTAATGAAAATCCCGCGAATTAACCGGTAACGTCTGAATCAAATGGCTCAAATCGGACAGCCTTCCGGCCATCACGTGAACAATGTCCCCCTCTCTTTCCAGAACCCCTTTCACATGTAACAACCGGGCCGTTATCAATGGCTTGCGCTGCCGCCGTGCGGTTTCCAGCCAGACCACTACGTTTACGTTACCGGTTTCGTCTTCCAGGGTAACGAAGGTGACGCCGGAGGCGGAGCCGGGGCGTTGGCGGCCTGTAACAAGGCCAGCGACCTGAACCGGTCGGCCAGGCTGGATATTCTTGAGCTGTTCGGCGCGGAGACAGAACTTCAGGTGCCCCTGTTCCCGGAGCAGAGCCAGGGGATGGCGCTGCAGGGTCAGGCCCTGGCTGGCGTAGTCGGCCAGTACGTTCTGGCCTTCTGTGGGTTCGGGTAACTGATAGCAGTGTTCTGGCTGGTAATGAGCGGCTGTCTCTTTGGCAAAGAGCTCTGCGGGCCGTTCGTGCTCAAGCAGTTGCCAATAAGCCTGATGGCGGTTAGTGGTAAACGCTGGCATGGCGTTAGCGCCTGCGAGCAGTTCCATGTCGCGTGGGTTCAGGCCGGCCAGGTGACGTAGTTCGGCGGTGGATCGGTAGCCTTCAGCCGGGCGATTGTTGTGCAGGTTCTCGGCGCTGCTGGCAGAGAGGCCCTGTATGAGCCTGAGCCCCAGACGCAAATGCCGATTGGGCGGCTCCAGAGTATGATTCCATTGGCTGTGGTTTACATCCGGTGATAGTACCGTGACGTCATGACGACGGGCGTCCTGGACGAGCTGGGACGGTGAGTAGAATCCCATGGGCTGGCTGTTGAGCAGGGCGCAGTAAAAAGCGGCTGGGTAGTGGCGTTTAATCCACGAGGACACATACACCAGCAACGCAAAACTGGCAGCGTGGGATTCCGGAAAGCCATAACCGCCGAAACCACAGATCTGCAGGTATAACCGTTCGGCGAAATCGGCATCGTGGCCGCGTTCCAGCATGCCGTTGATCAACTTGTCCCGAAACGGCGTCAGGTCGCCGTGGGATTTCCAGGCAGCCATAGCGCGGCGGAGCTGATCAGCTTCACCGGCAGAGAAGCCAGCGGCTACCATGGCCAGCTTGATCACCTGCTCCTGGAAGATAGGCACACCCAGAGTGCGCTCCAGAACATTCCGTACAGCGTCGTTGGGATAGTCAACCGGCTCCAGGCCATGCTTGCGACGCAGATAGGGGTGAACCATGTCACCCTGGATAGGGCCGGGGCGAACGATGGCCACCTCAATCACCAGGTCGTAATAGGTTTCCGGTTTCAGGCGCGGCAACATATTGATCTGGGCACGGGATTCCACCTGGAAAACACCGATACTGTCGCCTTTTTGCAACATGGCATAAGTGGCAGGATCTTCCAGGGGAACATCCTGCATGGAAAAAGGGGCACCCTTTTCCTTACTGATCAGGTCCAGAGCCTTGCGGATGGCCGTGAGCATGCCCAGGGCAAGCACATCCACTTTCATCAGCCCCAGGCTTTCCAGATCGTCTTTATCCCACTGTATGACGGTACGGTCCGCCATGGCGGCATTCTCCACTGGTACCAGTTCGGCCAATGGCCCGGCACTGATAACAAATCCGCCCACATGCTGGGACAGGTGGCGTGGAAAGCCGAGCAGGGTATTTACCAGGGTAAAGAACTGGTCGGCCACTTTCGGGTTGCGGGTGAGGTGCTTGTCGAGAATCTGCTGGCGCCAGTTGCTGGCCTTGTCCCGCCAATCGATGCCTTCCAATAGCTGTTCCACCATGGCGGGATCAAAGCCCAGAGCCTTGCCCACATCCCGGATGGCGCTGCGTGGCCGGTAGCGGATGACCGTGGCGGCCAGGGCCGCGCGTTCACGGCTGTAGCGCTGGTAGATGTACTGGATAACCTCTTCCCGGCGCTCGTGTTCAAAGTCCACATCGATATCGGGTGGCTCGCCACGGTCTTTGGAAATAAAACGTTCGAACAACAATTCCACTCGAGCCGGGTTGACCTCGGTGATGCCCAGGCAGTAGCACACAGCAGAGTTGGCGGCGGAGCCTCGGCCCTGGCATAGGATGCCCTGGCTGCGGGCAAAGGCGACGATGTCTTGAATAGTGAGGAAGTAGTGTTCGTATTGCATTTCCGAGATCAGTGCCAGTTCCTTGCGAATCAGCCCCTGAACCTTCAGCGGTGTGCCTGCGGGGTAACGCCGGCGTTCGCCTTCCCGGGTGAGCCGTTGCAGGTAGGCTGCTGGTGACGTGCCGCCCGGCACCAGATCCGGTGGGTACTCGTACCGCAAGCTGCCCGGTTCGAAAGTACATTGCTCAGCAATCACTAGGGTCTCCCGGAGCCAGGCCTCCGGGAACAGGCGCTGCAGAACCGGTAATGGCCGCAGGTAGCGCTCCCCGTTCTGGAACAGGCAATGGCCGGCGTTCTCCAGGCTGGTGTGATTGCGCAGGGCCGTGAGCACATCCTGCAATGGTTGCCGCTCGCGGCTGTGCATATGCACCTCGCCGGTAGCGGCTATCGGGCAACGCAGATGGCTTGCCAGCCACCGTGCCCGGGCCAGTTGCTGTTCTTCTCCGGATTCAAGAGTTCGGGCTGCGGCTATCCAGAGGTTCTGCTCGAACAGGCGCTGAAACCATTCGCCACAGGCCAGGGCCTGGTCTGCATTAGCCACGGTGGGAGAAGGCGGCAACCACAGGCACACACAATCGTCCAGTGAATGGGTTTCAATATCCCTGAAGAACAACCGGTACTGGCCTTTCTCTGCCTGCCGGCGACCGGTGGTGATCAACTGACAAAGCTGACCATAACCCTTGCGGGTGCGGGCCAGCAGAATAAAGCGGGGAGTGGTTGCTCCGGACGGCGCATCTTCAAGCTCAAACCAGCTGCCGGTGATCAGTTTTACCGGGCTGTCCTTCAGTGCGGCCCAGGCTCGTGGAATGCCAGCCACCGAACAGGCATCGGTGATTGCCAGCGCTGAATAGCCTGACTCCAGAGCTCGCTCGGCCAATTCATGAGGGTGTGAGGCTCCGGTCAGGAAAGTGAAGTTGCTAAAGCAGAAGAGTTCGGCATAGCTGAAGTCGTCCATCAGCCAAACCACCCATGCACAAACCAGCCATCCCGCACATCCCGGAACACCCAGGCAAGCTGGCCGGTGGACAGCTCGGCGATGTAATAATCCCGGTGAACCCGCTGGCCATCCCACCAGCCCCCACTGATCCGTTCCGGGCCCGAAAACCACATAGTCGGAGCTTCGGCCAGCGGTTGTGGCCCTTTGAGTAACCATAAAGGACGACGGGGTAACTGGTCGGGAGAAGGAAGGCGGGTATGATTTTTTCGCTGCACCTCGGAGGCCGACCAGGCCCGTTCGGGCCGGTGATCCGCCTGCGGCGATAACTGCCGTAATGAATGTCCGCCAAGCCGTGCCTGCAAGCGGCTGATCAGAGTATGCCAGGCTTCGTTAAGATCCTGCGTTTCACCCAGGAGATCCTGGCCAGAGGCCGCTTCCCGCCCCAGGAAGCGTTTAACAGACAGCACTAATGAGACCACCGGAGCCCTTAACGGGTGCTGCTCAAATCGTAGGCGGATAAGATTCAGAAATGCCTCGGCCCGATGCTCGGGGCCGGAGGTGCGAACCCGAATGCGGGTAGGCTCCTGATGCCGGTGCCGCAAGATCAGCAACAGGCTGTCGGTATCCTGCTGTCGCCAGCACAGATCTTCCTCCAGCTCTGACAGAATGCGCTGCAGGGGGAATAGCAGCCCCTGGGACTGCTCAATCTCCTGCACAAAATCCACCTGCTGACGAAAGGTGTGGGGCGGTTGCCAGGGTGTTTGTGGGTCTGCGCGTTTACCCTGGATTTTCTGCACATACGCGAGGGTTTCCGGCGACAGGCGGCGGGCCAGTTCATCGGCAGGCAGTGCGAAGACCTCATCCAGGGTGTTCAGGCCAATTCGTTGCAGGCGTGTACAGGTTTTGCCATCGAACCCTGCAGTCAGCAGGGGCATCTGCCCCAGTGTGCGCAGGATATGACCTCTGTCTATCGTGCATTCGCCTTTGCCGGCCCGGGCAATCAGTCGGGCGGCCAATGGTGTGTGGCCAATGGCTATCCAGGCGTTAAGCTGGCGTTCATCCAGCCCCTGTTCCACAGTCTGCCAGACGGCAGCCAGCCCACCATAAAGTCTCTGCAGGCTGCCCACTTCCGCCAACAGGCCATTCGGGGGTACCAATACGATATGAGCTGCGTACCGGTATAGCCAGCGCGCCTGGTCTTCCAGTATCCGGGCTTCCTGTTGGTGGTCCGCCCTGAGCATACCCAGTTCCGGCACCAGGCTGATAGCGGTTTTCA
>PBRG01000156.1 GCA_002726615.1 Marinobacter sp.
CACATTTCCGGATTGGCCCAGTTGTCGGGGTTGTTCCAGGCGCGTTTATGGTTGTAGCTGTCGATGTTGTAGGTGTAGAGCGTAAGTGGGCTGTCTTCGTCACCAAGCTCGGCCTGCCTGCGGAAGCCCAGCCCGATGAAGTCCGTAAACGACCACCCGGGGCAGTCTGTCACCACAACGGCAATCTGGTGAGTGCCGTAGTTGCGCAATTGGCCTAATAGAACCTGACCTTCGTCGTGACTCAGGTGTTCGAGTGTGTTGGTCACCAGAGCCAGGTCCTGGGTCTCGGGCAGAGGGAAGGCATCGTTGGGGGCGTTGGTGTTCAGGGTGGTCATGGCCGACTCGCTGTGGTGCCGGCACCAGTGATCCCCAACCTCACCAGCGACCTCGCCACAAACCACCAGTGTGGCCGGTTGGCAGGTGTCGATAATGCGGGCCAGGGCCTGCTGCGGAGTGGTCATGTCTGGTGTGTCCGTCTGGAATGGAACAACCAGTATCACACCAGCCTGTCGGCGGCATCAAGAAGATGCACGCCGACAGCGTTCAGCAAGCAACAGTCTTACAGCTCCTGAGCCGTTGGACGCAGGATAATTTCGTTAATATCCACGTCCGCAGGCTGTTCGATGGCATAGACGATGGCCCGCGCCACCGCATCGGAGTCAATCGCCACCTTGTAGAGCTCATCCGCTGCCTGTTTGGCATCCGGGTCAGTGATGGTGCTGGTCAACTCGGTGTCGATGGCGCCCGGTGAGATGTTGGTGCTGCGGATCTCGTCGCCGGCTTCCATGCGCAAGCCTTCAGACAGCGCCTTCACCGCGTATTTCGTGGCGCAATAGACAGCGGCGCCGGGGAACAGTTTGTGTCCGGCGACGGACGACAGGTTGATCACGTGCCCGCTGTGTTGTTCACGCATGGTTGGCAGCACGGCCGCGATGCCATACATCACGCCTTTGATATTGACGTCCACCATCTGGTCCCACTCGTCGACCTTCAGGGCGTCCAGTGGCGCCAGCGGCATCAGGCCGGCGTTGTTGATCAGCACATCGATCCGGCCGAAGGCTTCTTTCGCGACAGCTGCCAGGGACTCAACCTGATTGCGGTCGGTCACGTCGGTGACCTGCCAGATGGCCTCGGCACCTTCGGCTTTCAGATCCTCTGCCAGTTTGGACAGGCGGTCTTCGCGCCGGGCTGCAAGTACCAGCCGGGCTCCCCGCGCGGCGAGGCGGCGTGCCGTTGCCTCACCCAGGCCACTGCTGGCACCGGTGATAATCACGACTTTGCTATTGATTGGGTCGTTGGTATTGCTCATGGTTTGACTCCTTACTCGTGTGAAAGTGTTGTTCAAACGCTGGGTTCAAGTTCCTTCAGCGTCGGGTAATCGGTGTAGCCGCGCTCATCGCCGCCGTAGAAGGTGCTGTCATCCCATTTGTTCAGTTCCGCATGCTGGCGGAAACGTTCAGGCAAGTCGGGATTTGCAATGAACGGACGGCCAAAGGTGACCAGGTCACAGCGGTCATTGCCGATGCGTTTGCGAGCTTCCTCGGCGGTGTAGGCGCCGTTGGCGATATAGGTGCCCTTGAAACCTGCCTGAATGGCATCGATCACGGACTCCGGGCGACCGTTCGCGTGGTTGCCCTGGAAAGAATCTTCGACGACTTCGATGTAGCTGATACCCAAGTCGTTCAGTCGTTTAGCAAACTCGCCAAAGGTTTCTACCGGGTCCTCGTCGTACATGGCGTTGAAACTGCCGGTCGGGCTGACCCGAACACCGACGTTGTTCTTGCCCCAGACGTCGATCACGGCTTCGATCACCATCAATGGCAGGCGCATCCGGTTTTCAACGGAGCCGCCAAACTCATCATTGCGGTGGTTGCTGCCGCTCTTGAGAAACTGGTCCAGCAGGTATCCGTTGGCGGCGTGTACTTCCACACCATCAAACCCGGCCGCTTTGGCGTTCAGCGCTCCCTGGCGATACTGCTCCACAATGTCTGACATTTCGTCCGCTTCCAGGGCTCGTGGCTCGGGCACGTCAACCATGCCGGAATCGGCGCTAATATAGGTCTTGGCGCCCTCGGGTTTGATCGCCGATGGAGCCACGGGCTTGTTACCATCTGGCTGCAGCGCCGTATGGGAAATTCGGCCAACGTGCCAGAGCTGCATGTGAATGCGGCCGCCGGCCATGTGTACCGCACTGGTGACCTCGCGCCAGCCCTTAATCTGTTCTTCCGAGTGTATGCCTGGCGTAAAGGCATAGCCCTTGCCCTGCGGAGACACCTGGGTCGCTTCGCTGATGATCAGCCCTGCGCCGGCACGCTGCTGGTAGTACTGCGCGTTCATGTCGTTCGGCACGTCTCCAGGCTGACTGGAGCGGGAACGGGTCAGGGGCGACATCAGCACGCGGTTGGGCAGTGTGAGGGTGCCGAGATCGTGCGGTTGAAACAGTGCGTCGTTTACATTGTTCATTGATCATTCTCCTTGAGGATTAACTGAGTGTAATTAGACCAGTCTACTAGTGGTGACTGAAAAAATGTGAGCGTTCAGTGAATACCGAGACACTGGCGGAAAAAGACCCGCACAAACCGCTCCATGGGCTCAGTAGATTTCAGAACCTTGGCTCTGAGAATGGCGCCTTCCCAGCCGGAAAGCAGGAAGCTGGCCACGTCGGCAGGACTGATGGAATCATCAACATCTCCTGCCTGACGAGCTTCTTCAATGCAACGCTCGAAGCGTTTTTCCCAGCCCTGGAAGACGGTGTCCAGGCGCCTGCGAAATGTTTCGTTCTGCCCGGCCAGTTCCTGGCCAAGATTGCCAATCAGGCAGCCCCGGGTGAATTCGCAGCTGGTCATGGTTTCCAGCCCAGTGTCGAAGTAGGCCCTTAAGCGATCCACGCCCGAGCGGCTGTGGTCGTTCAGAATCAAATCCAGCTTGGTGTCGTATTCCTGCGCAAAGGTGTCGATGACAGCCAACCCGAAATCGTTCTTGCTGCTAAAGTAATGGTAGAACGACCCTTTGGGTACACCGGCGGCGGTCAGCACGGCATTAATACCCGTGGCGCCGAAGCCTTTTTGACCAATCAGGTCTGCGCCGGTGTGGATGATGTGATTGCGGGTGTCGTTCGATGTCATGGCTGGTATATTAGACCGGTCGTCTAGAGCGCGTCAAACCCGTAAAACCCGAGACATTCTATTCCGAACCATGTTCAAGGAGTCTGCCAGTGATTAAATCCCGTGCCGCGGTGGCGTTTGCCCCCAACAAACCGCTGGAAATTGTGGAAGTTGACGTCGCCCCGCCCCAGCAAGGGGAAGTGCTTGTGCGTATCGTTGCCACCGGCGTCTGCCACACGGACGCCTACACTTTGTCCGGCGCCGATTCTGAAGGGAATTTTCCGGCCATCCTGGGCCACGAAGGCGGTGGCATTGTTGAAGCCGTTGGTGAAGGCGTCACCTCTGTAGATGTGGGTGATCACGTGATCCCTCTATACACGGCCGAATGTGGAAAATGTAAGTTCTGCACGTCCGGTAAAACCAACCTCTGTGGTTCCGTGCGCGAAACACAGGGCAAGGGCGTGATGCCGGATGGCACATCCCGTTTCTCGTACAAAGGAGAGCCCATCTACCACTATATGGGCTGCTCCACCTTCTCGGAATACACGGTATTGCCGGAAGTTTCCCTGGCGAAGATTCCCAAGGATGCGCCGCTGGATAAAGTCTGCCTTCTGGGCTGTGGCGTCACTACCGGGATCGGCGCTGTGCTGAACACAGCGAAGGTGGAAGAAGGTGCGACGGTTGCCATCTTCGGTCTCGGCGGTATCGGCCTGGCGGCGATTATTGGCGCCACCATGGCCAAGGCCAGCCGCATCATCGCCATCGACATCAACCCCGGAAAATTCGATATCGCCAGACAGCTGGGCGCCACGGACGTAGTGAACCCCAAGGATTACGACAAGCCGATTCAGGAAGTGATCGTTGAAATGACCGACGGCGGTGTGGACTATTCCTTCGAGTGTATCGGCAACGTCAATGTGATGCGGTCCGCCCTGGAGTGCTGTCATAAAGGCTGGGGTGAATCCATCATCATCGGCGTGGCCGGTGCCGGTGAGGAAATCAGCACCCGACCGTTCCAGCTCGTTACCGGTCGGGTCTGGAAAGGCTCCGCCTTTGGCGGCGTGAAAGGCCGGACGGAACTGCCGGGCTATGTCGAAAAGGCCGAAAAAGGTGACATTCCGCTCGACGTCTTTATTACCCACAACATGCCCCTTGAGGACATCAATGAGGCGTTTGAGTTGATGCATGAAGGGAAGAGTATTCGGTCGGTTATTCATTTCTAGGATGTAGTCACCCGGCTACACGTACCTTCCTGGGCAGGGACGCCCACTCCTCGAGTCGCTGCGCAAATATAACAATCCCTGCGCATACGGGATAATTCTTACTCCCTAAGCCATCAAGTAGAGATTTCACCAATCATCAAATGTGTCGTGATTCTGTAATTGTGTATTGATTGATCAATTCACTTTATATAAAGTGAATTGATTAACTATAAATACAACGGAGTGCGATTATGTTCTGTCACTCACTTGCTGGATCTAAAGTTATTCATGGCGCTCACCCGGAGGAGGTCTCTGCGTTCGTGAACCGTCACATTGGCCGGCATAGTCTGGATTTGCTGGGATCGGAGAAGCGTAGCTCAAGTCTGAGTTTTTGTGAGTTTGCCGGCTTTGGTCTGTCTGAGGTCAGTTACGGCAACCATGTACGGATCAAGAGTCCAGCGCTGGAAGACGTTTATCATTTCCAACTGGTCACCCGGGGCGAGTGCCTGTGGCGTCACGGGGATGATCGACTTCGGGTGCGTCGCGGTCAGGCATTGATGGTGAACCCGGATGAGGAAATCGACCTGGAATATTCAGCGGACTGTGAAAAGCTGATCGTCCGGGTACCGCAATCGGTATTGAATGCAGCGAGTGCTTCGGCCAACGGTTCAGCACAAACGGACTCTGTACATTTTGGCCGCTCACCCGTCGATCTGCGTGAGTGCCCATCGTTGGCCAGTATTCTGGAAGCGGTGTTCTGCGAACTCAGGGAAGCCGACGGGGATGAGATCAACCCGGTCTCCCTGTCCTACCGGGAAATTATCCTGAAAAAACTGCTGAAGGTTTTCCCCAGCAACCGGGAGAGCCGGGATTGTGCCACCGGCGGTTCGGTTGCCCTTGATCGGGTGGTTCGATTTATTGACGAAAACCTTAAGGGGACTATCGACATCGAGGAACTGTCGGAGGTGTCCAATATGAGCGTGCGTTCCATTTATAACGCATTCTCACGAGCGTACTCCACTACGCCCAAGTGTTTCGTGAAACAGCGAAAGCTCAATAAACTGCGTGAAGACCTGCTTAGGGGGCAGTGTCGGAATATTACCGAGGTGGCACTCGACTATGGTTTCAGCCATCTCGGGCGGTTTTCTTCAGACTATCGCAAGGCCTTTGGCGAGCTGCCGTCTGAAACCCTGAAAATGGCATCTTGAACCAGTTGGCCGGCTGACCGCTGGTTGAGTTAGCCGGCGATGACTTTTTTCTGATGTCCACAAATCTGATGAGTAACGCGATTGCTGCATTCGAGAACCCGGTTAAACAGCTCAGAACCTTCCCGAATGTCGGTATCCTGATCCAGCCCCAGCAGTGTAATGACGGTAACAATGCTGCCATTAATGTCGTAGACCGGCATGCTCAGCACGTTGATCTCGGGCAGGTAATCTGAGAAGAACGCGCAGTAGCCATCTCGTTTGACAGTGTTCAGGTGCGGACCGAGGCGTTCTCGCGTAATGTCCCTGCCTTTGTGACGTGGCAGGTTCCGGGCCTGTTTGTAGTGGCTGTCCACCAGTTCACGACGGCGCTGGTCCGGAAGGTGTGCCAGATAGATCCGGCCGGACGCCGAATTCAGTGGTGACAACTCTGCCCCCAGGCGGACGTTTACGGCGATGGGATGACTGGAATCCAGCCACTTGATAACAAGTGGGCCGTTACCATTCCAGACCGTTACCGAAACGGTTTTATCCGTTTCCTCGTTCAGTCGATCCAGGGCTTCATAGGAAAGTTGTATGGGGTTGATCCGGCGCAGCGCTGAAATACCAAGTGTCAGGCTGGAATTGCCTAGCGTGTATTGCGTCTGGTTCACCTGATTGATATACCCCTCTCTCAGCAAACTGACCAGGTATTTATGGGCACGGCTGGGTGACAGGTCCAGGGCCCCTGACAGTTCCTTGAGGGTGGGTGGCCTGGGTGCCACGGAGATGTAGTTGAGGATGTGTAATCCGATTTCCAGCGAACCGATTCCTTGCCGCTTCGGGCTTTCTTCTGTCATGGACGTTACCGTTTTCAGTTGACTGGTGCTGCCGTGTACCAGCGGAAAACAGGTGCCCTGAAGACGATGGACGCCTGTTTTTCGGGTTGTTGGCAAGGATACCAATTCTGAGGGCCCGGATCAGAATTTGTACTTGGGCATGACTTCAACCTGCTGGCCTTCCGGCAACAGTGGGCCGAAGGCGAGGTTGTATTTGCGCCACTCTTCCCCAGCTTTCAGGTCCTGAGTGATGTTGTGGATCAGGTTTACGCAGAACTGGTTGGAGCGGTCGACAATGCGGGTATCCCTATTGTTGACTTTTTCATAGGGGACTCCGGCCTTGAAATAACCACCGATGCTGAACTTGGTGTCGTTGAATTCGCCGAGATCCATGGCGTAAGCGGCGGGAGTCGCGCTGAGGCCAGGTGCGATCGCCAGAGCTATCAGTGGTTGTCGACAGTTCATTTGCCTTCTCCTTGTTGTTTGGCAATTGAATTATCGGTTATTCAGGCGTGTACAAATATCCACTTAATGAACATCCCTATCCGTTTTTTGTAGTTCTTCCTATTCCGCTGGTTTTCAGAAGGTCTACGCTTTGGTCGTAGCCCTGGCGAAGAGTCAGCTCCAGCGGGTAATCGCTGATGTGGGCCGATGACTGTATTGCTTGTGCCAGCCACCAGAACGTTTGTCATTACACAGGTTTTCGATACCCAACACGGACTCCGTGGGGAGTCGCCTGCCACTCAGGGCAGACGACCGAGCCGTTCACGTTTCGAAATGAATGACGCTGCGTATGCTCTTTCCTTCGTGCATGAGCTCGAAGGCCTCATTGATGTCTTCAAGCCGCATGGTGTGGGTGATGAAATCGTTGAGCTTGAACTCGCCCTGCAGATACCGCTCGACAATTCCAGGAAGCTCGGAGCGGCCTTTGACGCCGCCGAACGCGGAGCCTTTCCAGACTCGACCGGTGACCAGTTGGAATGGGCGGGTGGAAATCTCCTGGCCGGCGCCGGCGACACCGATAATGACGGATTCGCCCCAGCCCTTGTGGCAGCATTCCAGGGCAGAACGCATCACGTCGACATTGCCAATACACTCAAAGGAGTAGTCAACGCCGCCGTCTGTCAGTTCGACTATGACTTCCTGAATGGGTTTGTCATTGCTTTTCGGGTTGATGCAGTCAGTCGCGCCCAACTGCTTCGCAAGGTCAAATTTGCTGTCGTTGATATCAATGGCAATGATGCGGCTGGCCTTGGCCATGGTGGCGCCAATAATCGCAGACAGGCCGATGCCACCGAGACCGAAGATAGCGACCGTCGCGCCTTCTTCCACCTTGGCAGTGTTCATGACGGCGCCCATGCCGGTGGTTACTCCGCAGCCCAGCAAACACACTTCTTCCAGTGGCGCTTCTTTATTCACCTTGGCCAGAGAGATTTCCGGCAGCACGGTGTACTCGGAGAAGGTGGAGCAGCCCATGTAGTGAAAGATTGGCTGGCCGTCCTTGTAGAAACGGCTGGTACCATCGGGCATCAGGCCCTTGCCCTGGGTTTCCCGGATCTTCCCGCAGAGGTTGGTTTTGCCGGAGAGGCAGAATTTACATTCCCCACACTCTGGCGTGTACAGGGGAATAACGTGATCTCCAATCTCGACACTCGTGACACCTTCGCCGACGGCTTCAACGATGCCGCCGCCTTCATGGCCCAGAATCGCGGGGAAATTGCCTTCGGGATCGTCTCCGGAAAGCGTAAACGCGTCGGTGTGACATACGCCGGTAGCGATTATCCGCACCAGAACTTCGCCGGCTTTCGGCGGCATTACATCCACTTCTTCGATGGAGAGGGGTTGCCCCGGCCCCCAGGCGATAGCTGCTTTTGATTTGATCATCTCGCTCATAATTCGCTCCGTTTGTGATGCGTCTGTATCTGGACACTGCCCGAATGATCTGGTCATTATATTTGCTGCATCAATGTTTATAATGACCGTTATCGTGAAATTACTTTTACTCATGTGTAATAATCAGGATTGCTGAAGCAACAGTAGGGTGGTGACATGCATCGCTG
>PBRG01000157.1 GCA_002726615.1 Marinobacter sp.
CGATCCTGCGGTTGATCTCTCGCGTGAGTTCTTCATTGAGGCCAAAAATGGTCCCCGCTGCAGCAATGCCCACCGCGTCCGAAAGTGCCAGGCGTGTTGCCAGGCTAATCAGTTTGACCAGGTGTCCGGCATCTCGTATTTCCGTTGGCATGGCCTGTTGGTAGCGCATAGCATCAACTGCCATGGGTCCCAGACCCCATGAATCTACCAGTTCGGCAGCAATATCGGACTGGTGGTCAAGGTAGTATTGCTGGGTCTCTCCAGGCGGGGTTTTCAGCGCGATCAGCTCGCCCACATTGTGCAGCATTCCCAGCATGAACGCCTGGTCGGGTTCGGGGTAGCGCGTCAGTGTTGCCAGGGCCCTGGCAGTCAGAGCGGTGGTCAGTGAATGGCGCCAGAAGTCCCTTAGCTGTTGCCACTGGTCTGCCCCGAGTTCGTAAAGGAGCTGGCGCAGTGCCGCAGTCAGAACCAGAGTATGGAATCGTCGTGTTCCCAGCCTGAGCAGCGCCTGGTCAATGGAGCGTATTTGCGAGGTGGGGCCATACAATGCTGAGTTGGCCAGGGCGAGAACACGAGTAACCAGAGCGGTGTCGGCAGAAACAATATCGCTTATTCGGCGATAATTTTCGTCCTGATGACAGGCTTCAAGCACCCTAAGGGTAACCTCTGGGAGACTCGGTAGCTGTATGTCAGGGGCAATCAGCATAGGCCTGCCTGTATAACGCGCCAGATATTGTCGTTAGTATCTGACGACTTGTTCATAAATACTAACCCGATGGAGCTTAGACAATAAGCTGCGTTTATTAAACAGTTATTGGTCCTTTTTTAAGCAGAGTATTACCTGTGTTTGGATGTGTGTAAACTTTTTACAGGTTAAATGTCGCAAAACCGTCCATTATTGGGCAGGCAACCCGCCTCTTTTTGTCTACAGTTAGAACTCCGTCCGGGTTACACTTTGACACAGTACTCAAATTTCACCCGGATCACGTGTCAGTCGACGGACAAGACAGCGCCTATAGGCATTCATGACCGACTCCCGCACTTCCAGGCACATTCCGAAGCAACCCAGAACACTGGCGATTACCGGTGGCAAGGGTGGTGTCGGAAAAACATCGGTGGCACTGAACCTTTCCCTGACCCTTGCGCGAGAGGGTTACAGAGTATTGTTGCTGGATGGTGACACGGATCTGGCTAATGTCAGTATCATGCTGGGCCGGTATCCGGAACGGACCCTGGCTAACGTAATGGCCAATGAGTGCTCCCTCCGCGATGTGATCATGGAATCGGAGTGGGGGCTGCACATCATTCCCGGCGCCTCGGGGGTCGAGCAATGTGTCGACATGGCTGCTGAAGAAAGTCTCCGTGTACTCAAGGCGTTGTCGAGGCTAGAGAAAAATTACGACTACGTGATCACAGACACTGCCTCCGGCTTGCAGAAGACCGGCATGCACATGATTGCGGCGGCGGAACTGGCCTGCGTCGTGGTCACGCCAGACCCCGCATCGCTGACCGATGCCTTCTCCCTGATCAAACTGCTGATTCGCCGTGGCTACCGAAGGACGCCGAGCGTGTTGGTGAACATGGCCCAGGGTGCAAGTCAGGCTCGCTCCGTGTTTCAGCGCCTTGATGCCGCTGCGGTGCGACACCTGGGGTTGCAATTGCATTACCTGGGTGCGATCTGGCGTGACGAAACTCTGCGCCAGTCGGTGATGAATCAGCGTCCGGTGGCGTTGATGCGGGCTTCCGATCCGTCCACCCGCCAGTTCCGCACATTGGCCGACATGTTGAATGTGCGGCTACGCCAGTTGCCGCCTCGCAAGGCCGGGATTGCCGCCTATTGGCATCGGGTCTCCTCCAGCCCAGCTGAAACAGGAGCATCAGATACAGATCGCTCAGCGGGCAGCGAGCAACCACGGGCACCGGTGGACCCAGCCCAGGAGTGCAAACGACTGACCGCGGAACTCGGCAAGATACTGGCAGGCAGCGATGAAAAGCCGCTGCTGCGTTATGAAGCGTTCCAGAGTCTTTTTGCACTGTTGGGGCGCAAAATGGACGCAGATACCGTTGAGATTATCCAGACCGGCTTAGCCTCCCTCAATTGGGAAAAGCTGGAAAAGGAACAAAGAGAGCATATGGCGACCCATCTTCGCCACCTCGCCTCAGAGATTGACCCTGCGGTGGTTCCACGCAAGCCGGAACCAATGGCAAACAGGCCAGAGCGGGAACCCTACTATGACCGTATCAGCTTTGGCGAGCAGAGCCGGTTGATCCGAGCGCTTAAGGAACAGCCGTCCAATATCTCCCTGGACCAGCTTTTGCGCTCGCTGGGAGGCACAGACAAGAACGGTTCCTGAGCGTCTTTTATCCGGTTTTTCTCCACGCCTTTTTTTGCATTTAGTCACCTTATTTTATTGTCATTTTATTGATGCAGTTTGTAGCGTAACTTTGCCCTATGTCACCGCACTGTCATTCGGTCTGTGCAAAAATCAGCCCTATTCCCGGAATCGTGGCCCGCAAAATGCAGAGGCAAGAGGCAGGCAGTCTCTTACCTGAAAACTACCGCAATTTGATGGCTACACAGTGAATTTGAGAAGGAGTTCTCGCTATGGCAACACAGCAGCAACAAAACGGAGCGTCAGCGTCCGGTGTTCTTGAGCAGCTACGCGGTAAACACGTGCTGATCACCGGCACCACCGGGTTTCTCGGTAAGGTGGTACTGGAAAAATTGATTCGCACGGTGCCGGATATTGGCGGAATCCATCTGCTTATCCGTGGTAACAAAAGGCATCCAGCGGCGCGTGAGCGATTCCTCAATGAGATCGCCAGTTCGTCTGTATTCGAGCGCCTTCGACACGATGACAACGAGGCGTTCGAAACCTTTCTTGAGGAACGCGTTCACTGCATCACCGGTGAAGTGACTGAGCCCCGTTTTGGGCTTCCGCCAGAACGGTTCCGCGCGCTTGCCGGGCAGGTCGACGCGTTTATCAATTCCGCAGCCAGCGTCAACTTCCGGGAGGAGCTCGACAAGGCACTGAAAATCAATACCCTGTGCCTGGAGAACGTTGCCGCCCTGGCGGAGCTCAATAGCACCATGGCGGTTATCCAGGTATCCACCTGCTACGTCAACGGCAAGAATTCCGGCCAGATCACGGAGTCCGTCATCAAGCCGGCGGGCGAGTCTATCCCCCGCAGCACCGACGGATACTATGAAACGGAAGAGCTTGTACACCTTCTGCAGGACAAGATCTCCGACGTGAAGGCCCGATACTCCGGCAAAGTGCTTGAGAAAAAGCTAGTGGACCTGGGCATTCGCGAGGCCAACCACTACGGCTGGAGCGACACCTACACGTTTACCAAATGGCTGGGTGAGCAACTCCTGATGAAAGCCCTTTCCGGGCGATCACTCACGATTGTTCGCCCCTCCATCATTGAAAGTGCACTGGAAGAGCCCTCTCCGGGATGGATTGAAGGCGTGAAGGTGGCGGACGCCATCATCCTCGCCTACGCCCGCGAGAAGGTATCCCTGTTCCCAGGCAAGCGTAGCGGCATTATAGATGTGATCCCGGTGGACCTGGTGGCCAACAGCATCATCCTGTCCCTGGCAGAAGCCATTTCCGAGCCTGCGCAACGCCGCATCTACCAGTGCTGCAGTGGCAGTTCAAATCCGATTTCGCTGGGTAAGTTCATTGACTACCTGATGGCAGAAGCCAAGTCCAACTATGCGTCGTATGGCCAGTTGTTCTACCGACGGCCCACGAAACCGTTTGTGGCGGTCAATCGCAAGCTGTTTGATGTTGTGGTTGGCGGCATGCGCGTGCCATTGTCCATTGCAGGCAAGGCATTGAGACTGGCTGGCCAGAACCGTGAGCTGAAGGTCCTTAAAAACCTCGATACCACGCGTTCACTCGCCACCATCTTTGGTTTTTACACGGCACCGGATTACATTTTCCGCAACGATTCGCTGATGGCCCTGGCCTCCCGGATGGGGAAACTGGATCGAGTCCTGTTTCCGGTGGATGCGCGTCAGATCGACTGGCAGCTGTACCTGTGCAAGATCCACCTTGGAGGCCTTAACCGCTACGCTCTCAAGGAGCGGAAACTGTACAGCCTGCGGGCCGCCCAGACCCACAAGAAGGCCGCCTGATACCCCATCAGTCGGCTGTCCTTTCTATCCGGACCCCGGTTCCCGGGGTCCGGAACGTCACTTGTTGTTTCTGCTGGCAGGACTATCCTTTAGAGCAGGCTCCAGAACATAGGGTCGCCCCTCGTGAGACCGTCATTCTGGCTAAAAGTGCTGGCGGATTGGGACGTTAGTCTAATTCATTGTTCACTGGCGCGCGTGTTGAACTATGTGTATCCGTCTTCAGGGCTTTTTTTGCCCGTCACGCTCTTTATTAAATAACCGATAATGACAACAGACTCTGACTAATAAGGGGGAGCACAATGACTGATAAACAGGTTTATCCGGTAAGCCCGGACGTCGCCAAACGGGCCCTGCTAAACCGGGATCAGTACGAGAAAATGTACCAACAGTCGGTGGATGACCCGGAAACCTTCTGGGCCGAACACGGCAAGCGACTGGACTGGATCAAGCCCTTCTCGAAGGTAAAAAACACCACTTACGACTACGACAACCTATCCATCAAATGGTTTGAAGACGGCCAACTGAACGCCGCCGCCAACTGCCTGGACCGTCACCTGGAGAAGCGCGGTGACCAGACGGCCATTATTTTCGAGGGCGACGACCCGGCTGATTCCCGCAACGTGACCTACCGCGAACTGTACGAAGAAACCTGTAAGTTCGCGAACGTCCTGAAAGATCAGGGCGTCAAGAAGGGCGATGTTGTTACGATCTATATGCCCATGATTGTTGAAACAGGTGTTGCCATGCTGGCCTGTGCCCGCATCGGCGCCATCCATTCCGTTGTCTTCGGCGGGTTTTCGCCGGAAGCACTGGGTGCCCGGATTGCTAACGGTAAATCCCGGTTCGTGGTAACGGCCGATGAAGGTGTCCGCGGTGGTCGCAAAATACCGCTCAAGAAAAATGTCGACGCCGCGCTGAGCAAAGAAGCCGGCGCCGACGTGGACAAGGTTATCGTGGTCAAACGCACCGGTGGCGATGTGCCCTGGAAAGACGGTCGCGATGTGAGTTACGAAGAGCTGATGAAGGGTGCGTCCACAGATTGCCCGGCAGAGCCCATGAACGCCGAAGACCCGCTGTTCATGCTTTACACCTCAGGTTCCACCGGCGCCCCGAAAGGCGTACTGCACACCACGGGCGGGTACATGGTGTATACCTCCATGACCCATGAGTACGTGTTTGATTACCATGATGGCGACGTCTATTGGTGTACTGCGGACTTCGGTTGGGTCACCGGTCACAGCTACATTCTGTACGGCCCGCTTGCCAACGGCGCTGTCACCGTTCTGTTTGAAGGTGTACCCAACTACCCGGACACGTCCCGCATGGGCCAGGTGGTGGACAAGCACAAGGTCAATATCCTGTACACCGCACCCACTGCCATCCGTGCTCTGATGGCCGAGGGCGAGTCGTGCATGAACGGCACCACCCGCGACAGTCTGCGCCTGCTGGGCTCGGTGGGTGAGCCAATTAACCCGGAAGCCTGGGAGTGGTACCACCGCGTGATCGGTAACAGCAAATGCCCGATTGTGGACACCTGGTGGCAGACCGAGACCGGTGGCATCCTGATATCGCCGCTGCCGGGCGCCATTGATCTGAAGCCTGGTTCCGCGACCGTGCCGTTCTTTGGCGTGAAGCCGGCGTTGGTGGACAACGATGGCAAGATCCTGGAAGGCAAGACCGAGGGTAACCTGGTGATACTGGACAGCTGGCCTGGCCAGATGCGCACCATCTTCGGCGACCATGAGCGCTTCAAGCAGACCTACTTCAGTACCTATAAAGGCATGTACTTTACTGGTGACGGAGCCCGTCGCGACGAGGACGGTTACTACTGGATTACCGGTCGTGTTGATGACGTTCTGAACGTCTCAGGACACCGCCTGGGTACGGCTGAAGTGGAAAGCGCACTGGTGGCACACGACAAGGTCGCCGAGGCGGCTGTGGTAGGCTACCCTCACGACATCAAGGGGCAAGGCATATACGTCTATGTCACTCTGGTTCACGGAGAGGAGCCGTCGGATGAGCTCAAGAAAGAGTTGGTCCAGTGGGTTCGCAAGGAAATCGGCCCCATTGCCTCTCCAGACGTGATTCAATGGGCACCTGGACTGCCCAAGACTCGTTCTGGCAAGATTATGCGTCGGATTTTGCGTAAAATTGCGTCGAACGAGCACGATCAGTTGGGCGATACCTCCACCCTGGCGGACCCGGGTGTGGTGGATGACCTGATCAGCGGTCGTGCGAACAAGTAAGGCCTGCTTGTTATCAGGCTGTGACCCTGTGAGGAATTTGTTGAATGACACAAACCATTATCGTCGCCGATGATCACCCGCTGTTTCGGGCAGCTCTGAAACAGGCGGTCAGTCAGGCGGTACCTGATGCCAAGACAGTGGAAGTGGACAGCATCAAGGCGCTGCAGGCGGCGGTAGAGTCGCATCCGGATGCGGATCTGGTGTTACTGGATCTGAACATGCCGGGCGCCCACGGCTTTTCGGGGCTCGTGTTCATGCGCGGGCAATATCCCGGCCTGCCGGTGGTGGTGGTGTCAGGATCGGAAGAAATGCAGGTGATGCGCCGTTCGATCGATTATGGGGCGTCGGGCTTCATTCCGAAGTCGGCGCCTCTGCCGACCATCACCGAGGCGATTCAGGCAGTCCTGGAAGGGGATGTCTGGTTGCCGGAGGGTGTGGCGGACAAGATCGAGCGAATGCATTCAGACATGACGGACTTCTCTGAAAAACTGGCGTCACTGACGCCGCAGCAGTTCCGGGTGCTGGGTATGCTGGCCGAGGGGCTTCTGAACAAACAGATCGCTTATGATCTGGATGTCTCGGAGGCCACCATCAAGGCCCATATCACGGCGGTGTTCCGTAAGCTGGGGGTTCGTAACCGGACCCAGGCAGTGATTGCGATCCAGCAGATGGAGATCGATCCTTCGGATACGTCGTTGTCTGGTAGCTGATTGGCCTGAGAAGGTTCTATTGATTCAAAAAAGCGGAAATCCTGTCTTGGGGTTTCCGCTTTTTTGTTTGGGCGAGTGGGCTCACTTCTTACTGGCATACCCCAATTTCTTATCCACCAGATTGAACAGCTCCTCACCCTGGTGCCAGCGGTCCAGGTTTTCCAGGAACTGGTCGGTCAACGCCCGCTTCCAGCCGATGAAGTCCCCTGACATATGGGCAGTCATGATGACGTTGTCCATATCCCAAAGCGGGTGATCCGCTGGCAGGGGTTCTTCCTCGAACACATCCAGCGCCGCGCCGGCGATGTCGCCGTTGTTCAGGGCGGCAATCAGGTCGTCGGTCTTGACCACCGGGCCGCGACCGATGTTGATCAGGCGGGCGGACTTGCGCATGGATTTGAAGGCCTTTTCGTTAAACAGGCCTTCGGTTTGTGGTGTCAGAGGCGCGGCGATAACCACGAAATCCGCCAGGCCCAGTTGCTCGGTCAGGTCATCATTACCATGAACGGCGACAAAGTTCGGGTCGTCGTGGCGGGGTTTACGGGCAATGCCGTGGGGCTTCAGGCCAGCGGCTTTACACAATCTGGCAATCTGGCCGCCAATGGAGCCGGCGCCGACGATCAGTACCTGCTTGCCTTCGGCTCTTTCGGTGTCCCGATGCTGCCATTTGTGCTCAGCCTGCAGGCGCAGGGACCGTGGAAAATCCTTGGCGAACATCAGAATCGTGCACAACACATACTCGGCAATGGTGCGGTCGAAGATGCCCCGGGCGTTGGTCACGGTGACGTCGCCTTCAATAAGGTCCGGGAACATCAAGGCATCCACGCCGGCGCTGGTGGCGTGAATCCACTGCAGTTTGTCCGCCGACGGCCAGGCGGCGGCCAGAG
>PBRG01000158.1 GCA_002726615.1 Marinobacter sp.
GAAACCCTGCGCGTGCGCTCGTCAATTTCCTCCCACTTCCGATCAACGATCTTTCGCAGGATGGTAGGCGTCTTGTCCAGATGTCTGTCAGTCATTATCAGGCCCGTCTTAGAAACACTGCGAAAAGTCAGCCAATTCAGACATCTTGCCCGCCGCCAGGCCGGAACCCATAGCGTCCAGAGCCATCTCTACGCCTTCCGACGCCGTCTTTGCCAGGCCAGCCACATAAATTGCTGCGCCGGCGTTCAGGGCGATCAGGTCGCGAGCCTTCTCAGCCATTTCATCATGGCCACGACCGAAGGCGGCACGGATCAGCTTAAGGGAGTCCTCGGCGGTATCCACCGTGAGACCAACCAACGCCTGGCTCTTGATGCCCAGGTCTTCCGGGGTTATGTCGTACTCAGTGACTTCGCCGTTTTTCAGCTCCGCCACATGGGTGGCGCTGGCCAGGCTGATTTCGTCCAGGCCATCTTTCGAGTGCACCACCATGATGTGCTCGGCGCCCAGGCGGTGCAGAACCTCCGCCATGGGGCGGCAAAGCTCTTTCGTGAACACACCGATCAACTGGCGCTTGACGTTGGCCGGGTTGGTCATGGGACCGAGGATATTGAAGATGGTGCGGCAACCCAGTTCCTTGCGCGGCCCGATGGCGTGTTTCATGGCGCCATGATGGGCGGGGGCGAACATGAAGCCGACACCGATCTCCTCCACGCAGCGGGCGACTTCCTCGGGCGCCATCTGCAGGTTGATGCCCAGCTTTTCCAGCAGGTCCGCGCTGCCGCTCTTGGAGGACACGGCACGGTTGCCATGCTTGGCCACAAAGCCACCGGCTGCGGCGACCACAAAAGACGCCGCGGTGGATACGTTGAACAAGTTGGCACCGTCACCGCCGGTGCCCACGATATCCACCAGCGGGTCGGCGTTGACCGTTACGCGGGTGGCCAGCTCCCGCATGACTTCGGTGGCGCCGGTGATTTCGTCGATGGTTTCGCTCTTGATGCGCAACCCCATGAGAAAGGCCCCAATCTGCGCATCGGTGGCTTCACCCTTCATGACGACGCGCATAACGTCCTTCATTTCCTCCGTGGACAGGTCCAGATTGGAGGCGATGCGGTTCAGTGCTTCTTTCATGTCCATGTGGTGGCCTCTTATTGTGTCTTCAGAAAGTTGCGCAGCAGCTCATGACCCTGTTCCGTCATAATAGACTCTGGATGGAACTGGACGCCTTCGATGGGCAGTGTTTTGTGCCGAACGCCCATGATTTCTTCCACCGAACCATCGTCATTGCGAGTCCATGCGGTGACTTCCAGACAATCCGGAAGGGTGTCTTTGTCGATCACCAGGCTGTGATAGCGGGTCGCCTTCAACGGGTTACTCAGGCCACGGAAAATGCCTTGGTCCTTATGGTAGACCGCAGATACCTTGCCGTGCATCACCTGCCCGGCGCGAATAACCTTTCCGCCGTACACCTGCCCGATGGCCTGGTGGCCGAGACACACACCCAGAATCGGCAACTTGCCGGCAAAGTGGCGGATGGTGGCCATGGAAATGCCCGCTTCATTGGGCGTGCAGGGGCCGGGAGAGACAACGAGGCGTTCCGGTTTCAGGGCTTCAATGCCCTCCACGGTAATCTCATCGTTGCGGTAGACATGAACATCTTCGCCCAACTCGGCCAGGTACTGCACCACGTTGTAGGTGAAGGAGTCGTAGTTATCGATCATCAGCAACATAATCTTATCCTCCGCCTCAGTGGTCGAAATCGTTGTAGGTCATGGCGACAGCGCGGAAGATCGCGCGGCCCTTGTTCATGGTTTCCTTCCACTCAAGGCGGGGTACCGAATCGGCCACCACGCCGGCGCCTGCCTGAATATGCAGGGTGTTGTCTTTGATCACGGCCGTGCGGATGGCAATGGCGGTGTCCATGTTGCCATTGAACGACAGATAACCCACGGCACCGCCATAGACGCCGCGCTTCACCGGCTCCAGTTCGTCGATGATTTCCATGGCGCGAATCTTGGGGGCACCGCTCAGGGTGCCGGCTGGCAAGGTGGCGCGCAACACGTCCAGGCAACTGGTGTTGTCTTTCAGGCGACCGGTGACGTTGGAGACGATGTGCATCACATGGGAGTAACGCTCCACAATCATCTTGTCCGTCAGCTTCACCGTGCCGGTCTCAGACACCCGGCCAGCGTCGTTGCGGCCCAGATCGATCAGCATCAGGTGCTCGGCGATTTCCTTGGGGTCGGCCAGCAGTTCCGCTTCCATGGCCCGGTCCTCGGCGTCGGTAGCGCCACGCTTTCGGGTGCCGGCAATCGGGCGCACAGTGACTTCGTCATCTTCCACCCGCGCCAGGATTTCCGGTGACGAGCCTACGATCTGGAAGTCCCCCAGATCCAGAAAATACATGTAAGGGGACGGGTTCAGCACCCTCAGCGAGCGATACAGGTTCAGCGGTGGCGCCTCGAACGGAATCGACATGCGTTGCGAGATCACCGTCTGCATCACATCGCCGTCCAGAACGTATTCCTTGATCCTGCCAACGGCGGCTTCGAACTTTTCCTGGTTAAACCCGGAAATGAAGTCGCTCTCGTCCACGGTTTTACCGCGCAGATGCTCGGGTGTCCGGGGCGCGTTGGTCGTCTGCCGGTGCAGGCGGGACTCCAGGTCGTCGATTCGCTGCAGTGCCTGTTCGTAAGCGCCTTCCTGGTTTGGGTCGGCATGGACAATCAGGTGCAGTTTGCCACGAAGGTTGTCGAACACTACAACGTCATCGGACACCATCAGCAGGATGTCGGGCGTGCCGATCCTGTCCGGCGGGCAGGTGTTGCGCAGGCGCTTTTCGATGTAGCGCACGGTGTCATAACCGAAATAGCCAACCAGACCGCCATTGAAGCGGGGCAATTCCTCAAGGTCCGGCGCGTTGAAGCGGGCCTGGTAGTCTTCCACGAAGGCTAGCGGGTCGTCGACGGTGATTTCTTCGATCACCTTGTCGTCGCGGGTAATCGTGACGGTGTGATCGTAGACCTTGAGAACTTCACGGCTGGGCAGGCCGATGATGGAATAGCGACCCCACTTTTCGCCGCCCTGGACGGATTCGAACAGGTAGGAGTAGGGGCCACTGGCCAGCTTGAAATAGGTGCTCAGGGGCGTATCCAGATCGGCGAGGACTTCGCGGTATACGGGGATACGATTAAAGCCGGCCTTGGCGAGCTCGGCGAATTGCTCGGGTGTCATGATAACGGTTCCTGAAATCTGATTTGTATGGTGGACTTTCGGGCGGCATTCAGCCGGTGCGCCATCGCCACCATCGTGTCGCGCGGGTTGTCAGTACGCCACGCGCTGTCATCAGACTCAGTCCCTGCACGGCAGGAATCTCCCGAATTGAAGGTTTCAAATCAATATCCTGTGAGATTACAAAAGCTGGGCCAGGGAATCAACAACGGCATCCGCTCCGAGCGTATCCACGGGCGCCCCATAATTGTAGCCGTATCGCACCGCCACCGAAGGAATGCCGGCTGCCAGGGCCGCGCTGATGTCGGTGACTGAGTCCCCAACCATCACCGTGGTGCCCCGGGTGCCGCCCAATTCGGTCATGGCATGGATCAACGGTTGCGGTTCTGGTTTGCGCACCGGCAGGGTGTCGCCGCCGATGCAGATGTCGAACCAGTGTTCGATGCCCATTTGCTCAAGTAACGGTGCCACAAACTGTTCTGGTTTGTTGGTGACGATGCCCATCCGACAGCCGTGGTCTGCAAGACGGGTCAGACACTCCTCCACGCCGTCGTAGAGCACGGCATGCTGACCATTAAGGTTTTCGTAGGCGTGGTAGAACATCGCCAATGCATCGTTGAACAGGGCGTCGTCCCTAGGGCTTGCCGGTTCCCAGTTCGCCTGGCCGGCAAGGGCGCGCCGTACCAGTATATTGGCGCCATTGCCCACCCATTGGCGCACATTGTCAGCGCCGGCCTTGCGGCGCCCCAGTTGTTCCAGCATGGCGTCAATGGCCGCCGCCAGATCGGGGGCACTGTCTACCAGTGTTCCGTCCAGGTCAAACAGGGCAACCCCCGGCCAGCGCTGATTGAACAGCCCCGCCAGGCTCATTGGTTCAGGCCTTTTTGAGCCAGTTCCAGTTCCGCCCGCATCCTGTCGATGGTGGCCTTGTAGTCGTCGGTGTTGAAGATGGCGGAGCCGGCGACAAATGTGTCGGCGCCGGCCTCGGCGATCTCGCGGATGTTGTCGGTTTTCACGCCGCCGTCGATTTCCAGGCGAATGTTGCGGCCGCTGGCATCAATGCGCTTGCGGGCTTCGCGCAGTTTGTCGAGGGTGCCGGGAATGAATTTCTGGCCGCCAAAGCCGGGGTTTACCGACATCAGCAGGATCATATCCAGTTTATCCATCACGTGATCAATGTAGTGCAGTGGCGTGGCCGGGTTGAACACCAGACCCGCCTTGCACCCACCTTCGCGAATCAACTGCAGCGAACGGTCGATGTGATTGGAGGCTTCCGGATGGAAGGTGATGTAGCTGGCGCCGGCATCGATGAACATCCGGATCAGATCGTCTACCGGAGATACCATCAGGTGCACGTCAATTGGAGCGGTAACCCCGTGCTTACGCAATGCTTCGCAGACCATGGGGCCGATGGTCAGGTTGGGTACGTAGTGGTTGTCCATGACATCGAAGTGGACAATGTCGGCGCCGGCGGCCAGTACGTTATCGACTTCCTCGCCCAGTCGGGCAAAATCAGCTGACAGAATGGACGGGGCAATCTGGAAAGGGTTCATGACGGCTCTCTTGAACGGTTTGATAATGGTCTCGATGATGGTGCATACGGCGGTTGCCGTTGCAAGAGTCTGCAAAAGGCTGCTGGGCCGCAAAGCTGCTAGTCTACCAGTTTGATGGTGATTTTTCGCACGGAATGAGTGACAGCCTGTGAACAGATGGATTGAAAAACCGGTTATACAGGGGTTGGTTATCCTGGTCTGCCTTGTTGCTTTCTGGGCCCCGCCAGCTCTGGCGCAGGCGCAGAAAGGCGCGCAAGACCAGAGTGCCAACATGACAGACCAGGAAGCTGAGAAATCCGCCGGGTCGGTTGTTGAAAGGGTGCTGATATCAACGGGGCTCGATTCGGACGCAATCGCCAGAATCTGGCCGGACTCGTCAGTATGGCTGGAACCGCCGGAAGAAGAGCGTGTGCTGGCCCTGTTTGAGCCGGAATCCGAGACCCCCGCGAAGGGCGCACTGGTGATTCTTGCCGATGAGGGGCAATCACCCGCCTCCGGGTTGGCTGCCGCCCTTCGGCAACCGATGGCACGTGCCGGCTGGGCCGTAATGGTGCTTGGACTTGAGACACTGCCGTATGAGTTACAGGAAGCGCGTCGACAACGGGGCTTCGGGTCACCCGAAGACGCTGGCATGCAGGAAACGGACGCCGCCGATGAAACGGGCGAAAAACCTATGGACGACGGCGAGTCGGTGATGATTGATGTGATGGCCAATGAGGATGTCGAGGCATTGGCAAACCAATACCGCGCCCGCATCCAGAAGTCCCTGGCTGCGGCGGTTGGTAACCTGGTTGGTCGTGGTTACAGCCGGGTGGCCATGGCTGGCGTCGGCCGGGCGGCTGGTCATGTCACCCGCGCGGCTACTGCCAGCGAGGGCCGTGATGTGTCGGCATTGGTCTGGATTGCGCCAGAGTTTAATGAGGGCGATTCGAAAGCTCTGGCGGAGTCGTTTGGTGAGTCTGGAGGGCTGAAAGTGCTGGAGCTATACAGTGCCCGCAGCTCATTGGGCGCCGGGGACGCGACTCAAAGGTCGCCAAAGCAACGCGAGGCTGCATTCCGGAGGGCAGGGGTTGCAGGTTACTCACGACAACCTGTCGCAATGGCGGAACAGCCACAACCCAGGGAGGCGCAAGCACTTACCAATCGCGTCTCAGCCTGGCTTGATTCCGAACGCTAGGAAATGATCACCCACCCACGGCGGTGGATGAGCCGATGACAACGCCGCCACAGCTCACGGCATCGCCGGTCAGAGCGGCCGGTTTGCCCTCAATCAGCACGGTTGGGCTTCCAGCTGCGATGGCGCGGGGGTGTGGTGGATGCTTGGGCTTGGAGTGCATGGAGAGCTGGTCGCCGAGTCGAGCAACGGGCTTGCCGTCGATCAGCACGGTAGCGCTGCCGGTAATGACAGGGGTTGGAGGGAAGCCTTGGTGATCGGTTCCAATGTCGCCGAGCAGGACGAGTTTCTTACCCATGGGAATGTTCCTTTTCAGTGGGTCTAGCAGGCCGCTGGTCCGTGGGCATGCCTTCAGTGAAGTGATTCTGATACCGAATACTAGCAAGCTTGGCGTCGAACTCAAAATGTCGGATTCAAACCGAAAGGCGCTGGCTGATCAGTTCCCAGGCCTGCTGGTAGCGCAGAAGGCGGTCTTTCGCCCTGGTCAGTTCCGCCGGGCTCAGCTTCTGCTGTGCCAGTTTGTCCGGGTGGCATTCCGACACCTTCTTCCGGTAGGCCCGTTTGATAACCTCGCGGCTGTCACGGCGGGTAACGCCGAGGACCTGGCAGGCCTGCTCGAAGCTGGAGGGCCGTGGCTGGCTTTCCGGTTCGGTGATCCAGACCTTGCTGGCGTAACTTTCGAGAATGTCATCGCTGACTCTGATCGGCAGTCCCATCTGGTCAATGGCGTCTTCGCAGCGATAGCGGCGGGGCTTCTCGGGGCGTCCCTGCAGTTGCGCCGCGTGGCAAAGGCAGATGGCAACGCGTAGCGAGGGCGAGGGCCAGATTCTGTGGGTCAGGCGCAGGCCCAGGGCTTTCAGGGTAGGGATGCGCTCAGCGGTCTTGCCCTTGCGGAAATTGCCAATGGCTTTGCGCCGCTGGCGACCGGAGAGTTTCAGGGCCTTCATCAGGGTTTCGGCGAAACTGATGTCTTTCTCCGTTACCCGTCCTTCCGATTTGGCGATGTAGCCCAGGAAAAAGAACAGGCTCCGGCGGCACCAACGCGGCAGTCGGGTTCTGACCAGCAATTCGTTGGCCTGGTGGCCGCAGGCGGTCAACTCTCCAAGCAGCTCACTGAACTCCGCTTCCATGCGTGCGGGCAGGTTGTTCTCCCTGGTCTCAGAGGTCATGGCTCAGCCCCCGCCTTCCTTCAGCATCCGGTCCAACTCCCGGAGTCTTTCGGGCGTACCGATATCCATCCAGTGACCGGTATGGCGAATGCCTTGCACCCGTCCCCGGTTCATGGCACCCCGCAGGATTGGTGCCAGTTTTCGGGCGCCCGGTGGCAGTTCTGAAAACAGACGACGGTTCAGTAGGCTGATGCCGGTAAATGTCAGCGTTTCCGGGCCGCTCTCAATCACCGAGCCATCCGCGCGCAGGCAGAAGTCTCCCGCCGGGTTGTGGTCAGGATTGCCCGTCATGACCAGTAATGCGTCTGCATGCTTGGGTGGCGTCAATTGGGCCAGATCAAAATCGCACCAGATGTCACCGTTGATCACAACGAACCACTCGTCGTCGCTGCTGGTTAACAGCGGCAGTGCCTGGAGAATTCCGCCGGCGGTCTCGAGGGGGGAGCTTTCCCGCGAGTATTCAATGGCCAGCCCGATACTACTGCCGTTACCCAGTTCCGTTTCGATCTGCGTGCCCAGCCAGGCGTGGTTGATCACAACTTCCCGGAAACCAGCGGCTTTCAGCCGTTCCAGGTGGTGCACGATCAGCGGCTTGCCGCCGGCAGGCAGAAGCGGCTTCGGGGTAGTCAGGGTCAGCGGCCGCATGCGCTCGCCTTTGCCGGCCGCGAGAATCATCGCTTTCACTGGCCGAATGTCTCCACTGGGCCGATCTGTTGCTCGATGGGCGGCACCACGGTTTCCGTGATCCATTCGTGGAAGTGGCGCAGGGCGGCCTGACGGCTGCTGGCCTCTACCAGATAGCCCACGGTGCGGGGAACATCCTTCAGGAAGCCGGTCTTACCGTCACGAATGGCCAGTCGGGCAAAGATACCCGCGGCTTTCAGGTGGCGCTGCATGCCCATGAGCTCCAGCCATTGGCGGAAGGTGTCCCGATCGGCCTTGTGAAGGCCCGCCTCGGCACTGAGTACGCGGAAACGCTCTGTCCACCGAACGATGCGTTCTTCCGGCCAGCGGATATAGCAGTCCTTCAGCAGCGATACCAGATCGTAAGTGATCGGGCCGCGTACGGCGTCCTGAAAGTCGATCACGCCGGGCCTTGTGGTGCCGGGTCGGACCAGCAGGTTGCGGGAATGGTAGTCACGGTGCACCGCCACATCCGGCTGGGCCAGAGCGCTCTCTCGGAGGAAGGCGAAGGTGGTGTCCAGCAGCGCGCGTTCGCCGTTGGAGAGGGTCAGTCCCAATTGTTGTGTCAGCAACCAGTCCGGAAACAAAGCCATTTCCCGATCCAGCAGGGCGATGTCATAAGCTGGAAGTGGGTAGTCAGGTGCATCGTCAGCCTGCTGTATCCGGACCAGTTCATCCATTGCGGCGCCGTAAAGCCGGTCAGCGTTGGTGTGATCAACGGCACCCAGCATCAGTGCGTCACCGAAGTCTTCCAGCAGCAGGAAACCTCGGGTCAGGTCTTCATGGACGATGTCCGGCACGGCGATATCGAGGCTGCGCCAGTGATGGGCAACAGCCACGAAGGGGTGGCAGTCTTCATGCTCGGGCGGCGCATCCATCACAATATAGGGTTGTGGCCCGGTGCCATGAGGGTCGCCGCTGACGCGGAAGTAGCGGCGGAAGCTCGCGTCCCCGGATACTGGCTCGGGCATCGCCTGGTCAAAACCGGGAAGGTCTCTGACCCACTGGGTGAGCATTGTCAGGCGGGTATCCATGAAATTGGCTGTTTTCCTGGCTCAGAAGTTATCGGTGACCTGGCCGCAACGAACAGCGGGCCCATGGCCGAAAGTTAGCAGATCAGTATAGAGGCGGTAAAACGGTTTTGCAGCAATGGCTGGTTTCCGTTAACAAAGACCGGTTTCCGTTAACAAGGCAAAGGGCGCCGTGTAAACTAGGCCGCTGTTAAGTGTCTCCGACAGCTGCGAATCCATTCTGGACAGGAACCCGCTCACCGTGCCAGCCCCAACAAGGAAGCTGCGAATGCCAACGCCCCGCATGCGGCACCGTCCCGGGTTGCCGTTCGCGTCCGCAGTGAGCTGCGCGATGTTGGCGCCAATACCGGTGGTTTATGCCCAGGAAGCCGCTCCTTCAGCTGCCGAGATTGACTGGCGGCCGAGGTCTGAATTGCCGGAGGATGTCCGCCGTTCCCTGCCCGACTTTTGTGAGGGTGGTTATCTGCCTTCCGCGGTCCCGGGAATGGTAAAGGGAGGTGCAGGTGAGCCGGCAGCGAAAAATGGTCAGGCGCCCCTGCAGGCCAGTGGGCTCAATGCACGGTATGAACTCGACAACGAACTGTTTCTGCGGGGAGATGTTCGCCTGCAGCAGCCGGGGTTCCGGGTGACGGGCTCCGAGGCCCGTTATATTCAGGCAACCGGTGCTGTAGCCATAGAAGGGCCGTTGACCAGCCGCGGTGACGGCTTCCTGCTGACCGGCGAGCGTGCGGACTACGACGTCAACAGCGGCCGGGTTGACATCAATACGGCGACGTTTCTCCTGCACGGCCCGGAAATGCGGGGTTCCGCCACTCAGCTTTCCCGCACGGCGGAAGACCAGGTGCGGATTCGTGGCGGCTCACTGACCACCTGCGCCCCAGACAACAACGACTGGTCCATCGTGGCATCTGACATTCTCCTGGACCAGGGCGAAGGTGTGGGCACGGCAAAGCATGTGCGCCTTGAGATCAGTGATATCCCGGTGTTCTACTGGCCCTATGCCAGCTTCCCGATTGACGACCGCCGCAAGACAGGCTTTCTTTATCCGTCTTTCGGCACCTCCAATGCGGGCAGCGGCGCTTTCCTGTCGGTACCCTATTACCTCAATCTGGCACCGCACTACGACGCTACGCTGACGCCCCAGTACATACATGGGCGTGGATTGTTTACCGAGGCGGAGGGGCGTTACCTTAGCAGTGTTGGTGAATCGGTACTTCAGTTGGGGTACGCAGGCAATGACTCCGAGTACGAGGAGGAGTTTCCCGCGGAGGAAGCGGAACGCTGGGGGCTTGATTTCAGTACCCGCGCGACATTCGGATACGGATGGACCGGCTACGGGGATTATTCCGTGGTTAGCGACGACGACTACCTCAGTGACCTCAACCGCAATCTCGAGATCAATAGCGCGACGCACCTACGGCGCCGTGGTGGCGTGCGCTACCGGGATTCCTCCCAGTATTTCGAGACCTATCTCAACGGCTACCAGACGATCACTGATACTATCGCCGACGAGGACGTTCCCTACTCGCAGTTGCCGGAAGTATTGTACGGCGCCACATTCGATGCAGGGCCGACGGAAGTGTCCCTGGAAAGCCAATACACGTATTTTTATCGCGACAATGTCAACCTGACAGGGCTCGATCAGGCGAACGGCCATCGCTTACGGGCCATCCCCGAAGTGGCGTTGCCTATGCGGGCTCTTTGGGGCTATGCCAGACCCTCCGTCAGTGTCGATTACACACGCTATGAGCTGGAGGACTACACCGCGAGTGACCCTGGCTTTGATCGCACCGTTCCCGTCGCGGAGTGGGATTCCGGCCTGTATTTTGATCGCCAGTCCAGCCTGTTCGATATTCCCTATAACCAGAGCCTGGAACCCCGGCTCTATTACGCCTGGGCTGACGCCGATGCGGACCAGTCGTTCATTCCGGATTTCGATACCGCCATTCGCTCGTTCAGTTTCGACCAGTTGTTCCAACGCAACCGCTTCAGCGGCGGTGATCGGGTGGGTGACAGCAATCAACTGACGGTGGCACTGACCAGCCGTTTCAATGATCTGCTCACCGGCGCTGAACGTGCCCGCTTCAGCATTGGCCAGGTTCACTATTACGATGACAGGGAGGTGTCGCTTGAAGGGGAGGGTGCCTCTGATACCAGTGACTCCCCGCTGGCCGGTGAAATGGTTTTGCGACCGGTGGGCGGTCTGGAAATTCGAACCTTCGGCTTGTGGGAACCAGACACCAGTAAGACGCAGGAGGGTCGCAGTCAGCTGATTTTTCACTCTGATGATTACCGTTATCTGGCCAGCCTGGGGCACAGTTATCGGCGAGACGAATTCGAACAGTCGGATATCGGGGGCGTTATTCCTGTCACAGACCGTGTTAGTCTGATCGGCCGCTGGGTCTACGATTCCGAGCTTGATCGTACGGTCGGTTCACTGGCCGGGCTGGAATACAATAATTGTTGCTGGAGTGTGCAGCTGGTGCACCAGAACTACCTGACGGACGACGAACAGCTTGAGAGTCGCATGCTGTTCCAGATCCAGCTCAAAGGACTGGGCGGGAGCGGCGGATCGTCCAGCCAGATTTCCGAAGCCATCTACGGCTTTGACGAAAGGGAACGTCGCCGTTTCGGTGATCGCTGATGCCTGGCAGACAGGCTGGGGATGCCGGGGTGACAGGCAGTATTCTTCCATACTAGAGGTGACTATGAAGGCGAACCTTCGCCATTGCGCACAAATGATGCTGGCACTGATGGTTGTGATGGTATCCGCAACCGTGCAGGCGGACCGTAAACTGCTTGATCAGGTGGTGGCGGTCGTTAACGACGACGTTATTCTTCAGTCCGAGCTTGAGGCACGGATCAACACCATCACCGGGCGGCTGCGCGCTCAGGGAACCGGGTTGCCCCCCAGGGACATTCTGGAAGAACGGGTTCTGGAGCAGTTGATCAGCGAGTCTATCCAGTTACAGATGGCGGACAGGGCCGGGATGCGCATCAGCGACAACGAGCTCAATGAAACCCTGGCATCCATCGCCCAGCGCAACAATATGACGCTGGCCCAGTTCGAGCAACAACTGGTCCAGGAAGGCGTCACCTATCGCGAGGCCCGTGAGCAGATTCGCAACGAGATGATTACCAGCCGGGTACAGCAGCGCCAGGTCGGCAATCGCGTGCGGGTTACGGATCGGGAAGTTGAGAACTATCTTGCGGCAATGGAGGGTCAGGGCCGTAGCAATGCAGAGTATGAGCTTGCCCATATCCTCATTGAGGTGAACGATTTTAATGACGAGGAAGAGGCCAGCGCTGCCCGTGAAAAGGTGGAGCAACTGCGTGAAGAAATTGCCGAGGGGCGGGACTTTCGCTCTGTTGCCGTTGCCGAATCCGATGCCAGCAATGCCCTCGACGGTGGCAACATGGGATGGCGTGCCGAGAACCAACTGCCGTCATTGGTGGCCGATGTGGTCCCGGATCTTGAAACCGGAACCGTCTCCCCCGTACTAAGGAACAGCAGCGGCTTCCACCTGGTGATGGTAATGGATCGCCGCGGCGGTGATAAAGCACAGTTCATCGAGCAGTCGAAAGTCCGTCACATCCTGGTACGCACATCGGAAACCGTGTCGGAAGCTCAGGCGGAAGCAACCATTCGCGATTTCTACCAGCAAATCGACAACGGCGCCGATTTCGCCGTCATCGCCAGGGAGCACTCTGATGACCCGGTTTCCGGCTCTGACGGTGGCAACCTCGGCTGGGTCAGTCCCGGACAGATGGTGCCGGAATTCGAACAGGCGATGATGGAGGCGGATGTAGGTGAGCTCAAAGGTCCGTTCCGCTCCCAGTTTGGCTGGCACATCCTGCAGGTTCAGGACCGTCGCCAGCAGGACATCAGTGGTGATGTACGGGAATCCGAGGCGCGGCAGGCCATCTATCGACGCAAGTTTGATACCGAACTGCAGAACTGGCTGCGTGAGATCCGCGACGAGGCGTTCATTGAGTTCAAGAGCGGCTACGGAGCTGACAGCCAATCATGACACAGCCGGTCATCCTCGCACTGACAGCGGGCGAACCTGCGGGCATTGGCCCGGAGCTTTGCCTGCAACTGGCCCTGGTAAAGCGTGGGCCCGGCATTGTGGTGGTGGCCAGTAAACCTCTGCTGGAGGCGAGGGCCCGGCTGCTTGGGTTGGAGGTGGCGCTGGAGGACTGGGCTCCGGGGGCGCCAGCCACCGTTGAACCGGGCCGGCTCTCCGTGCTTTCCGTTGATGGACTGGCGTCCACCACGGCCGGCCATCTGGATCCGGCGAATAGCGCCTATGTTCTGGAAACCCTGCGAATAGCCGCCCAGGGCTGCCTTGATGGCACCTTCGACGGCATGGTGACGGCTCCGGTCCACAAGGGCATCATCAACAATGCCGGCATTGCCTTTAGTGGCCACACGGAGTTCCTGCAGGAACTCTGCGGCGTTGAGCGTGTGGTGATGATGCTGGCCACCGATGAACTTCGGGTCGCGCTGGTCACTACGCATTTGCCCCTGAAGGACGTCTCTGCCGCGATTACGGCTGAGCGCCTGACCCAGGTCACCCGTATTCTGGACCATGACCTGCGCAAGTTCTTCGGCCTGCAGCACCCCAGGATACTGGTTGCCGGCCTGAATCCCCACGCCGGCGAAGGCGGACATCTGGGCCGGGAGGAAATCGACGTCATCGAGCCGAGCCTGGACAACCTGCGTCGGGAAGGCATCGACCTGACCGGCCCATTGCCGGCGGACACCTTGTTCACCCCCCATTGGCTCGACAACGCTGATGCGGTTTTGGCCATGTACCATGACCAGGGTCTGCCGGTTCTCAAGTTCCAGGGCTTCGGCCGGGCGGTCAATATCACCCTGGGCCTGCCCATTGTGCGAACCTCCGTCGACCACGGCACCGCCCTCGATCTGGCCGGCACCGGCAGAGCAGATGCCGGCAGCCTGGAAACGGCAATCCGGGTGGGCGAACGAATGGCAACCTCAGCGAAAAGAGATACTATCGAGTGAGTAGCAAACACGGCCATCAGGCCCGGAAACGCTTCGGTCAGAACTTTCTTCACGACCCCGGCGTCATTGAACGCATCATTCGCGCTATCCATCCCAGGCCGGACGATGCCCTTGTGGAAATCGGTCCCGGCCTGGGCGCTCTCACCGAGGAAATGCTTGCCGTTAACTCAAACCTCCAGGTGGTGGAGCTGGATCGGGACCTGATTCCCGTGCTCCGGACCAAATTTTTCAATTACCCCAACTTCCGCATCCATGAAGCGGATGCGTTGAAGTTTGATTTCGGCGAACTGGTTGACGATAAGCCCCTGAGGATCATCGGCAACCTGCCGTACAATATTTCCACGCCATTGATTTTTCACCTGCTGGGGCATTCTGGCGTGGTGCAAGACATGCATTTCATGCTGCAGAAGGAAGTGGTTCAGCGGATGGCGGCGGTGCCCGGAGACAACAATTACGGCCGGTTGGGGATCATGACCCAGTATTTCTGCCGGGTGCAGCCGCTGTTTGAAGTCGGGCCAGGCGCTTTCCGGCCGGCGCCGAAAGTGGATTCCGCCATCGTTCGGCTGGTACCCCACAAGACGCTGCCGCATCCGGCAAAGGATTATAAGCTGTTGCAGGCAGTGGTACGCACCGCCTTCAGCGCCCGGCGAAAAACCCTCCGAAAGGCGCTGGCCGGCATGGTTTCCGTGGAACAACTCAACAGTGTCGGCATCAACGATGGCCTGCGTCCGGAAAACCTTGGCCTGGCAGAGTATGTTGCGATTGCCGATTTGTTGGCAGACAGTAGATCTGAAAATTTCGGTGCTGATGAGGTAAGTCATGACTGATTACGCCATTGGCGATATCCAGGGCTGCTACGAGCGTCTCCTGGATGTGCTCGCCAAGGTGGGTTTCTCGCCGTCGCGGGACCGGCTCTGGGTGGCCGGTGACCTGATCAACCGCGGCCCGTCTTCGCTGGAAACCCTGCGTTACGTTGAAAGCCTGGGTAGTTCTGCTGTGGTGGTGTTGGGCAATCACGATCTGCACCTGCTGGCGGTGGCCTTGGGTGGTCACGCCCTGAAGAACAAAGACACGCTTGCCGATATACTCGAGGCGCCGGATCACCAACGGCTTTTTGATTGGCTCCGGCAGCAGAACCTCTGTGTTCACGATGAAGACCGCAATCTGGTGATGGTCCACGCCGGGCTGCCCCATATCTGGTCAGTGGAAGACGCGGTCGGCTACAGCCGGGAAGTGGAGGCGGTGATTCGCGGTCCCGAGGCCGAAAGCTACTTTGCGGATATGTACGGGAACCGGCCTGAACGTTGGCACCCGGACCTCAGTGGGATGGATCGATGGCGCGTTATTACCAACTATTTCACCCGTATGCGGTTTATTGCCGAGGATGGCACGCTGGAGCTTGCCGCTAAAGAGTCGGCCGAGTCGGCGCCGGATGGCTTTGCGCCCTGGTTTCGCTTCCCTCGCCAGGATGATGTGCGTGTGGTGTTCGGCCACTGGGCGGCCCTGGAGGGCCAGACCGAAAGCACGCGCTATTTCGGGCTCGATACCGGTTGTGTCTGGGGCGGTAAGCTCACCTTGATGAATCTGGATACCGGGGAAAAGATCCACTGTGACTGCTAGGCACCTAGCACCCCTTCGCCCGGCGCTGGTGTTGGGCGCGCTGTTTGCCCTGTTAGCGGTGATGGCAGGAGCCTTTGGTGCACACGGGTTGCGTGGTGTAATTGACGAGCGGGGGCTTGAAGTTTTCCAGACTGCCGTCACATATCAGGTATACCACTCATTGGCGTTAATTCTTGTCGCGATACTCCCGGTTGCGGGGCTGTCGCGGCGTTTGCTCGGCATTGCGGCCGGCTTTTTTGTTGCCGGAATCCTGTTGTTCAGTGGCAGCCTGTACCTTCTGGTACTAACCGACCTTCGCTGGGTGGGGCCGGTTACACCGGTCGGAGGAATGGGGTTTATGGTGGGCTGGATATTGGTTGTGATCGCGGGATTCAGGCGTTAGAAACAGATGTTCAAGGCAGGTAACGTTATGCAGGTACAGGTCAACGGCGACGCCATGGAGCTTCCCGAGGAAGTCACTGTCGCGGTATTGATAGAGCGGATGGCATTGGTCGGCAAGCGATTCGCTGTGGAAGTCAACGAAGATATTGTTCCCCGCAGCCAGCACGCCACCTTCAGCCTCAACGAAGGTGACAAGGTAGAAGTGGTTCACGCCATCGGCGGTGGTTAGCTGCAGCACTGCCATTCTTTTTCACGATTTTATCAACAAGTTCAGGTGTTCAGCATGAGTGACCGTTCCGAAAGACCGCTTCCCGAAGACAAACCGCTTGAAATCGCCGGCCGGGGATACCAGTCCCGGTTGTTGGTAGGCACCGGTAAGTACCGGGACATGGCTGAAACCGGCCATGCGATTGAAGCCAGCGGGGCGGAGATTGTCACCTTTGCCGTGCGCCGTACCAACTTGGGCCAGAACCCGGATGAACCAAGTTTGTTGGACGTGGTATCGCCTGAGCGCTACACCATGCTGCCGAACACCGCTGGCTGTTACACCGCAAAAGATGCCGTGCGCACCTGCAAGCTCGCACGGGAGTTGCTGGATGGTCATGATCTGGTCAAGCTGGAAGTGCTGGGTGAGGAAAAGACCCTGTACCCGAACATGACCGAAACCCTGGTGGCCGCAGAAGAGCTGATCCGCGATGGGTTCAAGGTGATGGTGTATTGCTCGGACGACCCGCTGCTGGCCAAGCGCCTTGAGGAAATGGGCTGTATCGCCATCATGCCGCTGGGGGCGCCAATTGGCTCCGGCCTGGGTATCCAGAACCGCTATAACATCCGCCTGATCGTCGAGAACGCCAACGTACCGGTGCTGGTGGATGCCGGTGTAGGTACCGCTTCTGATGCAACCCTGGCAATGGAGTTGGGTTGCGATGGCGTGCTGATGAACACCGCCATCGCCCAGGCCCAGGACCCGATCCGCATGGCCAAGGCGATGCGCCTGGCCATTGAGTCGGGTCGCGATGCCTATCTGGCGGGGCGTATGCCGAAGAAGCTCTATGCCAGTGCGTCGTCCCCCATTGATGGTACTTTCTTCTGATCTGGTCCAGAATTTCAGCTGATGATGCCAGTACAGACGGGCGCGTCCATTCGGGACACGCCGTGAATACGTCCCTGTAGGACCGTAAAAAACATCCCTGTTTTTTACGGTCCCGAATGGACGCGCCCGCCTGTACCCAAATTCCGCAGATAAACAGAGCGCTGCAGTCCTGTTATGACAGAACAAAAAATCAGTCGCCGTGAAGCGATTCTTCATGCCCTCGTGGAGCTTCTGGAGAAAGATCCGGGAGCACGAATTACCACCGCTGGCCTTGCCAAATCCGTCGGGGTTACCGAGGCGGCGTTGTATCGCCATTTCCCCAGTAAACGAAAAATGTTTGAGGCGCTGATCGAGTTTGCCGAGGAGGCAGTGTTTTCGCGTTGCCAGGTCATCCTGCAGGAGCAGGAGGATGTTCGGGTTCGGTTGCAGCAACTCGTGCATTTGGTGCTGGTGTTTGCCGAGCGCAATCCGGGGCTGTGCACGGTGCTGACCGGAGATGCGTTGATGGGGGAGAATGAAGCCCTGCGCAAGCGAGCGTCGCAGTTCTTCGAACGTCTGGAAACCCAGGTACGTCAGGCCTTAAAAGAAGGCGAGATTCGTCAGGGATTGCGCCCCAGAACCAGTTCAGCTCGAGGCGCAGATTTCGTACTGGTGTTTATGGAAGGCCGGGTTCAGCGCTATGTCCGCTCGTCATTCTCCCGATTACCCTCCAACGACTTTGACGAGGCCTGGGGCCTGGTTTCAGAAGCGGTCTGGGGCGCTCAATCGTAGCCCGACGCTTTACGCAGGATGTTACGTACCGTCTCCCAGACCGCCGGGGCTGATATCAGGATATCCCGCCCCCACAAGTCCGCCGGATAGCCCTCCGGTACCTCACTGAAATGTCCCGCTGTCGCGCCCGCCTCCAGCGCAATCAGCCTTGCTGCCGCGAAGTCCCAGGGGCTGACATTTTCGTAGTAGATGTCCAGCCGCCCGCAGGCCACCCAGCAGATGTCCAATGCCGCGGAGCCGATACGGCGCAGATCCCGGCATTGATGGATCATGGCTTCCAGCCGGCTTATCAGGGGTTCAAGGCTGTCCTTGGTGTAGGGGAAGCCGGTTGCGAATAGCGAATCCCTCGGCAGTGTCGCCCCACTGTGTTTGATGGGGTTGCCATTCAGGGCGGCGCCGTTACCCCGTGTGGCACGGAAGGTTTCACCCGAAAACGGAGCATGTACAACGCCAGCCTGCACCCGCCCCTTTTCCGCATAGGCGATGGAGATCGCGACCTGGGGGTGGCCGTAGGCGTAATTCACAGTGCCGTCGATGGGGTCGATGATCCACAGTGGAGTGTCCAGGTGTTCGGCCTGGCTCAAGTCCGGCATGGTTTCTTCTGAGAGGATGCGATGGTTCGGGAAGCGCTCGCGAATGGCGCCGGTGATCATCTCGTCGGCCATCACGTCAGCGTGGGTGACCAACTCCGTCTGCTGTTTGTAGTCGGTGCGAAGGGTGTTCTGTTCTCGTTCGTGCTTGATCAACTCACCGGCCCTCAGGGCCAGCTCTTCGGCGAAATCCGCAATGGCGGTAATGGCTTCCGGGTTAGACATGATGACGCCCTCCGATCTGGAATGAGGGCGCCAGTCTATCACGACCCTGTTACAGGCCGGTGAGCCACTGCTCCATCTTGTCCATGGCGGTCACCAGTCGCGGACAGGCCTGTTTGACGAAATCGTCGCTCAGTTCCTGTTCACCGTACTCCGTTCCGGCCAGCGCCAGAGCCTCAGCACCGTCAAAATCCACAAACGCGAGACGTGCGGCAAGATGGTCCGGGACAAAGCCGAAATCACTGGCCGGCAGGATGGCCACGCCGGTATTTTCCAGCAGCGACTGACACAGTGCCTGGCTGGTTTTGATGTCTCGACGCGCCAAAGCCTCGCGGAAGTTGGAAAAGTCCGGGAACAGGTAGAACGCACCCTCGGGCTTTTGCACCACGGCCCCCATATCCGTCAGGCGGCGATGGAGGTATTCGCCCACCACCTTGAGCACCCGGCGTGACTGCTTCAGGTACTCATCCAGGTCTTCGCCACCATTAAATGCGGCAATGGCCGCATGTTGGATCGGAGCACTGGTTGCGGTGTAGGTTTCGCTGGCGATGATTGCCATGGCGTCCTGTAATGGCCGCAACTCCGGCGGGAAAATAAACGTACCGAGGCGCCAGCCACCCGCGCCAGCCCACTTGCTCAGGCCGGTGCTGATGATCGTGCCTTCGGGGTAATAGCGGGCAATGGACTTGTGCCGGCCCTCGAAGTGGACTTCGCCATAGATCTCGTCCGACAGCAGGATGAGCTTGTACTTGCGGGCGACGTTGGCAATGGCCAGCAACTGGTCGTCTGTGTAGGTGCAGCCCGTTGGGTTGGATGGATAGTTCATGATCAGTATGCGCGGCCGTGACGGGTCGTCGCGGCAGATGATGTCCAGTTCTTCTGCCGTCAGCTGCCAGTTGTTTTCCGCGTGCGTTGGCAGCCAGTGTACCGAACGGCCGATAATGCGGGCCTGAGGCGCGTAGGATACCCAGCTTGGGCGCGGAATCAGCAAGTCGCCATAGTAGGCCAGCTGCAGCATGAACAGCAGTTCCTTGGATCCGGGGCCGATCAGCACATCTTCCCAGGTGCAGCGCATACGTTCACTGCGATTGATGTAACCCGAGATCGATTCCCGCAGGGCCTTAAGGCCTTTCACTGGAAGGTAATCCTTCTCATGGGCATGCTCGCGCAGGGCATCGACCACGCGTTCGGGCACCGGGAACGGCGACTGGCCTAGGCCCAGTTTGATAATGTCCCGGCCTTCGGCGCGCAGTTGGTTACTGAGTTCGTTAATGCGGAGGGTGGCGGAGGGCTGTATGCCCCTGACGTTCAGGTTGATGGCGTAGCGGTGATCAGTCTGGATGTCCATGGTTCCGGTCTGTTGGTTGAGGGGGTACAGACCGCAGTATAGGAAACCTTTAAGCGCCTGTGTGGTTTCAGGGATAGGTGATTGCCGCAGGCGCTAGTCGGAATCGCTGGGTTTCAGCTCGGCCAATACCTTGTTGAATTCGTTACGGAGCGCCTCGCCTTTCGGGTGCTGGCGGGAGAATGCCGCCCGAAAACTTCGTACTTCGCCAACGGTTCGCGGCATTGCGGACACATTTGCCAGCTCTGGGTGGTCGGCGATGTGTTTGTCGATCAGATATCGACAGACAGTTTCTTCGCAGATAAACAGATCGATACGGCCATAGGCAATCATTTTCAGTCCCGTGAGTTCCGGAGACTCCTGGCTGATCTGGATCACCCGGGCATTGCCGGCGGCCAGCCAGTCCATGAACTCTGGGGCATAACTGTAGAAGGCGGATAACCCAACCCTCAGGCCTGCCAGGTCATCCAGCTCCTGCCACTGAAGGCCCCGGTCGGAGAGACTGAAAAACACATCGCGTGCCTCGCTGATGGGGTTGGTGAAGTGGTAGTGGCGGGCGCGGTTTGGCGAGTGAGTCAGGGAGTAGATCAGGTCTGAGGTTCCGGCACGAGCGCTGGCTTCCGCCCGGGCCCAGGGTACAAGCCGGAAAACAGGGTCATACTTATCGGAATGGAAC
>PBRG01000159.1 GCA_002726615.1 Marinobacter sp.
CTGGAACTGGAAGACGCCTTGTTTGTGGAGACCACCGTGCTCTAGGCTGGGTAAGGGACATTGCGATCCTCCTCAGGTCCATCGGCTCTTCAGGACGTATAACAGGCATGGCAAAGAAACCGGTTACCACACGCAGCGGACGATTCTTAAGACTGGCAGGCATGACGGCGTCCGTGGCCGGACAGTACGCTGGCCAGCGCGCGCGCCGGATCTTCCGCAGTGAGGAAGACAACGAGGGCGCTCGCTCCGAGAGCTATACCCGCATGGCGGACCAGATTGTCGATACCCTGGGTGAGCTCAAGGGCGCGGTCATGAAAGTGGGGCAGATTGCCTCCCAGACCCAGGACTTTCTGCCCCGGGAATTCTCGGATGCCCTTGAGCGGCTTCAGAAAGAGGCTCCGCCCATGCCGTTCGAGGTGATTGTCGGTCAGGTGGAGAGCGAACTGGGCAAACCGGTGTCAGAACTGTTCGAATACCTGCAGGAAAAACCCTACGCAGCGGCGTCCATCGGCCAGGTTCACCGGGCCCGCCTGCACGACGGCACCGATGTCATCGTCAAGGTTCAGTACCCCGGCGTGGACGAATCCTGCGACAGCGACCTGAAACAGCTACGGATGGCCCTGAAACTGGGCGGCCTGCTGAAAATGCCGAAAGAGCACGTCGACCAGCTGTTCGGCGAAATCCGGGTGCGGCTCAAAGAGGAACTGGATTACGAGAACGAGGCCCGCAACCTGGAAGAATTCCAGGCGTTCCATGCCAATGACGGCTGGATCAAGATCCCGACCGTCTTTGCCAGCCACTCGTCCCGGCGGGTTCTGACCATGGAGCTGGTGGAAGGTGACCATATCAGCAAGATCACGCCGGCAAAGTACAGCCAGGACACCATCAACCTGATCGGCCATCGCATCTTCACCATGATGGCGGACCAGCTTTTCCGCTACCAGTGCATCCATGGTGACCCTCACGCCGGCAATTTCGCCTACCGGCCCGATGGCACCATCATCCTTTATGACTTTGGCTGCGTGAAAAAGCTGAAGCCGGAAATCGTCGAAGCCTATCGAAGAGCCCTGATCTCTGCGCTGGATGAGGATTACGCTGCGCTGGACAAACACCTGATAGACCTAGGCGCGCGGGTCGAATCACAGCCTGCGGTAGACCAAGCCTACTATGCCATGTGGCGGGACATCCTGATCCAGCCCTTTGACAGCGATATGCCCTACGATTTTGCCGAATCAGAGCTGCACAAGGACGTCGCCGCCAAGACCACCACCGTGTTCAAATATCTGGATTACTTCAAACCACCGGTAGAGAGCATCTTTATCGACCGCATGATCGCCGGTCATTACTGGATGATGAAGCGGTTGGGGGTGCAGGCGGCGTTCCGGGAGGAATTGGAGAAGTACCTTCGGCGATCGCCGGACTGAGCTTTTACCCGGCCAAGACTAACTACCGCGACGTCAGCAAGTCATCTGTTTCAACGAGGCCAGATTTTAGGGGAAGGTCGCAGAAGGAATAAAGCTAAAACTCAGCACCCTCGTATAGATTTTTCAAGAAATCAACGAAATCACCGCCCGCTCTTTTGACTTCTTCAAGACTCATACCAATAAATGGTACAGCAATAATGTTCATCATAGCTGTACGCTTGTCGAAGCCAAAAGCAATATCCCCACCGTCTGAGCCTATCAATAGCAAACCTTCAGCAAACTCATCGACACCATATGCTTCATTTAATTCTGCCAGCTCATCCACCTTCCATAGCATTAGATAAAAATTTTCCCCAATATCGCCCTCAGCACCATTAGAAGTTCTTAAAAATTCTTTATAAGATGAAGGGAGCGTCACCTCTAATGTTTTTTCAGCATTTTCTATCTCATCAATTGATGCAGGATCATTGAGCTCTAAACTAGAAAGATATTTATCGAACGCGTTTGCCATCAATTTTTTCCTATTTGTTTAAATCCCGCTGTAATCGATTCCAAAACTTCGTATATTCAGCATGATCTTTCGGCGAAAGTCTAACCTTGTTAGCCGGGTCTGTTGGACTACCCCCAAATTTCACGGGTTTCATTTCATGAAGTTGCAAACCTTTTAGTGATGGATCTGACCGGTGAAGCCTTCTATTAGCGGAGTTCGCTGCCTTCCTAGCTTCATCATATTCAGTACCCTGCAACATTCGGAACGGCCCTTCCGGTTTCGGACCGTTCGGATACCCATTCCAATCTATAATCGAAAATTCGCCGGTCGTTGGGCTATTCTTAAAAAGTGAATCGGCGTGCTGCCCAAACTCGTCAAACATTCTAACAGTCGGCACCTTCTTTGCAATGGCCCCAACTGCAGAGAGCGCACCCTCCTCTACAAATGCATCATACACATTTGTGAAATCAACTTGTTCCAAGAAAACATTACCAAGATCGGATCCGCTATTATGATACGAATAGAGCTCTTCTTCTCTAAAGGTATGACGAATCAAATCGATTTCAGTTGAGCCGGAATAGACTCCAGAACTACTTTCATTCCCGACCATCCCATTCAGGAATGAATTTGCCGGCTGCAAAATGTTGTCACTTGACAGCCAGTCCAAATCATAACCAAGCGCGATATCTGTAAATGGAATTGTAAGATCACATACACCTATACAAAAATACCCGTCTGGATCAGTAGAACTAAGTGGATTGTTCCAAGTATAAGAGTATCTATTAAGCGACTGACTACTAGAGGGGCTCTGGACGAAGAAATCTGCCGACAAGAAACGTCCAATGGCAGGGTCATATAGTCGACCATTCATGTGAATCAGGCCAAAGTCATCAATGTGCTCGTGGTCTGTAAACCCCCGATCATCAGCCAAAGGAATTTCGTCAGTAGGCTCCCTCCAAGTATCAGTTCTAGCACCGAAAGGTTCGTATGAAAGTTCGTCTATAATAGAATTTTCTAAACTACCTGTGACACTAGAGTCAGTTGTTAGAACTACAGAGCCTATATGATCTCGTAGAACATAAATTTGCTCGAACACTTCATCAGAACGTTTATCAATGAGAACACCATCGACATAACTTTTCTGAATGATAGTCCCCTCTGATTTCTCTTCCTCAAACGCTCCCCCGGAAAGATAGTAGTTCTCAACAGTACCAGCAGGTGTCAACTTCGACTGAAAATATCGGGAATCGTCAGGACCATATTTATATTCGACAGTGATATCGTTGCTTACTAGAGTTTTTGGCTTATTAAGATAATTGTAAGCAATAGAGCGTGAGTTGCTACTGGTCTGATTGCCATACTCATCATAACAAAAATAGGTATTATCAGCCTTGGTGACTGCATGGGGCCCCGGCGTTTCAACAGCTTCACTATTTGCGCAGGTTCCACTTTGGTCATATTTGCCATACTGATAATCATCTGTATCACGCTTTTGAGTCAGGTTCCCAATGTCATCGTAGCTGTACTGCCAGATATTGGATCCGACTTCTTCAGTCTTCAGGCGATTGAGACCATCATAAGTGAACGATTCGTGAACATCCTCTAACTCGTTCTGTCGTGACGTTAGATTTCCACCAGAATCGTAGCCGTATTTACTGGCCTGGAGTAACTCAGAGGGTACAGTACCAGTGCCTGACTGAATGCTACGAACAAGGCCCCGTTCGTCATATTCACGTCGGGTAGTAAGCCCATTACCGAGCAATACTTCCTTAGCATCACCATAGACATTGTAGGCGGTGGCGGACCAAACGATACTCTGCTCCGAACCGCTGGTTACGTCCAGAATTTCGGACAAATATCCGTTTCGGTAATTTCGACGGATCGTAAAACCCGATGGGTACTCTACCACTCTCTCGCGACCAAATTGGTCATAGCCGTAACTGAACACAAACCGCTTTGGCTCAGAGGAAGCAGCCGTTGTGATGGTCGTGGTGGTGGCACTGAGATTGCCGCTTGCAGCCTCATAGGCGTACTCTTCGGAAAACTCATCATTCCTCATGGCGCAAAGACGACCGAAACCACAGTCTCGCCCATCTTGGTTCACATCGTAGTACCAATGATCAACTGAATCGGTTTCAGGGTGAGTGCGCATTTGCTTTCTGCCGAGCCGATCATACTCGTACAGAAACGTCTTGCTGTTGCCATTGTCCGCAATGAGTCCGAGCTGTGCCTCTTTTACTACTTCCCCAACCGAATTGTAGGTAGTGATGGTTCTTCCAGTATCGGGATCATCAAGGATCTTGCGGTTACCAGCATCGTCATAGATTACGTCGATAATCGAGGCTTCATTGGCGTCTGACGAGATATTCCTAGTTTGGATAAGGCGTCCTTTAGCGTCGTACCTTAGCCTAGTGACGATAGCATCGGAGCTGTTCTTGTATTCTGAAATGCTCACGGTTTTGCCACGCAAGTCCTGCCTTTCAGTTCGCTTGGTCGTCCTGTCCGGGACTTCTGAATCGTCTTCGTCTTTTGTCAGATTCTTCGTCACTTCGACAAGTTGACCGCTGCCAGTCCCTTTGCGGTAACGCGTCTCGGTAGAGCCATCCGGAAAGGTCACAGTCTGCAGATCTTGGGAATCTTCATATCTATATTGCCTGAACGGCGCTGATTCGCCTGCAAAGTGCGGATACGAATCCTTCTTTTTGCGACCCCTTTGATCAAAAACTGTTTGCTTCACTATCCACTGGCCATCGAAGCCTGACTCAACCTCGGCTACTTCGTTACCGAATTGGTCATAATAAACTTCACTGTTCGACCCATCGTGGTTGCGCTGGCGAATCATATAGGCAGCACGTGCAGAATAGTTCTGACAACTCTGGCCTTCGCAAAACTCATAGTCACGAACCCACCCAGAACCATCTGGATTATCCACTCTCTTCACGCGGCCCAATGGGTCGTATTGTTGTCTGACTCTTAACGAGTTCGCGTCCGTCGTCTCGGTCGGTTTGCCATGGCGATAATCAACGCTCAACGTGGTTGAGTGCCCTTCAGCATTTATTATTGACGATGGAAAAACGCCATAGTCATACTCGGGGAATTGATCGGTTCTCGCTTCAATCCGGTTTTCCGGTGGCACGTAGGAAGGACTCTCCACTGTGATGCTTGCAAGTCTCGCGGCACCACTGGCTGTAGGCTGGTAATTGAACGTTTCCTTCACGCCGTCAGCAGCGTCAACTCCGGACGACTCCGTTCGATCCCCTACCACATATGGCCAACCATCAGCGGGCTCGTACTTTGTAATTGAAACCAGTTCTTTTTCGCCTGATACCTCTCGTCCTTCCAAAGAAAGGGTGGGCGACTGGTGAATGACCTTCTTTTCGTTCAGGAAGGTTGGGTGCGCCGCACTGTATCGGGTCTCAACAGTTTCTGAAAATTCTATGACGTCAATGCCACAGTCGTCCGAGTTCTCGATACAGTTGAACGGATCCCCATCGCCGGCCCCCATATCCATGACTTTAAAGCGTCGGTTACCGAAATTATCCAACTCCACGACAACTCTTTCGCTACCTATTGGGTTTCCTTCCAGATCGAACTCACTGTTAAAGCGTTTGCTCATATAGGGCTGAATTACACCATCAATCCCCGTCTCGTAGGCGGACCACAGGTTCAGGGACTTACTAATCGTTCGGTCATTACTGGTATTCTTAACCGTTTTTGCGAGGACACGTCCAACGTAAGGGAATTCAGGGAATTGCCTTTCATAACCGTACGAGGACACACCGGGCAACTCCGCTCCCCAGAAGTAGACTTTTTCTTCTCTGTTCTCATAAGCCGATGTCTTTGTCAGACTTTCAAAACCCAGAAAGCCACGCCCATTCAGGTCACGTTGAGCATTCTTGTACTGGTACTGAACACTTCCTGGCTCGCCGCTTGGAGTTGGAACGGTGACCGAATGAACGACGCTCATAGGTGAGGCGAATGTTCTCTTCTCATTTCCTGAAATATAGGAATAGTCGTGAACATTTTCATTATTGAGCCGTTCATACTTCACGGTGATTCGGCTGTTATCTCCGTTTGGATAAGCCGTTACAAAACCCGTAAGTTTGTTTTCGGAAGATATCTCACGACCATATAACTTGTAGCCATCGCCGTCCGCCACAAGTATATCCGAGCTACCATCTCCATCCGCATCGAAAACCAGTACTTTGTTATTCAGATCTTCGGCATTCGCCTGAGTTATACCTAGGTTATCAACCTCATATACGATCTTTCCTTCATCGTCAGGGAAGCCCCGCAAAAGAATGAGACTGTTTCCATATTGAGAAATCTCTGGAGAGGGGCCATTGATAATCAATAGGTCAGGCACTCCGTTCTTATCGTGATCCATAACCCGAACCCGGTCCTCCAACGGTTCGCTTTCAGTTACTGGCAAATCTAAAATCTGCGATAAGGGTTCGCCATTAAACCCGGACACATCAGTGAATGTTAATTGTCGGGGGTTGGAAAATTCGCCTCCCTTATTGATAACAATGGACAGCCTATCCAGATTAGTAATCACTTCACCTGAGTGGCTTCCAAAAGACACAACGTCTGTTAATCCATCTCCGTTAACGTCAACGGCAACAGAGTTATCCGCAGTCACCAGATTATTGCTCTCGGTTCTTAGATCAAATATGGAACTATCATTGTGTATTTTAAAAACGCCATCTTTTTTCTCAATAATTTCCGAACCAGGCTCTTGGTCAAAGTTGACTGCCTGGTAGTTCAACATTTTGAGATTAAAATCAGAGTTGAAAGAGTAACTTCCAATGACTTTGGACCACTCCATATCCTGAACATCCGGATTATCACAGGATGGAGATGCAACGAATATATCTACCTCACCGTCAGCATCGAAGTCGCCAATCATCGGCTTGTAGAGATCAGTCTGAGGATTGAACTCTGCCGCATCTTCCTGCGCAATACAAAGCCTGACATCACCTCGACTAATCGATGATGGGGTGCTCATTGACTGAGTTTCAGGATTATAGCTTTGCCGCTTCCAAGAATACTTAAATGACATGAAGTCATAAGGGACAACATCATATTCCGGAGGATGGTATTTATCGTAAGGTGGATAATAGGCTATTGCATACCCAGTGGCCGTTGAATCAATGGGACTCCAATCTGTTTCTTTGCATTTAACATCCTGCCAGGTTCTTCCATACTGATCTGGATTGTTATCCGGAAGCCCATGGTAAATAACTGAGTAGTTTCCATTACTCGTGTTTACATCACACCGAACCCCAAGGTCTTTCCAACCTCCATCATCGATTCTTTCGTAATAGCCTTCCTTGGTTGTTAAATTGTATTCCTCCTGAATCAACTCCCCGTTTAAATAAATGATCCCTTGCTCGCCATCATTGGTAATAAATGGCGTGACCATATACCTGTCGTCACCGCCCGTCTCAAGTGTTTCATAAGTTGGTGAGCTACCGGCTGGGCCACCGTATCGAATTTCAACAGTTCCTCCCTTCCCTGAACGGATCAAATCATCAAATCCATCGCGATTCCAATCCATAACTCTGAGAGATACCGTCTCCCTCGGGTCGAAGGAGTCCTTAACGGGGAACGGTAGCCAGTCTGCAACTGATGGTTCCGGCTGATACTCCAGGTCAAGGGGAAGGCCACATTTACTTTTTCCAGACTGCGCATCTGCACTGCAAAGCTGGATATTGTTCAATGTCAATAAGCCGATTAGGCCTGATGATTTATAATGAAAATTATAATCCCGAACTTTCTTACCAGACATGTATACATTGATTCTTTTTAGGAACATGTCGAGATCACGGGGGTGTCCAGCAAAGTAACGAACTAACTTATCATTACGCCCTCGCTGATACTTAAAGCGGACTTCACTTTCTCCATAGGTTATGAGAGAGGGGTAAATCGCTTGTGCGCTGACACTCTTAGGATCGTATTCGTATTTTATTTCGTGATCGAAACGGTCTGTTTCCTTGGATATCGCCCATAGCTCTTCCCTCAAAGGTTTGTATAAACGCCGTGTTCCATCGTTATGAGTTGCAACAATATCATCTCCGGATCTTTTATAGCGTACACGAGTATCTACCTCAGTCCGGTAGGTAGCATCCGCAGCCCAGTAATCTTCCCCTTCTTCCAGCATCAACCGCTGCCCACCGACACAAAGACGATCATCGTCTGTCAACGTTACTCCGCCAAAGACTTCCTCTCCGTGGGCAGGTGTTTTTGAGCAGCGATTGACGGTAGATATGCCGGACAACCCCCATCCCTGCCCAAGAATGCCATTTCCACCTTTGTCATTGTAATTCACTGACAGGCGGGGCCCGTGGTCATTTAAACCCTTGGGGACGTCTACTCCAAGTCGGTAGGTTGCGGCACCCTGTGCGCTGACATCGAATGAGCCTTCCGTCGTACCAACAACCGTCGGGTCTTCTGGAAAACTTTGAACAGGATACGACGCTTTTTGGGGAGAAATAGGATCTCCGCCTTTTTCATATTTCAGTTCAATATTGCTCCCACTATCGGAAGCAGTTACGGAAACATCGACATCTCCAGAGCTCTTTGACTGAATGCGGTGATCAACGAACCCATCATTGTTTATATCGTCCGCCAGGATCTCTAAATCTGAATCGGCGCTGTTTATTTCTCCGTCAAACTTATATCCGGGGGGAAGTTCCTGCAGCGTATATGTACCGTCTTCATTGCGCTCTAATACATAACTAATCTCATCACTCTCGAACTCAACATCAATTCCATACGGAATTCCAACTGTCTGTTTCCTGGCTTCAACGAGAATATCGTCCGCGGATCCATCCCCGCGGTGATCGATATAGTAGATTTCGTGAGAAGTATCACTCCAGTTCGATGCCCATACCGGCAGAACACTGCATGTCAGCACTATACCAATAATGCCGGAAACAAACGTAAAATTGCTCATACGAAACCCTTGACTGCGAACGTCCTTGCTGAATTTCATTTAATTTATTAGTTGACCGGAGCACCGGACTCGCCGTGTATAGCGTGGACTTCACCGCTATCGGAGCCTACGTAAATAACACCATCAGCCCCCACTCTCGGAGATGATCTAACCGGAGCACCCGTGCCGTATTTCCACAGTTCTTCGCCAGTCTCGGCGTTGATGGCGTATACATGCCCGTCGTCTGAACCGAAA
>PBRG01000160.1 GCA_002726615.1 Marinobacter sp.
TGAAGCCTCCAAACATCGTGAACACCAATAATCAGAGCAGCGACTCAGAACAACAATGGAGTAGCCTTCCAATGACAAGAAAAACACATCAATGGCAGCAGTGGACCAAATTGCCGCTGGCCGTAGCAGTTGCCGCCGGAGTATCCGGGCAGGCAGCTGCCTATTCATTTTATGTGGGGGACATGGAAGCCTCTTTCAACACCACGCTGTCGGCGGGCATTGGCTGGCGTACCGAGTCACAGGACCGACGGTTGATTGCCCAGGGTAACCTGGGGCCTGAATACGCTCCTGGCCAGCCCTTGGCCAACATCGGTGCCTCTACTAACAACTACGATGACGGTAATCTCAATTTCGAGAAAGGGGATACCTATTCCAAGATTGTCAAAGGCAACAGCGAACTGTTCCTGAGCTACGATGTAAACAGTGACACACTGACTCGGGTTGGTGGTTTTGTTCGTGGTCGGTACTGGTATGACTTCGAATTGAAAGATGAGAGCAGAGCGGTTGATCCTGTTGGTCAGCGTCGAGAACTGAACGAAGAGGCCAAAGAATACGCCTCCGGTGCTGAAATCCTTGATGCCTACGTATTTTCCGACTGGTATTTTGGCAATGTCCCGGTCAGCCTGCGCTACGGCAAGCAGGTGTTGAGCTGGGGTGAAAGTACCTTCATTCAGGGCGGCATCAATACCATTAACCCGGTTAACGTACCTGCCTTCCGGGCACCAGGCTCCGAACTGAAGGATGCGCTGTTGCCTGTTGAAATGTTCTACGCGTCGGCGGGTATCACGGAAAACGTGACTGTTGAAGCGTTTGTGCAAGCTGACTGGGAACCGGTTCGCCCAGACGATTGCGGCACGTTCTTTTCCACAAACGACTTCGCTGCTGACGGATGTGGCCCCGTTTTGCTAGCTGGTCAGCTGCCTGATTCTCAGGCGGCGGCGCAGGGGTTCATCGCTCCTCGTCTTGCGGACCGTGAGGCGGATTCCAAAGACCAGTTTGGTGTCGCGCTTCGCTGGTATGTGCCAGCCCTGAACGATTCAGAGCTTGGCTTCTACTACATCAAGTACAACAGCCGTCTGCCGTATGTCAGTGGTCTGGTGAATAACCCTTCTTCACCGAGCGGTTCCCAACAGAACGATGCGAGCAAAGATTTCTCCACATTCCCTAGCTACTTTATCGAGTACCCGGAGAACATCAATCTGTACGGTATAAGTATCAACACCACAACCCCCGGTGGCTGGTCTCTGGGCGCTGAATATAGTTTCCGTGACAACGTACCGCTGCAGTGGAACGCATTTGAGCTGATATATGGCGGCCTTCAGAAGAGAGGGCCAAATGACGAAATACTGAGTCTTCTTGAAAAGCAACGCCTTGAGGAGTCGGGAGGCGCCAACTTGGCTGGCACAGCAGTTGATGGCTATGACCGCTTCAATGTCTCACAAGCTCAGTTCACGCTCATCAAGTTTTTTGATCAAGTTATGGGCGCAAGTCGCCTATCTCTGATTACAGAGTTTGGTGCCACATATGTTCATGATTTGCCGGATACCGACGAGGCAAGATATGGTCGCTCGGGAACGTTCGGTGTTGGAACGATTCCATCTGCGTCTGGTGATCTTTGTGAGGGTGCTGGTGGCAATCCGCCAGAAAATATTAACGTCAGCTACTGTAACAATGAAGGCTTCACCACATCGTTCTCTTGGGGCTATCGTACCCGTCTGGTCTGGGATTATCTGGACGCAATTGCCGGTATCAACCTGTTTCCGCAGTTGGCCTGGAGTCACGATGTACAGGGTTATGCACCATCCCCGGGTGGTAACTTTAGCGAAGGTAACAAGGCCATTGGCCTGTCGCTGCAAGGGGTTTACCAGAACCGTATAACCGGTAATATCGGTTACACAAACTTTTTCGGTGGCAAGCCGTATAACGAGTTGACCGACCGTGATTTCGTGAGTGCGAGCATTTCCTACTCATTCTGATTCGGCCTGAATTCGTTTAACGAGGTAATTTAAATGAAACTGAACAAGAAGCTACTGGCCACTGGCATCCTGTCCGCCACGTTGATTGCGGGTAACGCCTTTGGCGCGGTTTCCGCACAGGAGGCGGCCAAGCTCGGTGACTCGCTTACGCCAATGGGCGCTGAGAAAGCGGGTAACGGGGGCGCAATTCCAGCCTGGGATGGCGGTCTGACGACGCCTCCTGCCGGGTACAAAGACGATGGTATCTACGTGAACCCGTTCCCGAATGAACAGCCGAAGTTCACGATCAACCAGAGCAACGTTGACGAGTATGCGGAAAATCTGTCTCCCGGACAGGTCGCAATGATCAAGCGTTATGACGATTACGTCATGCCGGTATACGAGACTCACCGTTCCGCCGCATACCCGGAACAGGTCATGAAGGATACCGTTGACAATGCCACGAGTGTGGAACTGATCAAGAGTGGTAACGGCCTGGGTAATTACCAGACGGCTACGCCATTCCCGATTCCGCAGAACGGCCTGGAAGTTATCTGGAATCATATCACCCGTTATCGCGGTGGTTCCGTCCAGCGCAACGTGGGGCAAGTGACTCCGACGGAAGACGGTGCCTTCAGCGTTGTGAAATTCCAGGATGAACTGACGTGGAAAACCTATCTGGAGGACTATGAGGCGGGACAGGATCCTAACGTTCTGTTCTACTTCAAGCAGGCTATTACTGCGCCAGCGCGACTGGCCGGTAACGTACTGCTGGTTCACGAAACCATCGACCAGGTTGAGGAACCGCGTCGCGCGTGGGTATACAACGCTGGTCAGCGGCGTGTACGCCGCGCCCTGCAGGTTGCTTATGACGGCCCGGGTACCGCTTCGGACGGCATGCGTACGTCGGACAACTTCGATATGTTCAACGGCGCGCCTGATCGTTACAACTGGGAGCTGGTAGGTAAGAAGGAAATGTACATCCCGTATAACTCCTACAAGCTGGTCGACCGTGAACTGGATTATGACGATATCATTGAGGCTGGCCATATCAACCAGAACCTGACCCGCTATGAACTGCACCGTGTCTGGCACGTTCGTGCCACACTGAAGGATGGTGAGCGTCATATCTACGCCCAGCGTGACTTCTTCATTGACGAAGACTCATGGCAGGCAGCGGTAATCGATCACTATGATGGCCGTGGGGAACTGTGGCGTGTGGCTGAAGCGCACAGCATGCAGTTCTACGATCAGATCGTGCCCTGGTACGCCATTGAAACCCTGTACGACCTGTTGTCTGGCCGGTATCTGGTTTTGGGTTTGACCAACGAAGAGTCCAACCCTTACGAGTTTGGTGTTGAGCGCATGTCACGTGACTACACGCCTGCTGCTTTGCGTCGTGCTGGTACACGGTAAGTCATCGCTGTCCGGGAGTAATCCCGGCTGACAGGAAAGCGGCGGGCCCAATGGGTCCGCCGCTTTTTTATTAAAGTCCTTGAATTTCCTCGAATGTTGGAAATTTGCCGGTGTTTCGTTACCTTCCCGTCAAATTTTTGCAGCCTACCCCCGATTTGGTTTAACCTCTCCCTACTAATACTAAAGGCGTACCCGATGCAGGGCGCCGTAGCAACAACAAAGCAGAGATCACATTTGCCGGAGTAAGGGCCCACCAGGCTCATAGATTCCGGGCTTTCAACGGGGCAAAGAGTGAAACCATTCGATGATGGCTGTGCGGCCAACGATGAGTTCCAGTCAACATTAGGCGGCACGCATCGTGGCGAGTTGATCAGGGATTTGTTGCGCCAACGGATACGGATGCCGGAGCCCGTTCCGAATTACCTCAGAAGGCCGGCGTTGACCGAGAAACTGACCGCTGCAATAACACCGGGCTCTGCCTTATTGCTGGAGGCACCGTCCGGCTATGGAAAAACCCACGCCCTGAGTGCGGCGTTCCGTGAAACCTCCCGTAGCCCTGACACCCTCCGGTGGTTGGGACTGACCGGACAGGAAAACGATGCCGGGCGTCTGTTGGCCTTGCTTGAAATTGCGCTGATACCACCCGGCGCCACTTCCCGTCAGTCTGGACATCAGAAAGCCTCCAGTAATATGGATGCGCTTGCCCTGCTATTGTCTGATCCTCACTGGAACGCCCCTAATGGCGATAGCGTGCTCGTGGTTGATAACGTAGGCACGGTCGCCAACCCAGCTGCCATAGCTCTGCTTCAGCAGCTCATTGAAAACATTCCTTCTGGTCTGGCCCTGGTTATGGTGTCCAGAAGGCCGCTGCCATTTGAGACCCACACGTTCGAACTGGAAGGTCGATTCCACAGAATCGGTGCTGATTCGCTTGAGCTGACACGATTGGAAACCTTCGAGTTCTTTCACGCCGTGGTCAACCGTAATCAACTGACCACGGTTGCAGTGGAGCACCTTTATTCGTTGACTGAGGGGTGGATTACGCCTTTGGGGCTGTATCATAGGGAATTGGACTCTACGCCGGAATCCCGATTGCCGATCCAGGAGACCTTCAGTGTTGAGCGGTTTCTCAGGGATGCCGTGCTAATTCACCTAACACCTGGCCAGCAGCGTTCGCTTCGAATTATTGCGGAAATGGAGATCGTCTCGGACGAACTGTTTCTGGCATTGGCCGATGCCGGCTGTGACCACGCCTTTCGGCCCTCGGCAGCGTCGGAAAGTGGTATCCCACTGCGACCATTACCGGGCCGTGGGCGTTGGTTTCGCTTAAACCCTTTACTCCACGACTGGTTACAGACACCTGCCCTCGACGGGGCAGGGGAGCGTGCACTGAAAGCCAGTCGCTGGTTTAGTGACCGTCATCAGTTTCCCGAGGCGCTGCGTTATGCGCTGGTCAGCGGTAGCCTTGAGGAATCCGTCCGGATAGCCTCTGAAGGCTCTGAAGCCTTACTGATTGGCCAGGATACCGCGTCACTGCTTCGACTCCGCCGGTCATTGCCGTCGGGGCTGCTGGAGAAAAGTGCTCGTCTGAAAATCGTCTACGGTTGGGTCCATGCCATCGGTGGTCAGTTCAGGCAGGCAAGAACGTTGATTAACGATCTTGATAATGGCGAACGTCCCGAACTTGCTGGCCGGGTTGACGCACTCAGGGCCTTTATTCTCCGTGGCGAGGGCAGTGTTGATGAGGCCTTGTCGGTAGCGGACAGGGCTCTTCAAGCGGAGGAACTGTCCACCCAGGGCCAACTGGTGACGCAGTTGGTTCGCTCCAGTGCGTTATGTGCCGCCGGCAAATTTGGCGATGCTCGGGAAGCTAATCGCATTGCCGCGAGGCTGGCCCGGGAGGCTGGAGACGCTGGTTCGGAAGTTCTGGCAGTCTATGCTCACGCGCGGATTGAGCTTGGCAAGGGATCGTTGAAACACGCAGAGCAACTGCTGCGCACCGGTCTGGATACCGCCATGAACGAGTCATCGCGCCCTGCACGTGTTGGCGAAACGCGCCTCCAGTTGAACCTGGTGATGGTACTTTGGCATCAGGGACGACAAGCGGAAGCCGATCGCCTGTTGGTGACCTGTATCCGCCATGCGGAGCAAACCAGGGATCTTGGGTTGCTACTGGCCATGGCGCTACGCGTATTGATCTGTCGCACCCAGAATCGGATGGACGATGCGTTTGCCTGGATTGGACGCGCCGAGCGCACCATGCAGTCGTGGCAGGTAGACGAGTCCGTCTACGTGCCTGTGCTCGAGTCTCTGAAAATCAGCGGCTGGCTGACGCTAGGCCAGGTGGATTCGGCAGCACAAGCCATGGAGCGGCTAAAGCCCTGGCGGGAAGTGAATTGTGTCCCGGAAATGTTCCCGATGATGCCCGGCATGCTGCAATGCCTGCAGGCGAGGATTGAGCTGGCACGGGGTGATGACATCAAGGCCGCTGAAACCGTCAGGCACATTCGCGACAACGGCGGCGAGACACTGCCGTTCGGTCTGGATTTATACTCCAGGCTTCTGGAAAGTGTCCTTAGCTGGCGGCAGAAAGGTCCGGCCGCTGCCCAGAAAATATTGGCTGGTACCATGGCCATGGCCGGAGATGAGCATTACATCAGCCCCTTTGCGGAGCTTAGAGGAGAGCTTCAGGAACTGCTCGAGAAAACCTGGCCCCAGTTGCCGGACACGCCGTTTGTTGAAGCAGTGGGCGCGTTGTACGGGCTTACGGATATGAAGGAGCAGGCGCCTCTGGCCGAGCCCATCAGCGATCGGGAGCAGGGGGTGCTTGAGTTGATTGCGCAGGGGCTGTCTAATCAGGACATTGCTGACCGCCTGCACATATCGCTGCATACAGTGAAAACCCATGCCCGGCGCATTAACGCCAAGCTCGAGGTGAAGTCACGCACGCAGGCCATCGTTCGAGCCCGCGAACTGGGGCTGCTGTAGCGGACACGCTATAGCGCTCAGGGTGAACGCTTCAGTTCGTCTATAAGGGCGTCCTTTTCTTCCCAGATTTGACTCACCCAGCGCTGGAAGTCCGCCCTTGTCTCACGGTTGTTTTCGTAATCCATGCCCAGAAACCGCTGTGGAATCTCCCGTATTCGAATATCAACCAGAATCCGTTGGATCCGCCCACACAGGTAATCCCAAATGCCGGACTTGCCGTGCGGATACACGATGGTTACATCCAGCATGGTGTGCAGGGACTCGCCCATGGCTTCCAGCACGAAGGCCGTGCCGCCGGCGCGGGGCCTGAGTAGATGTTTGTGGGGCGAGTTCTGGCTCTGATGCTTGGCCGGTGTGAGCCGCGTACCTTCCATGAAGTTGAAAATGGTCACCGGTGTGTAGCGGAACTTCTCACAAGCAGCCCGGGTGGCTTCCACATCCCTGCCTTTCAACTCTGGTCGGCGGGCAATCTGCTCCTTGGTGTGGCGCTGCATGAAGGGGAAATCCAGCGCCCACCAGGCCACACCCAGTAAGGGTACCCAGATCAATTGCTGTTTGAGGAAAAATTTCAATAGTGGGATGCGGCTGTTCAGTACGTGTTGGATGGCGGGAATATCGGCCCAGCTCTGATGGTTGCAGGTGACGAAATACCAGTGTTCGTGACTCAGGCCCTCAGCGCCGCGGACATCCCATTCGATGTTGTGAAGCACGTCAGCCAGCACATTGTTGAAGCCAATCCAGACCCATGCGATGCGGTTCAGCACAA
>PBRG01000161.1 GCA_002726615.1 Marinobacter sp.
GCGCTCAATCAAGTTCGATGAGAAGGATCCGCTCAAGTCGGACATCACCAAAGGCTTTGAGTATTCGGATGGCTGGGTGGATGATGCTCGCCTGGTGGTACTGACCGCCAGGAAAGCCCAGGAGTGCGGCGCCACCATCCTGACCAGAACCAAATGCATCAACGCCGAACGCGGTTCGGATTCGTGGAACGTATCGCTTCAGGATATGAATGACGAAAGCATCCACCACGTCTCCGCCAAGGTGATTGTCAATGCCTCAGGCCCATGGGTAAGCCGACTGTTCAGCGAAAGCCTCTCCATGAAAGCGCCAAGAATCATTCGCATGGTCAAAGGCAGCCATATTGTGGTGCCTCGCCTCAATCGGGAAACCGAGGCCTACATTCTCCAGAACGAAGACGAACGCATTGTGTTCGTCATCCCCTACGAGGACGAGTTTTCCCTGGTAGGTACCACCGATGTGGATTACGAAGGCGATCCAAAGAAAGCGAAAATATCACCGGAAGAAACGGAATATCTGCTGGACATCGTCAACGCGCACTTTAAACGCCAACTAACGGAAAGCGATGTGGTGTGGTCCTATTCCGGCGTTCGCCCATTAATGGACGACGAAGAAGGAGATGCCAAGAAGGCTTCCCGCGACTATTCGTTTGAAGTGAGCCGGGAAAAGGGCAAGGCACCGGTCATCTCCGTCTTCGGTGGAAAGATCACCACCTACCGCAAACTTGCGGAAGCTGCGACGGACAAACTCTGCCAGTTTTTCCCTCACGCCCGCGGCCCGTGGACGAAAACAGGCACTCTACCCGGTGGTGATTTCGAAAACCACGACACTCTTGAGGCAAGCCTGTCGGCCGAATACCCATGGCTTCCTGAAGCTGTCTACAGCCGCTACGTGCGCACTTACGGCACCAAGGCGTACGACTTTATAGGCGACGCAAAATCCATCCAGGATTTGGGATATCGGTTTGCCGGCACACTCTATGAGCGCGAAGTCGAATACCTTATCAAGCACGAATGGGCGATGACGTCGGAGGACATTCTCTGGCGCCGTACCAAACAGGGGCTTTATGCCACTGAAGAGAATGTCCGCGAGTTGGACCGTTTTTTGTCCGCCCGAGTAACCAGAAACGTTGACGCACTCACTGCCTGAGGATATCGCGGACACGTTGCCGCAGTTTGGGAATAACCTCTTCTTCAAACCAGGGGTTGCGACGTAACCAGAGATTATTCCGGGGGCTGGGGTGTGGTAGCGGAACCACCTCGGGCCAAACCTCCCGCCAGCGCTTCACGCGCTCGGTCACCGAAGCCTTGGGCCCGGGCAAATGCCAGGCGTGAGCGTACTGGCCGATCACCAGAGTCAGTTGCACTCCCTCCAGGCGCTCGAGCAGAAGATCCCGCCATGCTGGCGCGCACTCCGGACGAGGCGGCAGGTCCCCTGATTTCCCAGTGCCCGGGTAACAGAACCCCATCGGCAGTATCGCCAACTGCTGGTCATCGTAGAAGGTGTCACGATCCACTCCCATCCATTCACGCAGGCGGTCACCGCTGGGATCGTTGAACGGCAGGCCGGTGTCATGTACGCGACGTCCTGGCGCCTGACCCACTACCAGCAACCGGGCGGATTGAGACACCTGAACCACCGGACGTGGCTCGAGAGGCAGGTGCGCCTCGCAGATCCGACACCGGCGCACGCGGGCCACCAACTCTTCGAACGGCATCCGGGAATAGCTATGGGTCATTGCCCTCCCCCTAAACTTCCGGGTTAGCCAGCGCTTCGGCGGCTCCGAGCAGGCCGGTGTACCCTTCCATCACCACATAGACCGGTGTTGATTCAAGCAGGGGCCGCATCCGCCCCTTGTCTTCGAAACCTTTCTGGAACGGGCTCTCCAGGAAAAAATCGATAAACCTGGGGAGAATGCCACCACACAGGTAAACGCCCCCGGTGCTGCCGAGAGTCAGAACCCCATTGCCAGCAACACGCCCAAGAATCTCGCAGAAGTGCCGCAACGTCTGGCGCGCAAGCAGATCGGACTGATCCAACGCCGCGGCGGTTATTTTCTCCGGCGCGTCCAGGGCGGCGGCCACGCCCTGTATCTCCGCGTGGGCCTGGTAAAGGTTCAACAAACCCTGGCCACACAGGGTACGTTCGACGGAAACGCGACCAAACCGCGCCTTCAGAATTCGCAGGATAGCCATCTCGGTGTCGTCAGTCGGGGCAAAGTCCACGTGGCCGCCTTCGGTCATCAGCGGCACCCATCCGTGCTGCAACGGAACCAAACCTGACACTCCCAGGCCGGTGCCGGGGCCGATAACCAGCCGGGAGCGCGCTGCGTTGCCCGGGCCACCGCAAACGTGGACCAGCTTATCGGCACTGACATGGGGAACCCCGAGGGCCATGGCGGTAAAATCATTGATCACCTTGAACGCGCCCCAACCAAACCGCTTGCGAACCTCCTCGCTGTCGAAACGCCAGTGGTTGTTGGTCATCCGCACCTGGGTTCCCTGCACCGGCGATGCTACCGCAAGACAGACATCCTCCACCTCCCCCACGCCGCAGCGGGCAAGGTAATCGACGATGGCAGCATCAAGATTGTCGTAGGCCCCGCAGGCAAGGACTTCAACTGCCTCAGGGGTAACGTCACCGGAGCGAACGAGAGCAAACCTGGCGTTGGTACCCCCGATGTCCCCTACCAGCGAGTAGTTGTCTTTGGTCATGCGTCGTGATTCCAGAAAAAGCTGGCGCCTTCTTCCGGGTTGCTGGCGGCTTTGCGCATCCAGCCAAACAGCTCCCGGCCCAGGCCGTGATGATAACTGCTCAGGTCCGCTTTTTCTGCCTCACGGTTGGCAAACTCCTCTGCCGACACCTCAACTTCCAGGGATCCGGCTACCGCGTCCAGGTTGATCACATCGCCATTGCGGACCCGGCAAAGCTCTCCGCCATTCGCCGCTTCCGGATAGACGTGTATGGCAGCCGGCACCTTACCGGACGCTCCGGACATGCGGCCATCGGTGACCAGTGCAACCTTATAGCCACGGTCCTGAAGCACACCAAGGTACGGCGTCAGCTTGTGCAATTCGGGCATGCCATTGGCTTTCGGGCCCTGGAAGCGCACCACCACAACGCAATCCCGGTTCAGGTCACCCGCATCAAAGGCCGCCTTGAGTTCGTTCTGGTCATTGAACACAACGGCCGGCGCCTTCACAATCCGGTGCTCTTCCGCCACCGCAGACACCTTGATCACACCACGGCCAAGATTGCCATCCAGAACCCGCAACCCGCCGTCCGGCGCAAAGGGCTCCGCCGCCGTGCTTAGTACATCCGGCTTGGTGCTTTTCTCAGGCACCGGCTTCCATACCAACTTGTCATTCTCCAGTTCCGGCATTCGTGCGTACTGTTCCAACCCATGCCCCACAACGGTCTCAACGTCATTGTGAAGCAGACCGGCACTCAGCAGCTCTCGGATCAGGAACGGTGTTCCGCCCGCTTCGTGGAAGGCGTTCACGTCTTCCTGGCCGTTGGGATAAATACGCGTCATCGAAGGCACCGCCGACGACAACTCGGAGTAGTCGTTCCAGTCGATAATGATGCCGGCGGCTCGGGCGATGGCAATCCAGTGAATGGTGTGATTGGTGGAGCCACCAGTCACCAGCAGTGCCACCAGCGCATTCACGATACTCTTTTCGTCCACCATATCGCCCAGGCCCAACGTGCCTCCGTGGGGCTTGGACAGCCGGATGACCTGCTCGGTCGCCTCGCGGGTTAACGCTTCACGCAGTGGCGTACCTGGATTCACGAAGGCCGACCCTGGCAGGTGCAGCCCCATCACCTCTACCAGAAGCTGATTGCTGTTGGCGGTGCCATAGAACGTGCAGGTACCGGGGCTGTGATAGGACTGGGATTCTGCCTCCAGCAGCTCGTCCTTGCCGATCTTGCCCTCGGCGTAGAGCTGGCGAATGCGCTGCTTCTCTTTATTGGGCAGCCCCGACGGCATGGGGCCGGCCGGCACCAGGATGGTCGGCAGGTAGCCGAAACTTAGCGACCCTATCAGCAAACCAGGAACAATCTTGTCGCAGATGCCAAGCAACATGGTGGCATCGAACATATTATGACTCAGGGCGACCGAGGTACTCATGGCGATGGTGTCGCGCGAAAAAAGGCTCAGTTCCATACCCGGCTGGCCCTGGGTTACGCCATCACACATGGCCGGAGTGCCACCCGCAAACTGCGCCACTGAGCCCATTCCGTTGGCAGCTTTGCGGATCACGTCCGGAAAGTCCTGATAAGGCTGGTGGGCCGACAACATGTCGTTATAAGCGGAGACAATGGCCACATTGGCCTTGTTCATGAATTTGAGGGTGTCTTTGTCGGACTGATTACAGGCGGCAAAACCATGGGCCAGATTGCCGCAGGACAATGTGCTGCGCTGGGGTGACTGGGCTTTGAGCGCGCCCATTCTGTCCAGATAATCCTGCCGAGTGGCGCGACTGCGCTCAATAATCCGCTTGGTAACCGCGTCTACGGTCGGGTGCATAGTGGGTCTCCTGCAACTTGTTATCTAATTACTTTTTGTTCCCGTAAGTTTACTGTCTTTTTTTGCCGTTTTCACCCGCCAGTCATTCATTTTTCCATTATTTGTTGTTATATTTACTACATTAGCCACTGAAACGAACAATAAACAATCAAATCTGGAGCCAGAATATGACTATTCGCATCGCAATTAACGGCTTTGGTCGCATTGGCCGCAATGTTCTCCGCGCACTTTACGAAAACGACTACCGAAATCAGCTTCAGGTAGTTGCCATCAACGACCTGGGAGACGCGGAAACCAACGCCCACCTACTCAAATACGACAGTGTGCACGGTCGCTTCAGCGGCATCGTGAACCACGATGCCGAATCACTCTCCGTCAACGGTGACCGCATCGCCATCACCGCGATCCGCAACCCGGAAGAACTGCCCTGGAAAGACTACCACGTGGATGTGGTCTTCGAGTGCACAGGTCTGTTTACCGCCCGCGACAAGGCCGAGGGCCACCTCAAGGCCGGCGCACGCAAGGTCATTATTTCCGCTCCCTCTTCTGACGCCGACGCGATGGTTGTCTATGGAGTGAATGACCATGTGCTGACTGCCGAACACAACATCATTTCCAATGCCTCCTGCACCACCAACTGCCTGGCACCGGTTGTTGAAGCACTGCACAGGAAGATTGGCATTGAGAGCGGCCTGATGACCACGATTCATTCTTACACCAATGACCAGAAACTAAGCGACGTATACCACTCTGATCTGTATCGCGCGCGATCGGCCACCCAGTCCATGATCCCCACCAAAACCGGTGCAGCCGCCGCCATTGACAAGGTGATCCCGGAGCTGTCCGGAAAACTTGACGGACTGGCCGTGCGGGTTCCTACTATTAACGTTTCCCTGGTGGATTTCGGCTTCATTGCCAGCCGCGACACCACCGTGGAAGAAATCAACGAGGTCGTGAAAGCTGCAGCGGAAAACAATCCGGTACTTGGCTACAACGCAGAGAAACTGGTTAGTGTGGATTTCAACCACAACGCCCTGTCCAGCATTTTCGACGCTAATCACACACGGGCCATGGGCCGTCATGCAAAAGTCATGGCCTGGTACGACAATGAATGGGGCTTCTCCAACCGAATGCTCGACAACGCTGTTGCACTGATGAGAAAGGCGAGCCAGTAACCCTGCTCACCTGGCATTTCACCCAGCACAACCGGAAAGCTTCACTGAAATACAAAAGGAAACTGGAACCATGCTAAGGCGCACCAAGATCGTCGCCACTCTCGGCCCCGCCACCGATTCACCAGAATCACTGTCAGCCATCATTGCTGCGGGTGTTGATGTTACGAGATTGAATTTTTCCCACGGCAGTGCGGAAGACCACATCCAACGCGCCCTGCGGGTGCGAGAGTCTGCCGCCGCCAACGGCCGGTTTGTCGCCCTGCTCGCCGACCTCCAGGGGCCGAAACTTCGCATTGCGCGCTTCGCGGAAAACAAGGTGACCCTCAAGGCCGGCCAGCAGTTTATCCTGGACGCCAGCATGGACAAGGAAGCGGGCAATGATGAGCGCGTCGGTATTGATTACGAGCAACTGATTGAAGACGTCAAACCAGGCGACATTCTGGTACTGGACGACGGCCGGATCGAAATGGAAGTGGAGTCCGTCGACGGCACCAGCATTTCCTCCCGCGTTCTTATCGGCGGCCCCCTGTCCAACAACAAGGGCCTGAACAAGCGTGGCGGCGGCCTCTCCGCCGAAGCCCTGACCGAGAAAGACAAGCAGGACATCAAAACCGCTGCCCGCCTGGGCGCCGACTATGTCGCGGTGTCGTTTGTACGCACCGCCGAAGACATGCACGTTGCCCGCCGCCTATTGAAGGAAGCTGGCTCGGAAGCCCGCCTGGTTGCCAAGATTGAACGCGCGGAACTGGCCCACGATAACGCCGCCCTGGATGCGGTCATCGATGCGTCGGACGCGGTTATGGTGGCCAGGGGCGATCTCGCGGTTGAGATTGGCGATGCCGAGTTGGTAGGCGTTCAGAAGCACATCATCAACCGTGCCCGCGCCCTGAACACCGTGGTGATTACCGCCACTCAGATGATGGAATCCATGATCGAGAACCCGATGCCAACGCGGGCGGAGGTTTCCGATGTGGCGAATGCGGTGATGGACTACACCGACGCGGTAATGCTGTCTGCAGAAACGGCGGTCGGCGACTACCCCACGGAAGCAGTGGAGGCCATGGTGCGAATTTGCATGGGTGCGGAAAAGCATCCGTCGATGCATCAGTCCAAGCACCGTATCCATGAAAGCATGGAGTTTGTGGACGAGGCGATTGCCCTTTCCGCTATGTATGCGGCCAACCATCTGGACGGTGTGACGTCGATTATCTGCATGTCGGAAACCGGTGCGACGCCGTTGCTGATGTCACGCATCAAGTCGAGCCTTCCGATTTTCACATTCTCTCGCAACCACTCTACGCAGCATCGGGTGACGATGTTCCGCGGCGTGCAGACGGTGCCGTTTGATTCGGCGACGATTCCGCCCGAGCAGACAAACTCGCGCGCGGTGGCTGAGCTGGTTCGGATGGGGGCCGTCAAGGAGGGCGACCTGGTTGTTATCACCAAGGGTGATTATGTGAATGCCCAGGGTGGTACGAACACTATGAAGATTGTTCGTGTTGGTGCGGACATTCGCTAGACGGTAATTGGGAGGTGTCGTCGTTTGTAGCCTGCTGGTTTGGTGCCAGGAGACTACGGGGCGGGGCTTCCCAAAACTGCTACGAGCACATGGATGTGCTCGTAGCGTTTCCCGAACGGCCCTACCACCAACCGCGAATACCCCAACCTCTCAGGCTACAGCTCTTGGGTAACTCACAAGCTAGAGGTCACCAAGACTCCCGCGAACAATCTCAGAAATCTGCCCCCAGTCACCGGAAGCGACAGCCTCACCAGGCGTCAACCAGGTACCACCAACGGCCGAGACGTTCTTAAGGGCCAGATAGTCCTTGGCAGTGTTGCGGCGAATACCACCGGTTGGGCAGAAAGTGACGTCCGGGAAGGGACCGGAGAAGGCCTTCAGGGCGGGGATGCCGCCGGCGACTTCGGCTGGGAAGAACTTGAATTCTCGGTAGCCCAGGTTGTAGCCAACCATCAGCTCCGAAATCGTTGAAATACCCGGCAGCAACGGCGCTTCCGAAGTCACACCGAACTCCAGAATCGCCTCGGTGACGCCAGGCGTGATCACGAACTGGGCGCCGGCGGCTTCCACCTGGCGGTACTGGGCAATGCTGGTGACCGTGCCCGCCCCGACCCAGGCGTCCGGGATCGCTTTTCGCACCTGCTCAATGGCCTTCACGCCATGAGGGGTACGCAGGGTGATTTCCAGTACTCGAATGCCACCATCAACCAAAGCCTGACACAATGGCAGCGCCTCGTCCGGGTGGTTAATGGTAATCACCGGAACAAGCGGGGAAGCGCTCAAGACCGCCTGGACGCGCTCGCGGTGAAAATCAGACAATTGGTTCATACATATCTCCGGTATAACAAATCTCGGGCAGACAGCCTCAAGCGCTCCAATAAACCTGCAACCCCGGTTTCAGGAACGCGCGGATGGGCATTTCGCGGATATTTTCGATATCGCTGCAGGCAGCCTGCAAGGTTTTCAGCTTGTCATCCCCTTTCAGGTGCATCGCCGTGAAACCCGCGCGACTCAAGGCCCGCAGCGTCAGCGTAATTCGTTTCTGGGACTGAGAAGGCGGCGTCATCGGAGCCACGACTTCCGCCGAGTCCGTATCCAGGGCCCGGTCGAGCTCAGGCGCATCGGGAAACAATGACGCCGTATGGCCGTCGTTTCCCATGCCCAGGATCAGTACATCCAGCGGCAGATGGAGCTTTTCGAGGGCAGCCTCCGCAGCTGCCAGACCTTCGGCCGGCGTGTCGCCAGGCTGTTTGAGGGACAGGTACCGGGCTTCTGACGCTGAGCCTTGCAAAAGGTTTTCCCGCACCAGGCGGGTATTGCTGTCGTTGTCGTCTTCGGGCACCCAGCGCTCGTCCGCCAGCAACACGTCAATACGCGCCCAATCCAGCGGTTTTTCCCGCAAGGCCTCGAAAAATGGCAGCGGGGTTGAGCCACCGGACACCACCAGACTGGCGCGGGGTGCAATCAGCAGCCGCTCCGAGAGGTGCTTCGCGACCGCATTCGCCAACGAAATTGCGGTGTCGTTGGGGGTATCAAAAAAATACGCATCCACCGACTCCGGCAGGTTAAGGTCATGCATCTTCATACCAGCTCCTTCCGTCACGGGTAATCATGGCGATGGAGGCAACCGGGCCCCAGGTACCTGCCGCGTAACGTTTTGGCGGGACGCCACTGTCGTCCCAGTTGCGCATGATCTGGTCAACCCATTGCCAGGCGTGCTCCACTTCGTCGCGACGGACGAACAGATACTGATTGCCTTTCATGACCTCCCAGAGCAAGCGCTCGTAGGCGTCCGGGATACGGTCGGTTTCGAAGGTTTCCGAGAACGTCAGTTCCAAAGGCCCCTGGCGCAGTCGCATGCCCTTATCCAGACCCTGGTCCTTGGTGAGAATTTGCAGGGACATACCCTCATCCGGCTGCAAGCGGATGATGAGTTTATTATTCGCCAGGTGCTTCTGATCCGGATCAAAGATGTAGTGTGGCGCTGGCTTGAAGTGAATAATGATCTGCGACAGCTTTTCCGGCAGGCGCTTGCCCGTGCGGATGTAGAACGGCACGCCGGACCAGCGCCAGTTATCGATCTCGGCTTTCAGGGCCACGAAGGTTTCGGTCTTGCTGCCGCGCGCCGCGCCCTCTTCCTCGAGATAGCCGGGCACGGGCTTTCCGCCACTGGTGCCAGCGGTGTACTGCCCGCGAACGACATGGGTATCCATCATGTCCGAAGTGATGCGGCGCATCGCCTTCAGCACTTTCACCTTCTCATTACGGATGCTGTCTGCGGACAGGTCTGACGGTGGATCCATGGCGATCAGGCACAGGAGCTGAAGAAGGTGGTTCTGCACCATGTCGCGAACCTGACCGGCTTTGTCGAAATAGCCCCATCGGCCTTCGATACCTACGCTCTCAGCCACGGAGATCTCGACGTGGGAAATATGGTTCTGATCCCACTGGGAGGCAAAAAGGTTGTTGGCAAACCGCAGCGCGATCAGGTTCTGGACCGTTTCCTTACCCAGATAATGGTCGATACGGAACAACTGGTTTTCGTTGTAGACTTCACCCAACTCATCGTTGATGACCTTGGACGACTCCAGATCGTGACCAATCGGCTTTTCGACAACCACACGGGTGTTGTGATCACAGCAGTTGTTTGCCCTGAGGTTACGCGAAATCTCGCCGTACATGGCTGGTGGTGTGGCCATGTAGACAATCAGGTTGCTGGGTTCAGCGCTGCGCCAGTCGTTGAGGGCACCGTAGCCATCTGGGTTGGTAAAATCGAGGAACTGGTAATCCACGCGCTGCAGAAACTGCTCGGCCACATCGGCATCAAATTCGCCTTTCTTGACGTGCTCTTTCAACTTGCCAAGAAGCGTCTTGCGAACCTCGTTGCTGTCTGCCTTATTTCTCGCGATTGCCAGGATACGGCTGCCCTTGTGGAGCAGCCCGGCGCGCTCAAGCTGATACAGCGCGGGAAACAGTTTGCGTTGCGCCAGATCACCAAGCGCACCAAACATCATCAGGTCACAGCGGGTATTTATCGGATCAGCCATCGGTTCCTTCTCTCTTTGTTTTCATGCGGCAGCGCACTACCGCACGACTCGAGGCATCAATGTAGTAATTTTATGCAAATAATGACACCAAATATGACACTTTCCAAGGAAATTTTCGAATTGATGACACTTTTACTACCACAAACCTCCCAAAAACACGCTATAATCAGCGCGGATTTTCACAAGAACGCCGATGATTCAGGGAGTATCCCAAATGGCTGCGAACCAGGCGCAACGCGATGACAACCTGCTCGAAGATATCCAGCTTAGACTGGACACGCTCAATAAATCAGAGCGCAAGGTTGCCGAGGCGATTCTTCGCGACCCAAGTGCCGCCACCCGTTACAGCATTGCCGCTCTGGCCAGGGCGGCGGACGTCAGTGAGCCAACCGTCAACCGCTTCTGTCGCGGCTTTTCAGCCACCGGCTTTCCCGATTTTAAGATACGCCTGGCCCAGAGCATCGCTACTGGCACACCATATATCGGTCAGAACGTGGAGCCCGACGACACTGTCGCAGAGTTCTCCGACAAAATCATGCTCAGCACCATTGCCAGCCTCGACAAGGCTCGTCAGGCCCTTGACCCCAAGGCACTGGCATCGGCCATCGACTATCTGATCCAGGCCAAGCAGATCAACTTCTTCGGCATGGGCGGCTCCGCACCGGTTGCCATGGACGCCCAGCACAAGTTCTTTCGTTTTAATATCCCGGTCATGTCGTACGATGACGCCCTGATGCAGCGCATGGTAGCCGCTGGGGCCACCAAGGGCGATGTCATCGTGCTTATTTCCTACACCGGCCGCACCCGCGAAACCGTTGAAATTGCACAGCATGCGCGCACCAACGGCGCTACCGTAATCGGGATCACCATGCCTGGATCGCCACTGGCAGACGTTTGCACGGTGGTCATTGAGGTAACGGCGCCGGAGGACACCGAGGTTTATATGCCAATGTCATCCCGCATTATTCACCTGACAGTGATCGATATCCTTGCGACCGGCGTCACCCTCAAGCGCGGGGCGGATTTCCTGGGCCACCTGAAAAAAATCAAGGAAAGCCTGAAACCTACCCGCTTCCCGACAACCTAAGCGCGCCGCTTTTAAAAGGTAACGAAGCCACTGATTTAGCATCTCATCCTTCTACGCCCCTCCTCCCCCTGAAAACTCACCCCCCTTTTTCTTCAGGGCGGAGGATGCACCACCCCTCCCGTTACAGGACTATGAAATCCGGTTTCCCAATGTCTGATTGGCAGAAGCTGCAATCAAGGGAACCGGAAGCCTGATCCGGAACTGACTGTCCACGACACGATGTCGGAAATTCCGCTTCCCTGACATTCAAAAAAGACAAAAAGCACAGGACACAGATGATGCAAAACAATAAGCGCTTTTTCCCGAACAAACTCCCGCTTGCGGTTGCGGTCACAGCTACCATCATGGCTACGCCCGCCATCGCCGTTGATTTTCATGGCTACGCCCGCTCAGGCCTTTCCACCAACACCAGCAGTGGAGGAGAACAAACCTGTTTCGGTAGCGGTGCCAACGGCCACTTTGTTGGACGCCTTGCAGACGAATGCGACACTTATGCAGAGCTGGCCTTTGGCGACCAACTCTTCAGTCAGGACGGTAAAACGTTCCGCTTCGACTCCATGGTCTCCTACGAAGCCATCAACCAGGGTAACGACTACCAGGCATTTGATGGCGCCGACGACGTCAACGGCGTCGATTTTGCCGGCCAGGAAACCACCCGCAACAACGGCAACCCCTACAGTGGCGGCGAAGTCGCGGTGCGTCAGCTCTACGTGTCCGGGACCAACGTCATTGAATCGCTGCCTGGCGCCACGCTCTGGGCCGGCAAGCGCTTCTACAAGCGTCATGACGTGCACCAGCTGGACCTGTTCTACATCAACAACTCCGGCTACGGTGCCGGCGTTGAAAACATCCAGGCCGGTGCTGGACAGTTCTCCGCTGCATGGATCAACTTCGACAAGCAGGAAAGTGACACCATCGTCCAGAACAACAAGCTGGATCTGCGCTACGCCTTTCCGGTTGGCGAAAGCACGCTGACACTGGCGGGCATCTATGGCATGGCCGACCTGACCGATGAGCAGGAAGCGGCCGGCATCATGGACGAAGACGGTTTCTTTGGTACCGTTGAGCTTGCGACGGGCTTTATGGGCGGCTTTAACAAGTTCGTCCTGCAGTATGCGACCGACTCACTGGGCGAAGCAGCATTCAATAACCAGGGTGGCAACTCAAGCCTCAATGGCCCCTACTATCCCGGTACGCTTGAGAAGAGCTGGCGGGTTCTGAACCATGGCGTGATCAAACTCGGTGGCCCGTGGGAGCTTGGTTACTCCGCCCTGTATTCCAAAGGTGAAACCTACGGCCCGATCAATGAAGAAGAACCCACCCGCCTGAGCGTTGTTGCTCGCCCGATCTACAACTGGAACTCGGTGACCAGCACGGCTCTGGAAATTGGCTACGAGGACGTGCACCAGCCCTATAACGACGAAGAGACCGATCTTCAGAAGGTTGCTATTGCGCAGCAGTGGAGCGCCGGCCCCGGTTACTGGGCACGCCCGGTGATCCGCGCCTACGCAGCAGCGTTCTTCGGCGATCAGGCGGAAGCCGCTCGCAGTGAGGGCATCGATGGCGACATCCAGATTGGTGCCCAGATAGAAGCCTGGTGGTAAGGCTCTAAACCCCCACACTCTCGTTGGATCTCCTTGGGCCGGCTTTTAAGCCGGCCTTTTTTGTGCACCCCCCTTTATTTTCTACTCCCCGTACGCCCCGCGGACTACGCCTGCAAAAGTCCGCTGCCGAAGGATGTGTGCCGAATCGCTTCGCGCAACTATGACCGTGTGACGCTTGCGTACAGGTCCTGCCGGTTCGCAGGCAACACCCCAAACAAAAACAATGGCAAAAGGATACGCGTTATGCCTGACCATAAACGGGTCGCAGGCGGCTGGGCCCTGGTACTCTCCCTGGCCCTTGTCGGCTGTAACTCCGATAGCAGCAGCTCTTCACCCGATTCCGACAACAACGGTGGAAACGACGACTCAACCGCCCTGCTGGAACCTGGTGACAACGAAGCCATCCTCTATTACAAACGCCCCGCCGGTGACTACGACGGCTGGGGGCTCCATCTCTGGAACGACGCCGCAGCCGGTTGCGATGGCCTGGCTGAAGGCGTGCCCACCGAGTGGAGCGATCCACGCACCGCCAGTGGCGTGAACGACACCTACGGCGCCTACTACATTATTCCCATGCGCGACGGTGGCGACTGCATGAACTTCATCATGCACAAGGGTGATGAGAAAGACCTGGGTGATAATGATAAACGCTGGCATTTTGGCGCCCTGGGCAATCGGATCTTCACGGTCAGTGGCAGCCAGTTGCTCTCCCCTGACCCGATCGAAGCCGAGGGCCTGGCCATCGACGGCGCCAAGGCACACTGGCTGAATGCCAATACGCTTGTTTTTGCCGACACCGCCACGGCAACCCGAGTCGAACTTCGATATGACGCTGGCGCAGGCATCACTGTCGATGACGCCAATAAAACTCTGAACGGGGGCACCGCTATTGAGCTGAGCGCAACCACCCTGTCGCCAGAGCTGGAAGAAGCATTCCCCCATCTTGCGGGCTGGCCGGCCTATAGCGTGAACACAGACAGTCAGACCAAAATGGACGCTTTACGCGGCCAACTGATTGCCGGCGCCTACAACAATGCAGATGAGCTGATATCCGCCACCCGCCTTCAGATCCCGGGTGTGCTCGACGACCTTTATGCCTATGACGGCACTCTGGGCGCTACCGTTAGCGGCGCCGATACCGGGTTTGCGGTTTGGGCCCCAACGGCCCAGAGCATGCGCCTGCACGTGTTCAATGCTGACGGCAGCATGGTGAGCGGCTATCCGGTAGATATGACCCGGGACAACGGTGTCTGGAGGCATACTGGCAACACCGCCGATGTCGACCGTAAGTTCTACCAGTATGAAGTGACGGTCTACCACCCCCGTACCGATGCCATCGAAACCACCATGACATCGGACCCCTATGCACTGAGCCTTTCCGAAAATGGCGTGTATGCGCAGGTCGTCGACCTGGCTGACAGTGACCTGAAACCGGCCAACTGGAACAGCCTGACCCCACCGACAGCGCAGGCACCCGAGGATGTCGTGGTGTATGAAACCCATATTCGCGATTTCAGCGCCACCGACGAAACCGTTGCAGTTGCCAACCGGGGCAAGTATACCGCCTTTACGGAATCCACCAGCGATGGCGTCACCCATCTGGAAGGTCTGGCGAACGCCGGCATCACCCATCTCCACCTGCTGCCGTCCTTCGATATCGCAACGATCAACGAAGACCCGGCCGAGGTGGTCAATATCGACGACGACTTCAGCAAACTATGCGACCTGTCTGACGAAGCCGCAGCGAACTATGCGGACCACTGCGGCAGTGGCGATACTATCCGCACGGTCCTGGCATCCTTCGACCCTGCAACCGGCGACGCCCAGGCGCTGTATGGCACTTTTCGTGGCCTCGACAGCTTCAACTGGGGCTATGACCCCGTGCACTACACCGTTCCCGAGGGCAGCTATGCCTCCGATGCCAACGGCGTGACCCGGATACGGGAATTCCGCGAGATGGTGCAGTCCGCCACCAATCTGGGCCTGAACGTGGTCCTAGATGTGGTCTACAACCACACCAACGCCTCCGGGCTTGCCGACAAGTCGGTTCTCGACAAGCTGGTCCCCGGCTACTACCACCGCCAGAACCCCGAAACCGGTGTTGTTGAGCAATCAACCTGCTGTGAAAACACCGCGTCCGAGCACCGGATGATGGAAAAGTTAATGATCGACTCCCTGGTCACCTGGACGTCGGAATATGGCATCTCCGGATTCCGCTTCGACCTGATGGGGCATCACATGCTGTCAAATATGGAAAAGGCGCTGGACGCCGTAACCGCTGTCGATCCAGACACCTACTTCTACGGTGAGGGCTGGAACTTCGGTGAAGTCGCCAATAACGCTCGTGGCGTCAACGCCATCCAGCCGAACATGGCCGGAACGGGCATCGGCTCCTTCAACGACCGCCTGCGTGACGCCGTACGTGGTGGTGGCCCCTTCGATGGCGGCGACGCACTGCGCGCCAACCAGGGCTTCAGCAATGGTCTATTCAGCATTCCCAACGACCGAAACAGTGGCAGTGACGCTGAGAAAACTCGACTACTGCAGATCAGCGACTGGATCCGTATTGGCATTGCCGGCAGCCTGAGCGACTATTCGCTGGTCACCGCCGATGGCACCACCAGGACCGGCGCGGAGATCGACTACAACGGCCAGAATGCCGGGTATACCAGCGATCCCCAGGAAATTATCAACTACGTCTCCAAACACGACAATCAGACGCTATGGGACAACAACCAGTACAAAGCGGATTTCGCCGCCACGCTTCAGCAACGGGCCCAGATGCAGGTGGTGGGCCTTTCCGTCCCCATCCTCAGCCAGGGCATTCCCTTCATCCATATGGGCTCGGAATTGCTGCGCTCCAAATCCATGGAAAGGGACAGTTACGATTCTGGTGACTGGTTCAATGAAGTCGACTTCGGCTACCAGGAAACCGCCTGGAATCGTGGTCTACCCCGTCAGGACAAGGACGGCGCAAACTGGGACCTGATCACCGAGATCACCGGCCAGTTCCAGGCCGGCCCGACCCCAAGCGAGATCGACTACACCCGCGAGCAGATCGAGAAACTGTTGATGGTTCGCAGCGAAAGCGAGCTCTTCCGTCTACGCACCGCTGAACAGGTCAGTGAAAGGCTGGCGTTCCACAACACCGGCCCCAGCCAGATACCCGGCGTGATTGCTTTCAGTCTCGACGACGGCCCCAACAACGGCCTGACCGATCTGGACAGCGACGTGGATCAGATCGTCGTGGTGATCAACAGCACAGGGACCCAACAGGCACTGGACACCAGCCTTAACGAGGCCTTCTCCGTGATGACGGACACCTCCCCGGAACAGACCGCTGCAACAGCAAACGGCACCTTCACGGTACCCGCCCTGTCAGTCGCTGTATTCAATCGATAAGGCCGCTGACAACGGCCCCTGGCGGCCCCATGGAAGAACAGATCCATGGGGCCAGCAACCATAAAGGAGACAATCATGAACAGAAAACTCACAACGCTGGCTTTGGCCTCGGTTATAGCCATCACAGCCGGTTGCGCCACCACCGGTGGTGAACGCGACTACAGCAAATCCCTGTATCTACGCGGGCAATTTGCCTGGTGGGATGCCTTGCCGGAATACAAGGTCAAGAAAGTGGACAGTGGGCTCTATCGCACGGAAGTGGAACTCAAGGCTGACGGGCAACCCTATGAGTTCAAGTTTGGTGATGCCAACTGGACGTCGGGTACCAATTGCGGCTATCTGTCGGAAGAAGACAAAGATGTGCAGTTAAACAAGCCGGTAAAGGCGAATTGTTCCGCTGTCTTCGAAAACTTCCGCTTTACCCCGCCCGAGACCGGCACCTACGGTTTCTACTTCGATGTTCGCGGGGAAACCCCCGAAATCTACATCAACGAGGCATCGAGTAGGAGGGGGAGTTACCTCCCCCGTCCTCTCACACCACCGGGCATACGGTTCCGTACCACGGCGGTTCATGATTGGCTCTGAAGCCGAAC
>PBRG01000162.1 GCA_002726615.1 Marinobacter sp.
ACTCCGCCATCCATGGCTCCGTACAGTTTTGAAAGGGGATACCCATTCGACGCTTCGAGTTTGTTCGTGCCTGCTTTTACGGACTCCAATTGGCCGATTTGATCCAGTGTTGAATATTGGCACCTGTTCCTCATTGCACCGAGCTATGGGTGGCCGTTGGGAGTGGGTGTCCAAAACCGTGCGGAGCCATGGATGGCGGAGCTCGAGCGTCACATGGACGTGCCGAAGGAGCGAGTTTTGGACACCCACTCCCAACGGACACATCCACCCAAGTAGCAGGCAATCAAAGTATCAGGCCACCTCAAACAACCCGGCAGCACCCATGCCAGTGCCCACGCACATGGTGACCACGACGTATTTGACGCCCCGGCGTTTGCCTTCGATCAGCGCATGGCCGACCAGGCGTGAACCGGTGGTGCCGTACGGGTGACCGACCGCAATGGCGCCACCGTTGACGTTCAGGCGGTCCATCGGGATGCCGAGTTTGCGCTGGCAGTACAGAACCTGCACGGCGAAGGCTTCGTTGAGTTCCCACAGGCCGATGTCGTCCACGGTCAGGCCGGCACGCTTCAGTAGTTTGGGAACGGCGTACACAGGGCCGATGCCCATCTCGTCGGGTTCGCAGCCGGCCACCGCGAAACCACGGAAGATGCCGAGTGGCGTCGCGCCGCGCTGTTCGGCGATTTTGCTGTCCATCAGTACGCAGGCAGACGCGCCGTCGGAGAACTGACTGGCGTTGCCGGCGGTGACCACACCGCCTTACATGGCCGAGCGGATCTTGCTGACGCATTCCAGGTTGGTGCCCGGGCGGATGCCTTCGTCCTGGCTGATGGTCACTTCCTGGCTGCTGAGCTGGCCGGTGGCTTTGTCCGCCACACCCATGGTGGTGGTGATGGGCACGATTTCGTCGTCGAGCTTGCCGTCTTCGCGGGCCTGGGTGGCCAGGTTCTGGCTGCGTACGCCGTATTCGTCCATGTCTTCTTTCTTGATGTCATAACGCTTGGCGACGGTTTCAGCGGTGTCCAGCATGGACCAGTAGAGCTCAGGCTTGTGCTTCGCCAGCCAGGGTTCCATGAAGTAGTTCTGGTTCACGTTAGCCTGCACGGTGGAGATGGATTCCACGCCGCCGGCGACCATCACCGGCACCTTATCGACTGCGATATGGTGCGCTGCCATGGCGATGGCCTGCAGGCCAGATGAACAGAAGCGGTTGATGGTGGCGCCGCCAACAGTGACCGGCAGGCCAGCGCGGATGGCACCCATGCGGGCCACATCGTTGCCGGTGGAGCCTTCGGGCAGGGCGCAGCCCATCAGCACGTCTTCGATTTCGTTGGGGTCGACTTTGGAGCGTTCGACCGCGTGCTGGATGGCGTGGCCTGCAAGGGTCGCGCCGTGGGTCATGTTCAGGCCGCCGCGCCAGGATTTGGCCAGGGGCGTGCGGGCGGTGGATACGATGACAACATCATTGGACATAACAATTCTCCTTGGTTCGGAGCGCCGATCTGTCTAAAAAAGGGATTGGGCGCCCCGAGGGTATTGGTGGACCGGTTATTTGGCGTCGAAACCCTTGCCTTCTTCAGCGCGCTTGGCCAGCAGGGCCGCGGGCTCCCAGAATCCAGGCTGGGTGTGGCGGTCTTCGGTGAAGGCCTGCATGGCGCGAACCACGTTGGGCAGCCCGACTTCTTCGGCGTAGTGCATGGGGCCACCGCGGAATACCGGGAAGCCGTAACCGGTCAGGTAGACCATGTCGATGTCGGAGGCGCGCTGGGCGATGCCTTCGTCGAGAATCTGGGCGCCTTCGTTCACCAACGCGTACACGCAACGCTCGACAATTTCCTGGTTGCTGATCTTGCGCGGGGTGATGCCCAGCTCGGCGCGCACTTCATCCACTACCTTGTCCACTTCCGGGTCGTGCAGGGCGTTGCGGTTGCCCGGCTCGTAACGGTAGAAGCCAGCGCCGGTCTTCTGGCCGTAGCGGCCCATTTCACACAGGCGATCGGCGACGACCATCTTCACCATGTCCGGGTTCTCTTCGTACTGGCGCTTGCGGATGGCCCAGCCGATGTCGCCGCCGGCCAGGTCGGCCATGCGCAGCGGACCCATGGCAAAGCCGAATTTCTCGATGGCCTTGTCGATCTGCTGCACGCTGGCGCCTTCTTCCAGCATCAGCAGGGCTTCGCGCTGGTACTGGTTGATCATGCGGTTGCCGATAAAACCGTCGCAGACGCCAGAAACCACGGCGGTCTTCTTGATCGCCTTGGCCAGTTTCATGGCGGTGGCCAGCACGTCTTTGGCGGTTTTCTCGCCACGCACCACTTCCAGCAGCTTCATAATGTTGGCCGGGCTGAAGAAGTGCAGGCCGATGACGTCTTCCGGGCGCTTGGTGAAGCTGGCGATCTTGTCCAGGTCCAACGTCGAGGTGTTGGAGGCCAGAATGGCGCCTTGCTTGCACACTTCGTCCAGCTTCTCGAACACGGACTGTTTGACGCCCATTTCCTCGAACACCGCCTCGATCACCAGATCGACATTGCTCAGGTCGTCGTAGGTGAGCGACGGTGTGAGCAATTCCATTTTGGCCCGGGCGTCGTCTTCACTCATCCGGCCTTTCTTGACCCGGCCTTCATAGACTTTCTGGATGGCGGCGACACCCCGGTCCAGGCCTTCCTGCTTCATTTCCACCAGGGTGACCGGGATACCGGCGTTCAGGAAGTTGATGCTGATGCCCGTGCCCATGGTGCCACCACCGATCACGCCCACAGACTGGATATCGCGAACCGGGGTGTCTGACGGTACATCGGCGATCTTGCTGGTCAGGCGCTCGGAGAAAAACGCATGGCGCAGAGCGCGGGATTCCGGGGTCTGCATCAGGTTCACGAAGGCCTCACGTTCGACTTCCATGCCCTTGTCGAATGGCATGGTCACGGCCGCTTTCACGGCATCGACGCATTTCAGCGGCGCCGGGTAGTTCTTGGCCATGGCGCCGACGGTGTTGCTGGTGAACATGAAGAAGCCTTCGGGGTTCGGGTGTTTGGCTTTCAGATCCCGGACTTTTTTCAGCGGCAGACCTTCGCTGACCACCTTGGTGGCGTAGGCGATGGCGGCGTCCAGTAATTCGCCGTCGATAATCTCATCGAACAAAGCGCTGCCCTTGAATTGCTTGGCCGGGACCACGCTGCCTGAGACGATCATGTTCACCGCGTGCTCGGCACCGATGACGCGCGGCAGGCGTTGCGTGCCACCAGCGCCGGGCAGCAGGCCCAACTTCACTTCCGGGAGGGCGATCTGTGCGTCCGGCTTGGCGATGCGGTAGTGGCAGCCCAGTGCCAGTTCAAGACCGCCGCCCATGCAGGCGCCGCTGATGGCGGCGATGACTGGCTTGCGGCTGCTCTCTACATAGTTGACTACCGTGTTCAGGTTGGGTTCGGCAAAGGCTTTGGGAGAGCCGAACTCGCTGATGTCTGCGCCGCCGGAGAAGGCGCGGTCGGAGCCGATCAGTACAACGGCTTTCACTGCATTATCGGCTTCTGCCTGTTGGATACCGTTAACAATACCCCGGCGGAGGTCAAGGCCCAGGCCATTGACGGGCGGGTTGTCGAGTCGAATGACGGCGATGTTGCCGTTCACATCGAAATGGGCAGTACTCATGTGGCAGCTCCCTGATACTGGCATTGGATAGTAGGCGGTGTACGGAAGACCGGTTGAATTATCCATACACTGGTGTATTGTTTGTCCATACACTAATGTATGTTTTGGGTGGGGTCAACGCTTTCAAACATGACTCCGCCGTTGATGTAGAATTCACACCCAACAGCCAGTAGCAGGACCAGATGCCACCATGACGGATGCCAAACCTCAGAAACGCCGCAGCCGCAAGACGCCGGAAAAAGCGCAGTTGACCCGCGACGACTGGCTGGATGCGGCCGCTGGTGAGGTTGCAGCCGGTGGCTTCAGCAACCTCAGGGTGCTGACCCTGGCAAAAAAACTCGGTGTGACCCGTGGCAGCTTCTACTGGCACTTCAAGGACCATGAAGATCTGGTGGTTCGCTTCCTGAACCGCTGGCGGGACCGCCGCCTGCATGAGCTTCAGTACTGGAAACCCAAGGGCGGGGATGTCGAAACCGAATTGCGGCAGATTCTGGAGCTGCTGCTTACGGATGCCTCCCGCAACATTCGGCGCCTGCAGGTGGAACTGGCGGTGCGGGATTTTGCCCGGCGGAATGATTACGCGGCGGATCTGGTCACACAAGTGGACGAAGCAAGGATCAATCAGAACTGCGAGCTGTATGAACGGCTGAGCAGTGATCCCCAGCGCATTCGCGATCTGTCGCTGCTGATGTACGTAGCCACCATCGGCTCCCAGGTGGTGCTTACGGGGAAGAAGGGCGATGCTGAAACCATACGCCGGGTGGAAGACCTGATGGCGCGCGTGGCGCTGGGGCAGCGTGATGACGGCTAGATGGTTGTTTTTGCTGACATTGGGCGCCTTCGCCGGAAGCCTTAACGCCACCGGTGAAGGGTGTCTGGAAAACGCGAGAACTGATCTGGAGACACTGTACTGCAAGGTAGTCAGCGAAGGTCAGGGCGCGGGTTTGCCTACCTGGACGGATTTCAGGCGCAACGATCCGAAGGTTCAGGCGTTGCTCCTGCGCCGTCCGGCCGGGCGTTTGGGCCTGGTCGTGCCGGAAGTGACGGCATCATCGGCCAAACCGCCGCAGCCACAGTCAGCAAACGACCCCGACGATGCCAAGCAGGTAGATACTCGGCAATTCAGGGGAAAGCTGGCTCGTTGTCGTCTTGAGGGGCCGCGTATCAACTGCCCGCAGGGTCGTTATGACCTGATCTCGAATCTTCCCAACCGCAAGTTGGCAAACGGCGTTCTGGCGGCAGAGAACCATCTCGGGCTCAGCTCGTTCACGGATGACCGGAGCAATGAGGATGCGGTCCGCCGTTACCTGTCCGATGCCTATGATCGATATATTCTCAAGATGGTGGAGATTGGCCTGGGCGCCAATACCATGAGCTTCACGGCATTCCACAACGCCTTCCATACCATGGAAGACGGTGGTGTCGACTTTGCCCGGCGTATGGAACGGACCTTCACTCTGCTCAAACAGGATAAGAAGAATCTGGCGGTCAAGGCCCGTTACCACGACGAGCTTCCACAGGATTTGTCCCTGTGTGCGGTGATCAATGCTGACATCGTGGTGTGCGACAACGTTGGCACCAACTGGGTCTACGTCAGCCCGTCTAGGTAGTGGTTCAGGCGGAGTCCAGGAACTCGTTGAGATATCCGGCGACGGCTTCGGGTTGCTCTTCCTGGAGGAAATGGCCGGCCTCCACCTGTTCAATCTGAAGGTCTTCGAAGCATTCCCTGATGTGATTCAGGTATTCCGGAATAATCACTTTGTCCTTGTTGCCATAGATATACAGGGCAGGCATGGGCCAGCAGTGATCAGCTTTGGTGGCCCAGCGCTTGGCGTCCTCATGGAAGGTGCGGTAATAGTTGGAACTGCTGCGGGGAGTTCCCGGAATCCGGAAGGTACGCACGTATTCGTCGAATGCGTCCCGTGGAAACGGTTCACGGCTCCAGGTGCGCAGAAAATGCCCCAGCCAGGCCTCTTCGGCACCCGGAATCATTGCTTCAGGCAGGCTAGGCGTCTGCATGAAGTGTTGATACCAGTAGGCAGCACCACTGCCGGCACGGACCTTCTCGATCACTTCCTGATTGCCCTTGAGGTTGTTGATGATGGCGATGTTCATGATCACCAACCTTTGCACCCGGTCGGGAATGGCCAGTGCGACTTCCTGGGCGACAATGCCACCCCAGTCGTGGCCCACCAGTTGAAACTCTCCAATGCCAAGATGGTCCAACAGGCTGATTACGTCCTGAGCCAATTGCTGCTTGTGGTAATGCGAAACGTCCGGGGTGCGTTCACTATCGCCCAGGCCTCGCAAGTCTGGCGCAATGATGCGAAACCCTGCCTTCAGGTGCATCGCCACACGCTCCCAGCAGTAGGAACTTTCAGGCCAGCCGTGGATCATCACCAGCGCCTTGCCACCGGGTGCGCCGCCCTCTCGCCAGGCGAAGCGCCCCCGGGGTGTTTGCTGTTGTTTCGGCCTGGACAGTTGCATGACAGGGCTCCGTGATCGCGGGCGGGTTGTGTTTGCAAACCATAAACGGACCTGCCCAAAGGCGCAATCAGACGCTGTCCACCGGCCGGCCAAGATCCCGTAGAACCGTCTCAATCACCATCGGGCTCCACAACAGGCGATGGTGTCCCAGGCCCCGGGTGCGTAATACGTTGGCGTTGTCCCAGTTGTTGGAAACCCGCTCGCTTTCGTCGGGCGAGATCGACGTGTCGTCGTCATCGATCACGATCAGGCCGCGCTGAGTGAGTGATGACGATAGCGCTTCCAGGTTCAGTTTCTCCCAGACGGACTCGCCGAAACGCTCTTCCATCAGTCGCAGGTGCACCGACAGCACTTCTTGGCTCAATCCCAGTTGGCGCCCGAGGTTGTCCATGACACTGGCCAGGCTTGCGGGCGGGGCCAGCATCACCAGATAGCTGGCCTGAAGCCCGTCAGCAATGGTCCTGGCGACGGCAATGCTGCCCATGGAATGAGCGAGTATGCCGTGAACCCGCCCGACACTGGCGGCCACCCTGGCAACGACTTCGGCCATTTCGAACAGATCGGTGCTCTCGCCCTGGGCGCGGCCGTGGGCGGGGGCATCGAACAGCACCACGCGATAGCCGGCTTCCACCAGCGGGGTGACCCAGGCGCCGAACTGGATGCCGGCACCGGCCCAGCCGTGAACGCCCAGAATCACAGGTCCCTGGCCCCAGGAATACACCGGAATGGTGCGGCTGCCGTGCTGGAGTTGGGTATAGCTGTCGGCCTTGTCCAGCAGGTATTCGTAGCGGGACGGCATGGGCAGGCGTGAGGGCCTGAACGCCATGCGGTTAACCAGCCGGCCGGCTTTCTCAGGGGACATACGACCATAGAGTTGAAGTGCAAGGCGGATGGGCGAAAACCCCTTCGGGCCTTCAACCTTATGAGTTGTCGGCTGCTCGAAGATCACTGATTGAGTGTTCAGTTGTGAGGTCATGGTGAAAGTCCTTCTTCCAGTGGTAGTGGATGACAGGTTCAGGTTAGGACTTGCGGGTTGCCAGCAGGAGTGTCATATTTGACATATAAAGTGCTGAAAGGGCCATTTTCATGTTCAACGTTGCCATTGTTGCCTTTCCCAACTGCCATGCCTCCGGAGTGCACGGCATCATGGATTTCTTCACCGTTGCCAATTTCTGCGGCCGCGCACCGGCAGGCCACAGCGAACCGCTGTTCAACTGCCAGATGGTGACGGTGGACGACCAGCCGGTTCGTGGGTACAGCGGTGCGGTGGTGACGCCAACCTGTAAGCGAGGGGATTTCCAGCCGGACCTGATCGTGGTGGGTTCTTCGGTGGAAGCTGCCGTGGGCGCGGAACGCCTGGAGAAGACTCTCGCACCCTCAAGACCACTGTACGGATGGTTGCGGGAAGGGTTGGAGAGGGGCGCCGTGCTGGCGAGCGTCTGCACCGGCAGTTTCGTACTGGCGGAGGCGGGTTTGCTGGACGACCAGGTGGCCACCACCCACTGGCGGGCAGCGCCGTTGTTCCGTGCCCGCTATCCGCACCTGCGCCTGGAGGAAGACCAGTTGCTGGTGGATAACGGCCGCATCATCTGTGCCGGCGGTGCCACAGCGTTTGTGGATCTGTGCAGTTACCTGGTGGAGCGTTTCGCCTCACCGGCTGTTGCCCTGGCCTGCAGCAAGATGCTGGTGCTGGACGGTCGCCGGGCGGAGCAAACGCCCTATATGGCCTTCTACAGCCAGAAAGCCCACCAGGATGATGCTATCCGCAAGGCGCAGTCCTGGCTTGAACAGCACTACGCCGATGCGTTGACCATCGACGAAGTGGCCGCCGTGGCTGGCCTTGGCACCCGCACGTTCAAGCGCCGTTTCAAGGAAGCCACCGGGGAGACGCCCATCGGCTACCTGCAGCACCTGCGAATTGAGGCGGCCAAGCACCTGCTGGAATCCAGCCGCGAACAGACTGCGCGCATCATCTGGAGTGTGGGTTACGAGGACGCCAGTTCGTTCCGGAGGCTGTTTAAACGCACGGTAGGCTGTACCATGGAGCAATACCGCAAGCGTTTCAGCTATGTATCTCCAAAAGCGGCCTGATACCCCGACGATCCCCGACCGAAGACAGGACTCCCATGCCCGGCAAAAATTCCACCCGCCTCAACAAATACATCAGCGAGAGTGGCATGTGTTCCCGGCGGGAGGCTGACCGCTATATCGAGAACGGCAACGTTGCCATTAACGGCAAGGCCGCCCAGGTGGGCGATCAGGTGCTGCCCGGTGACAAGGTCACGGTGAACGGTCAGTTGATTGAGCCGCGAGACGAAGAGGACCTGATCTTTATCGCCCTCAATAAGCCCGTCGGTGTGGTCAGCACCACCGACCCGGCGGAACGCCGTAACATCGTTAACCATGTGGGTCACGGTGAGCGGATCTTCCCCATTGGCCGACTGGACAAGGACTCCCAGGGGTTGATTTTTCTGACCAGTAATGGCGATCTGGTGAACAAGATCTTACGTGCGGGGAACAATCACGAGAAAGAATACCTGGTCACCGTCAACAAGCCGGTGACCACAGAATTCGTGCAGGGTATGAGTGCCGGGGTACCGATACTGGGTACGGTCACCAAACGTTGCAAGGTCGAAAAGGTGTCCCGTTTCGTGTTCCGCATTACGTTGGTTCAGGGCCTGAACCGCCAGATCCGCCGCATGTGCGAGTTCTTTGATTACGAGGTAACAAAGCTCGAGCGTGTGCGCATCATGAACATCAGCCTCAAAGGACTGCCGGTCGGAGAGTGGCGGGATTTGGGGCCGAAGGAGCTGGCGGGGTTGTTCGACATGATCCGCGATTCGTCCTCGGAAGTGAGCCCCGATAACCGTAGCGAAACGAAAAAGCCGGCGGTCAAGCGGCCGAGCAAAAAGCCCGGGGCATCGCCATCGGGACCGCGTGGAAAGGGGGCAAAGACAGGGCAGCCCGGTAGGCCGGGAAAGCCCACTGGAAAACACGGCAAACCCTCGCGCCCGGGAAAACCCAGTAAGCCGGGAAAGCCCGGAAAGCCACGCAAGCCCAGACAAAGCAGCGTTAAGCGTTAGGATACGTTCACTTCCGTACGGCACGAAGGCGTCACTGTCGCTATGCTACACCGTTTTTACCCTTGGCCGGATATTCCGAATGTTTGAAGCGTTTGTCAGTACCTACATCAGCAGCACGATCCGTTTTCTGTTCCTGCTGGCACCGTTCTTCGTGGTGACCATGTTCCTGGCGCTCACCCGGGGCCTGCCTGCGGCTGAAAAGCGTTCGATTATCCGTCGTTCTACCGTATCAGCACTGATCCTGGGGCTGGTGCTTTTCTTTGCCGGGCCGCTGTTGTTCAGCGCAATCGGCATTACCCTGAACTCGTTCCGGATCGGTGCCGGCAGCCTGCTGTTCCTGACCGCCATCAGTCTGGTCACCAGCGGTACCCGCAACCACGCCACCGGGCTGCCCGATGAGGATCGGGACGACATTGCCGTGGTGCCGCTGGCCATCCCAGTGATAATTGGCCCGGCCACCATCGGTGCCATCCTGGTCTACGGCGCCGAGCTGAACACTGTGCCGGAAGTCGCCGGAGGCCTTTTCGGGCTGGTGTCGGGGCTGGCCATTCTGGCGGTATTGCTAAACTTGTCCGGTTATCTTGAAAAGGCTCTGGGTAAGACGGGCCTGAACATACTCTCCAAGATCAGCGGTCTGATACTGTCCGCCATGGCGGCGGAAATTGTACTGACGGGCATCGCTGGATTTATTGCCTCCATGTCGGCCACCTGATGTCTTTCGATACCGTAGCGCACAATCGCAGTCGCCAGCAATTTGACGGAGTGTCCTCCGTGTGGCTGTTCGGCTATGGCTCGCTGATTTACAAGGTGGACTTTCCGTTTCTTGAACGACGGCCGGCCACGATTGAGGACTGGGCCCGGCGTTTCTGGCAGGGCTCCCATGATCATCGTGGTACTCCGGAGGCTCCCGGGCGTGTGGTCACACTGGTCAGCCAGCCCGGTGCGACATGCAAGGGCATGGCCTATCGGGTATCACCGGACGTGTTTGAGCATCTGGATGTGCGTGAGAAGAACGGCTATCTGCGCTTCAGCACGACCATGACATTTGACGACGGCAATTACGCGGAAGGCCTTGTTTACATTGCCACCGAAGACAACGCCGCTTTTCTGGGGCCGGCCTCAACGCTCGACATTGCCAGCCAGATTGCGCGCTCCTCAGGCCCCAGTGGCCCCAACAGCGAGTATCTGCTGAAACTGGCGGACGCTTTGCGTGCACTGGGGGATCATGACCCCCACGTGTTCGAGCTGGAATCCCATCTGCTTTGATTCGGTGTTTGACGGTCAGCCGGCCACGGCGCCTGTAAAGACTGTTCGCGCCTGCGTAAAAGAAGTGCAAAGCCGCCGCCAATCGCCTGACTTTCCCCGGAAGTTCCGTACTCTGAAACTAGGGAGCAGCCACTGAGTATTCGTGGATGCTAATCCGGGATCTGAAAAGATCGGGAGAAGAGCGATGAAAGCATTTCTGATTACCAGTTGTCTTGTTGGCCTGATAATGGCTACCAGCCAGGCTGTGGCAGAGCCTGACCGGTGGGAGAACCACAGGGCAGGGTTCCACCAGAAAGTGGATCACGACAGGGGTATTCCCCACCACAAGAAGTTTCTGTCATCCCGGCACCGCGATGCGGATGCACACCACAGGCACCGGGATCGCAAGCATGGCGGGAAAAACAAGGCGCACAACCGACCCAAGCACGGTTGGCAGCATAAGCAATACCACCAGAAAAGGCATGGTTACCATGGTCCCAAACGCCATTGGAACAAACATCGTCACCATTACCGGGATGACCATGGCACCCGTTTCCGGTTCTATTACAACAACAGTGCCTATCCCATGGAACATCAGGTACTGCAGGGTGCTCAGCTACTGATTGACGTAACCCGTTGATTGTCGGGGTTGAAGCCTCTCGCCGGCGCCTGTGAACGGCGTCGGCTCTTCAGTCCAATCATGATCAGCGGCACGACGATCATGGTACTGCCAGCCAGGAACCAGAGATCCGGCACTTCGGAGAACCAGACCCAGCCAATGCCGACGGCCCAGATCAGACCAGTGTATTCGGCGCTGGTGACCTGGTTGGCATCCACCTGCTGGTAAGCCAGCAAGACGGTGATGTTGTAGCCCAGGATAAAGAGCGCTGAACCCAGGGCACTGATGAGTATGGAGCTGTCCCAGGCAGCGCCTTCCCATAGTGCCAGTGCGCCGGCGGCCGGGATGATCAGTGCGTAGTTGAGGAATAACTTGTGAACGGTGGACTGCTGCTTCGGCAGTTTACGCACCATTACGGCGTTGATGGCCAGTGCAAAGGCGGAGGCCAGTGCGGCGATGGCAGCCCAGTTGAATTCCACTGGCCGCAGGATGACGACAATGCCGCCAAATCCGCTGAAGACGGCAAAGACGCTGAGCGGGGTCAGCTTTTCCCGGAACAGGATGACGGACAGCACCATGACCAGGATGGGGGCGGCGTAGAATACGGCGTTGGCGGTGGCCAGTGGCAGGTTGCCGAGGGCAACGACCATGCACAGGATGCCTGCCAGGTGTATGTGGGCCCGCACGGCGTGGACCTTGATGCCGGAAAACAGGTGTTTCCGGTTGAGTTGGCCCGCCAGGGGCAGTAGCAGCAACAGGGTGATAACGCAGCGCAGGAAGGCAAACTGGAACACGGGGGCGCCGGGTTCCAGCAGCTTGATGAAGACGTCGCTGATCAATGCCATGGCGTTGCCGATCACCAGCAGAAGGATTGCACTGTTTACGGTTTTGCCTGACATAGAACTTACCTCCTACTTTCTTTCCTGCCGTTTGGGAGCATTCGCCGAGCGGGTTGGCCTGTCCAAAACACGCCTCAAAACGTCCCTGTTCGGCTCGGGCTACGCCATCCATGGCTCCGCACGGTTTTGGACAGGCCAACCCGCTCGGCTCCCTGAACTTGTGATGGTGAGTCTACTGGTGTATTAATATCCGATAAAATGATCTTTAATCACTTATCATTAGAAATTTAGATAATGAAGCTTCCACCTCTCAAAGCCCTCCCCGTCTTCGAAGCCGTTGCCCGGCTGAACAGTTTTTCGCTGGCGGCGGAGGAGCTGGCGGTCAGTCAGAGTGCGGTCAGTCATCAAATCAAGCAGTTGGAAACCTACCTCGGTGAGAAACTGTTCTGGCGCAGTGGCCGGACGCTGTCGCTGACGGACGAAGGCCGGCAGTATCTGGATGGTGTGGGATCGGCGTTGTTGCAGATTGAGCGGGTGAGTGAGCAGTTGCTCGGGCATGAGGAGTCGCGGTTGCGGTTGTCGGTGTTCAGTTCATTCGCGGTGCGCTGGCTGGTGCCGCGTTTGCCGGATTTGCAGCGTGAGTACCCGCAACTGGATCTGTCTCTGGAGATGAGCAGTGAGACCCCGGTGCTGTCCGACCGGGTGGCGGACTGTTTTATTACCATCAAGCCGTCATCGGCCGCGTTCAGTTATGAACTGCTTTATACCGAGCGGCTGTTTCCGGTGTGCAGCCAGGATTACTGGCAGAGAATCCGCAGGGAGTTGGGGCGGGATTCGGAGATTGAGGGGCGTGACGAGCCGGAGTTGTCGCCGGAGGAGGTGAGTCGTTTTCCACTGTTGTCGACCCACAGCATTTTCGACAAGGCTGCGGGTGACTGGGAGGCCTGGTACCGGGCAGTGGATCAGAAAATTCCCGGTACGGCTCGGATACAGCACTTCAGCCACATGTTGCTGGCTCTGGAGGCGGCCCGTTTTCATCAGGGCATCGCATTGACCAACGATTACATGTTGAGTACGCGGCAGGACTCCGGCGATTTTGTTCGTTTACCTTGTCACTCGGTGATGACCGGTGACAAGTTCTACTTCGCCTGGAAAACCAGCCGGCGGCGCGAGCGCGGGCTGCAGGTGTTGCGTCGCTGGCTGGTGGACGAGGCCATCCGGGGTGGCTTGCGGGGTGAATGAGCGGGCCGCGACGTTGGCCCGCCCTTCTATTCGTCTGTTTTCTTTTTTAGCAGCCGGTGCTGTATTTCACCGACAATACCACGGCGGAAC
>PBRG01000163.1 GCA_002726615.1 Marinobacter sp.
AATTCCTGGTCCGCTTGAAAGAGGGGGATGATATCGTGCTCCCCGGCGCCTTTATTCCCGCAGCAGAACGCTTCAACCTGATGACAAGGATCGACCGAAAAGTCATCGAACTGGCATTCGAGTACCTTAACCGCACGGGCCTTGGCCATGAGAGCACGGGGACTTTCTTTATTAACCTGTCAGGAAGTTCGTTCAACGAACCGGAACTGTTTCTGTACATCAGTCAATTAGCGGAGCGTTACAAGCTGATCCCGGAGCGTATCTGCTTTGAAATCACTGAAACTTCCGCAATTGCCAATCTGAGCGCGACTCAGAGCTTCATCAATTCCGCCAAAAGCAGAGGGTTCAAGTTCGCGCTTGATGATTTTGGCGCGGGCATGAGTTCGTTTTCCTATCTCAAAGCCCTGCCAGTGGACTACCTTAAAATTGATGGTGGTTTCGTCCGCAACTTGCTGGACGACCCCATCGATTTATCCATAGTCGACGCATGCAACCGCATCGGCCACTCCGCAGGACTCAAGACGGTTGCCGAGTTCGTAGAGAACGACGAGGTGAAAGCCCATCTGGTTGAGCTTGGGCTCGATTACGCCCAAGGGTATGGGATTGCCAAACCTCGTCCGCTGGAATAGTTAACCTTCCGTCTTCATTCATACTTCAATGGACGTAACCTCCGAAAGGATTATCAATGCTCGAAAATGGTGACTTGATTATTCGTTATCTTGAGCGATTGGGTGTTGAGTATGTATTTGGGGTGCCCGGCGGGAGCATTGAGCCATTTTATGATGCGTTGGCAAGAAGTGAGCGCCGCGGAGGCATTCGAACCATTACTGCTCGTCACGAATCTGGCGCGGCTTTCATGGCAGAAGGATATGCCCGTGAAACCGGGAAAATAGGCGTCTGTTGTTCCACTGCTGGTCCAGGCGCTACGAACCTGTTAACCGGTGTCGCATCGGCCTACGCGGACGGCATTCCCATCCTTGTTATAACGGCACAAACAGCCTTGGACAAGTTCGGCCAGGGGTCATTGCAGGAAACGTCCTGCACGGGTATCCATACAGTGGAGATGTTTGCCCGATGTACCCGGTACAACACTCTGGTATCACATCCAGCGCAACTCGAAACCAAACTGCTCCAGGCTGTAAGCCATGCAATGAGCAATCAGCCCGGGCCGGCACATCTTGCGATCCCCTTGGACGTAATGCGCCATCGGATTCCTGATGACGTGATGGACGGACAACTTAACGCTTTCACAAACTATAAAGTAACACCGAACAAAGAGTCGCTTCAGTCAGCGTTGAGTGAGCTGGATTCAGCCAAGAAAGTAACTCTGGTTCTAGGTGAAGGAGCAGCAGAAGCGAGTGAAATACTGGTCCGGATCGCGGAGTCAAGACATTGGTTGATGGTTACAACCCCGCGCGGAAAGGGCCTGATCGATAGCTTTCATCCTCTTTATCGGGGGGTATTTGGCTTTGCTGGGCACGATAGCGCTTCCGACGCGCTTAAAATGGACAGCGCCGACCGCGTAGTGGCCATCGGTACGGCATTAGATGAGGTTTCTACCTGCGGTTGGGATCCTACAACGATACTGTCTGACCGGTTGATTCATATTTCAAATAATCCAACGCACCTAAGCCGCTCAACTATGGCAAAACTGGTGGTGTTTGGTTCTCCTGAATTTCTTTTCGAATCGCTGGCAGAAACCTGGGGGCTAGGTTCAAAGAGACAAACCAGCGGATCGATATCCAGCGATGAATGCTTGCCAGTCGACACCAGTTTCGATGAGCCCGATAAGTGTTTCGATAGATCCGGACTCATAAAGTGCCAGTCATTGATGACCTATTTGAGCCTAGTCTGTCCGCAGGATGCTCGGGTTTTAATGGACACTGGGAACAGTTTTCTATGGGGAATTCACTACTGGAATGTAAGGCGCCCCAAAGAAATGCCCCTCAAAACAAATCACTTTCATATTGGCCTGGGCTTCGCGGCCATGGGCTGGGCAATCGGCACCTCGATTGGCATGGCCACTGCCAATCGTCGGCACCCGGTGATCTGTTTTACCGGGGATGGCAGTTACCTCATGTCTGGCCAGGAACTGACCGTTGCACTTCAAGAGAATCTTAACCTTCTCATGTTAGTTCTCAATGACGCTTCATTGGGTATGGTTAGCCATGGACAGAAGTTGAGTGGCGGGGAGCAGGTAGCAACTCGCTTACCAAGCGTCGATTTTTCAATGATGGCCCGGGCATTGGGGGTCGAATCTTACCGGGTCGAATCCATGGAACAATTAGCTGACTTGGATATAGCAGAGATTTTGTCTCGACCGGGCCCATGCCTGGTGGACGTCATCGTTGATGGTGACCAAGTACCACCCTTGGGCTCGAGAATGAAGGTATTAACCAGCTCAATACAAACTGACGATTAGAGTAGGGGAACCGGCGTGCCATCAGATTATGTTTACCACTCCAATTTCTGGCTTGAAGAACCGGAAGAATCCAATCCTTTCGCTGCAAAGGCCTGCTACTGCCACGGTTACGACGTGTATGGCCAAGTCATAACAAAGGCAACCTGGTTTGAATACCTTTTGTTGATGCTCAAAGGGGATCGACCGCAGCCTGGCGAAGCCGCATTACTCGAAAAGATCGCCCTAGTCCTTGCCAACCAAGGTCCTAAAGAGGCCAGTATTCGTGCTGCAATGAATGGCGGTGTTGCAGGAACCAACCATAGCTCGGCACTAATGTCAGCAATGGCGGTCGGATCCGGACTTTATGGTGGCTCGCAGGAACTTGAGATCTGTATGCGTTTATGGCGGGAGTGTGAACAGGACGTTGAGCGCTGGAAAGTCCGGCTTCAGGATCCCCAGGAAGACGAAAGAGCCGATATATGGCCTGCTATAGAACATCCACCGGGCTTCGATCCCAATGGCGACAACATACCGACGACACTCCTCCAGTCGTTGGAGCTTTTGGTTCAGTTCGCTCCGGACGACGGGGCGTTGGCTTGGCTGCGGAATCACCGTGACATTCTTGAGGGATTCTTCCGATGCCCAATTTCCATCACATCGGTCGCGGCTGCAACGTTCGTTGATTTAGGTCTGGATCAGGATCAGGGCAGCATGCTATACCTAATGCTTCGGCTGCCTGGTGCCGCTGTTCATGCATTGGAACAAAGGAAAATGGGGTGGAAAAAATTCCCGTTTTACAGCTCTGCCATTGAGCTGGAGGACGATCCCGGTCCGTATAGCGAGCATAACCAGGAGGGCAAACAATGAACCACGAACGACTTTATGATTCTGAAAGCCGTTTGGTTACCCGGATCGGAAAAGCTTTTTTGACAGAACGGGTGGTGATGCATGGGAAAGATCTCCACCATCAGCTGGACCATCTCGAGTGGTTGCATCTTTATATTTACGCCATCCTTGGAAGGGACCCAGGTAGGAATGTTGCCAACATGTTGAACTGTTACTGGGTAGGTAGCAGCTATCCGGATCCATCGATTTGGCCAAACCATGTTGCGGCTCTAGCTGGTTCCGTTCGGTCAACTCCATCACTTGGCATGATGGCTGGGTTAAGTATTTGGGAAGCATCTATTTATGGCCGTCGACCTGAGGTCCGAGCACTTGATTTCTTTTATCGGGCAGGAAAATGGTGTGATGAAGGTGGAAAATTGGAGAACTTTGTCGACCACGAAAAAGACCAGGGGCGCATCCTTTTCGGGTACGGCCGCCCACTGGCGGCCACAGATGAACGCATTGCTTTCACGCTGGCCAAGGCAAAAGAGTACGGCTTTTACGAGGGGCGTCATTTAAAGATGGCATTTGCCGTCTACGAACACGTCAACAAAAAGCACGGTTACTCTATGAACGTTGCTGCTGTGCACGCTGCTCTGGCTGCGGACATGGGCTTCACATGTGAGGAGTACCAGCTTATTCTGTCACCTGGATTCGTTACGGGAATGGCTCCTTGCTTCAAGGATGCTCGAAGTCGGCCAGAAGGCAGCTTCTTCCCGATTCGTTGCGAAAGCATTGTTTATAACGGTGTAGCTAAACGAGATTGGGAGGATTAAATTCGAGCTACCTTCAAAAAGTGTAGTAGAGCTCTCCTACAACGCGACGCCCCGGCATTGGGAAGTCGTTTGGAATAGGCGGTTGTGGTTCAGCAAAGGGGCTTGGATCTCTGACATCTTCGTCGAAGATATTTTTTACGGATAAAGAAAAATCCAGCCCGCGCCATAATCCTTTTGTTCGAAGGGTCATGTCTACCGTAGTGGAATCTGGTACAGGTTCCCGTTGATCAGTTGCGGTCCTTTTCTGTTCACCTACCCAATTCACCTGTGAACTAAAAAACCACTGGGAAGATAAGGACCAATCGGCCCGACCGTATATTTGATGATTTGGTGCATCGCCCACGGATTGCCCGTTACGTTCGTCTTTAGCGGTCTGATATGCGTAATTGGCTTTCAGCGACAGATCGTCCGAAACTTGATAGACCAGCTCGAGCTCACCACCACGCCCAGTTCTCTGGCCAGCATTGCGGTATTCAGTTGCGATAAGCCCGGAGATCGGTACAGCGTTGATGAGGTCGTCAATTTCGTAATAGAAAAGATTCAGAGCGTACAGAACACGAGATGTCACCTGATGGGACATTCCTATCTCATATGTATCTATAGTTTCGGCATCAAGTTCATCGTTACCCATAAATACTGGGTTATTAGATACATAAAGCTCATTCAATGATGGGGCACGGAAGGCTCGGCCGTACAAAAGTTTGGTTGTAATCGTGTCTGTTGTTGCCCATATCAGGGCAGCCCGCGGATTAATAGTGCTGCCAAAATCCGAGTAGTCATCAAACCGGATACCACTGACCAATTGCCAGTTCTGCGCGAATTTCCACTCGTCCTGCACAAACATGTAATAGTTTGTCCGATCTTCCTCTGGCATCCAGATCTCACTGGGATCACCTGATACATCAATTACACTGCCCTTGGGGCTGAAATCCGGGTTGAAGTTCTTGCGTTCAGTCACCTCATAGAGATCGGCCCAAAAGGTACCGAAACCGGTATGTATGCGATGATTATCGAGGCCTCGGTAAACTGCGCTCAGATCCAGTCGTGCCTGATTCTCCTTGTATCCAGGACTGCCGATCAAACCATCGGGGAAGCTGCCATCGAAGGCGCCTGGCGGGTAGAGCACTATGTCATTTTCGGGCTCTTGAGTAATATTGAAATAGGACACCCTAGCTTCCAGATCCAGCCCTTCAGCGATATCGAACCAGCGGTAGCTATAGTCAAGGTTTACCCGACGAGATGAGTATTGGCCTTTGGGATCCAATGCTTGGGCTAAGCCTGGGCCTGTGCCTATGTTGCTTCTGTCTTGAAGGCCCGCACGTAATGTCCATTGTTCATCGCCCATTTCAAAACGGGCATCAATCTGATCCCTCTCGGTATTGACGGGGCCAGGCGCGAGAGATGCTGAAGTTCCAAAGGTTTCATCAAAGTTCGTTTGCGCATCGCGCTCAATGGTGTCATCCCACCCATCTGTTGTTTGGTACTCGAGCACCAAACTGTAGCCTAAATCACCCATTTGGTGGACTGATTCTAGCCAACCACCACGCGTATCGTTGCTACCTATCCTGCCACCAACTGTCTGTCCGTCAATTGATTGAGGCCCCTTTGTCGTGATGTTGATAACGCCGGAGTAGGCGTCTGCACCGTAAAGTGCTGAGCCAGGCCCTCTGATAACCTCAATTCGTTCAATGACCTTCACGGGCATGCCGCCCCAAGCATTGCCACGGTTTCCATACATCATCGTGGTTGTCGGAATGCCGTTGATCAACAAAAGCGCCTGCGCGTTGTTGCTTGACGTTATACCTCGGAAAACGTACTTCGGAGAGAACCCCTGATCAGAATGATTCACATGAAGCCCAGGCACTGTTTCAAGCACCTGGTCCAAGTCCGTGGCGCCCATGGCCGCAATATCGTCAGCATTAATAACCGACGTGATCGCAGCGGCCTTATCCAGAGGTGTTTCGGTTCCAGAGGCAATTGAGACCACACGAATTTGACCGAGCTCTTCCAGGGGAATATCCCAAAGCGAATCATCTGCGGCAATTACATTGGGGGAAACTGAATAGCAAATAACGGCGGCAACCACCTTGGGGCGTAGGCGTAGGGCTCTGCATAGTGGCGATAGACGTTGCTGCATGCGCAATCTCAGCACTTTACTCTTAATATTATTTGAAACGATTCAGTCAATGATTGCACTCCGGGACCCGCTACTGACAAACCCGACGGTTACCTGCCAGGGAAGGCACACTTTTTAGCCAAACAGCGACTAAAAATGCAAGCTGAATAGGAGTTTAGCTGCATTCATCGTATAAGCAAGTATAAGCGGCCCAGTGACTTAAGACACTACCACACCCGCATTACCTGGCAGGAGGAGGGGAGCAAGTAGCCACCGTTGAACATTTTATACTGCAATCAAATTTCGCACACATGACACGGCCATATTTCTCGCAACATTATGTAAACGAGAACCTAAGATGAGCCGTCAGCAAGTGTTATAGAAACGTTATGTGATGTGAGGAACCAAAACCGTTTGTTCGTCTCTGCGAATGGTTCGCCGCAAACTGCACGCTGCCAATGTAGTCCAGAAGATAGGTTGTCCAAATACTCCCGGTGTCGCGGAACCGGTAGCGGTTGTGGGCATTGATGACCTGGCGCTAGTCTGTCCAAGCGCTTTTCGGTGACTTGCCGCAGGTGCAGGGTCTTGCAGCTGAGAAAATCAGCTCAGTAAATCCGGACGAGGTTTCGGTGCTGGCTTGTTCCAGTCTTTGCCAGCAAGTATGACGTTCCAGTAAAGCCATGGGAAAAAGCGACGTTTCATGTACCAGTTGATGCGCCGAGGCACTCTGGGGTCCAACGGAAAGCTTGGCACGATTTCGCCGTCGTAACGAAATTCTGCCAACATCACTTTACCGGATTCAGTGGTTAACGGACACGCGCCGTATCCGTCATACAGCGCTTCCTCTGCATTATGCCCCAAATCCCGTAACAAATTACTGACAACTACCGGAAATTGACGACGTACTGCTGCTGCCGTTTTTGCGTTCGGAGTATTGGTGCAATCGCCCAGCCCATAGATGTTTGCATGCTCGGTGTGACGCAGGGAGTGCTTATCGACGGTAACCCATCCAGCATCTCCGGACAGAGGGCTCGCTTTTATGAAGTCAGGCGCTGATTGCGGCGGGACCACATGCAACAGTTCAAAATCGGTTTCTACTCTACCGTCCTCTGTCTCAAACCATGCCTTTTTTGCAGGGCCATCGACGGCGGTCAGGTTGTGGCCAAAATGTTTGTGAATGCCATAGTCTGATACCACCTTCTCAAGAGCCTCTGCATAAGCTGGCACCCCGAACATTGCACCGCCCTGGTTATAGAAGTGCACATCGGCGGACTGTCCGCTTTTCTGCCAGTAGTCAGTACTAAGATACATGGCCTTCTGTGGCGCTCCAGCACATTTGATCGGCATGGCAGGTTGCGTAAACAGGGCCTTTCCGCCTGAAAACTCTTGTGTTAAGCGCCAAGTGTAAGGTGCAAGGTCAAAGCGGTAATTGGAAGTAACACCATTATTGCCGAGCGTGTCTTCAAGACCCGAAACCGACTCCCAGTCCAGTTTCAACCCTGCAGCAACCACCAAATACTTGTAGGTGATTTTATCACCGGTTACCAAAGTGACCTGATTCTCGTCCGGCTGAAATGATTCAACCGCATCCTTTATCCAGGTGGCTCTGTCGGGCATGTAGTCCCGTTCCTGCCGATGTGTTTCCTCTGCGGTCATCGCTCCGCCGCCAACCAAAGTCCAGCCAGGTTGGTAATAGTGGCTTTCACTGGGCTCGACAACGGCGACATCAAGGTCGCCGTGTCTTCGGAGTAACCCAGCGGCGACCGAAATCCCGGCTGCGCCACCACCGACGATAACCACTACATGATTGTGCGACTGGGGTTGATTGGACATCACGTGCACTCCTTTCGAGATTTGCGCTAATGCATTTTGAGGTTGACAGTTGCTCAGTCAATTATTACCTTTAGTTACAAGCTTAGATCATTGTTGTTGCATCGCAAGGATGAATTTTATGTTGTTCCGTCAAATGTTCGACAAAACGTCCAGCACCTACACCTACCTCATTGCCTCGGGCCGCGGGCGGGAAGCGGTGATAATTGATCCAGTAAAAGAATCTACAGAAGCTTATCTTGGGTTAATTGACCAACTTGACCTCAAGCTGGTCAGGGCGATAGACACCCACACTCACGCTGATCACGTCACGGCTCTGGGCGCTCTGCGTGACGCCACCCAATGCGTCACCATCATGGGTGAATATACCAACGCGGAATGCGTGTCAGAGCATGTATCGGAAGGCGATCGGATTGATATCGACGGCATTCGGCTGGAAGCCATATACACGCCGGGCCACACGGATGAATCCTTCAGTTTTTACTGGAACCAGGGCGGCCAGCAGGCGGTCTTCACGGGCGATGTACTGCTGATTCGCGGCAGTGGCCGGACGGATTTCCAGGGCGGCGATCCGCGCAAAAGCTACGACTCCATTGTGAACAAGCTGTTCTGCTTGCCAGATGATACGTTGGTGTATCCGGCCCACGACTACAAAGGAATGTTGAGTTCTTCCATCTACGAGGAAAAACATTACAACCCGCGTCTGGCGGGCAAATCGGAAGCCGAGTACGCCCAAATTATGAATAATCTGGATTTGCCCGATCCCAAGCTGATGGATGTTGCCGTGCCGGCGAATCTGGCCTGTGGCAAGCAATAGTGACGCTTCTGAAACAGATGCAGGGCTCGGGGGCAGCTCATCTGTCAGATGATGTGCTCGCGGGCGTCATCACTGCCATTCTGCTGGTCCCTCAGGGTATGGCTTATGCCATGCTTGCTGGATTACCGCCAGAAATGGGGCTGTATGCGTCAATCCTGCCACCCATTGTTTATGCGTTAATTGGCAGTAGTCGCACATTGGCGGTTGGTCCTGTGGCCGTGGCTGCATTGATGGTGGCCAACGCCTTGTCGACGCATTTTGGCAATGAGAGTAGTGAGGCGGCGCTTGCAGGTGCCATGATTCTGGCCGCAGAAACCGGCGCACTCCTGCTGCTGATGGGCATTTTCAGAGTCGGTACCCTGGTCAGTTTTATCAGTCATCCTGTGCTGTCTGGTTTTACCAGCGGCGCGGCGCTACTCATTGTGAGCAGTCAGCTCAAACACCTGAGCGGAATCCAACTTGAACGCGGTGACCTGTTCGCAACGGTGATTCCGTTTTTTCAGCGTATCGGTGACATTCATGTCCCGACGCTGATGTTTGGTCTGATATCGATTCTACTATTGCTGCTCGCGCGCAAACCAATGGCGCGATTTCTCGTTGCCCGCGGTATACCGCATAGCACGGCTGCCATTATTGGCAGGATGGCCCCGCTTGTTATTGTGATCGGCTCGACCGTTGTGGCAGGTGTCAGCCAGGCAGAGGGATACGGTCTCTCGGTCGTTGGCGCAATCCCTGGGGGACTGCCGGTACCCGACCTTGATTTTCTGAGCGCTGAAGGTTGGGTTGCACTACTACCATCCGCCGTTCTCATCGCACTGGTGGGGTATGTTGAGAGCGTATCGGTCGCCAAGGTTCTGGCCGCCCGACGGCGCCAGAAAATCGATGCCAATCGCGAGCTTACTGCGCTGGGCATGAGCAACATTGCTGCAGCAGTTGGCGGTGCGATGCCGGTCGCTGGTGGGTTTTCGCGTTCAGTTGTCAACTTCGATGCCGGTGCCCGCACACAGTTTGCTGCCATCGTGACGGCAACACTGGTTGCCGTGGTTGCAGCGTTTTTTACGGACTGGTTCTATTACCTGCCCAACGCCGTGCTGGCGGCCATCATCGTTGTTGCTGTGGTGCAGCTCGTTGATATTTCCGGCGCAGTGGCGATCTGGCGCTACGATCGTGCCGATGGCATAGCCTTGCTGGCTACCGGCCTGGCCGTGCCATTTCTGGGCATCGAATCCGGCCTGCTCATCGGTATCGGCCTATCACTTGTTTTATATCTGTGGCGAACCAGCCAACCGCACATGGCCATACTAGGACGAGTGCCGGATACCG
>PBRG01000164.1 GCA_002726615.1 Marinobacter sp.
AGTTCCGATCGCAACTGAATGATGTCGCGAATGGCCAGCGGCTCGCCAGCAGGCTTATCCGAAGCGGGTAAAACCGGCGCTCTGGTGTCGGAGCCGTCCAGCGCCAGCGGGGCCGATACCAGGTTCTGGTGTTGGCCCTCAAGGTAGATCACATAACCGGCATCGGTGTTGAAAAGCTCATAGTTATAGCGGACGGAATCGGACTGGTAGGTTCGGTCCATCAGGTTGTCCTTGACCTGCTCGAAACTCAGCAAGTTGCTGGCACTGTAGTTGGTAAAACCGATACCGACGGTGTACATCAGCGGGAAAATAACAAACACGCCCATACCGGCTACCGCAGGGAAGATGTAGCGATGGGCGTAGAGTTTCTTGTTCACGAATACAAACACCGCTGATGCCGTCAGCACCAGGAACAGCATCGCGAACACGAACTCCTGCTGGGCATACAATGCCAGTATCAGGTAGAGCGCCATGCCCACCAACGCGGCCAGGGCACCCCACTTTAAAATCATTCGGGTCATTGGAAGTCTGCTTTCGGTTCCGGGGGAGGACAGGGTTTCCGTTATCATTGTAGTCAGCCCGTTTAAAGCCGTCGCCAACGTCTGGCGAGGGCAGGTTTGCTACAACAGGTCAGCACGGCTGGGAGAACCATCGGCACGTAGGCCGACGGCACTCCCATCAGGGGCATTACCGGGTAATGCGCTGTGCTGCTGAGTTCAGGGCGTCCTCAACGGGCTGTCTTCCAGAAGTGATGTTCTGCAGAGCCGGCCCCATGGAGGACCAGAACGCGCCCATGGCAGGCACACTCGGCATTGGTTCACCCAACTGGGCGTTTTCAAACGTCGCCGCAATATTCGGATTGGACGACAGCTCGTCCATGAATTCCTTGTTGGCCACGGCACCCAGGGGAACGTCGTTGTTCACCATCTGCAGGCCCTTGACGGACAGCGCGTAGTTCTCAAGAAACTCTACCGCCAGGTCCTTATTGGGGCTGGCCGTGTTGAGGGTGGCCGCCATCACGCCAACCATAGGTTTGCTGGGCTGGCCATCGACGGTGGGCAACTTGGCAACGCCAAAGTCAATGTCGCTCTTCTCCAGGTTACCCCAGGCCCATGGGCCGTTGATCATCATTGCGGTTTCGCCCTTGTTGAAGCTGGACTCCATGGCGCTGTAATCCGCACCGCGAGGCATCACGCCTTCTTCAATCAGGGTTGTGAGCATGTTGGCGCCCTTCATGGCACCCTCGTTGTTCACGCCGGTGTCCTTGACGTCGTAACTGCCGTCGTCGTTCTGGGCAAAAATGTAGCCTCCGGCCGCGGCAATCATTGGCCAGGTGAAATAGGTGTTGTTGTAGTCCCAGAGGATGGCGCGCTTCCCATCTTCCGCCAGTTGCTTGTGGATGGCGGGAATGTCCTCGAAGGCGGTTGGCGGCTCGGGCACCAGGTCTTTGTTATAGATCAGACCAATGGACTCCACGGCCATGGGGTAACCGTACTTCTTGCCGTCGACGGTTACGGCATCCCAGGTGAAATCGAAGTTTTCACCGATAACACGCTGTGACGGCTTGACCTCAGAAATGATGCCGCTTTGCGCCCACTCGCCGAAACGGTCATGGGCCCAGATAAAGATGTCCGGGCCATTGCCCGTGGCGGCGGATTGCTGGAACTTGTCGGTGGCACTATCGGGGTGAGCCACTTCAACGGGAATGCCGGTTTCCTCGGTAAACCAGTCGCCCACTTCCTGCAGGCCATCATAGCCCTTGTCCCCATTAATCCAGACCAGGAGTTTGCCTTCCTCGATCTCGGCATGGGCGGGCGCAGACAGCCCAAACGTTGCTGCAACAATGGCAGCGGCCATTGCACTGCGGTTAAGGGAAATGCGGATAAAAGTTCGACGATTCATCAGGTGTTTCCTCTGCTTGTTCCTGCCTTATTCTTGTTGTCCGCCCTGACACGAGGTTGGCCGGGCGGGCTGAACGCAAATCTTTTTATTGCGAGTAACCGAACTGTGTTGCAATTTGCGGTTGCTGGCATCAGCCCTGATTTCATTCCCTGAGGCGTAGAACGGGGGAGTAGTGAGGCGTAGTGAATTCCGTCTACCACCCACCGTTCAGGTCTGGTTTGATTGAATAACCACAACAATAAATGGAACCGGAGCCCATTGCATGAGCCAGCCCCCGAAAAACCTCAGGTTTACCGCCAGCCTTGTGACGTGTCTCTCGCTCGCCGGCTGCGCCGGTGGCCAGTTCGAGACCGCCGCCCCACCCTCAGACAACCGCGCTGTTTCAACTGGCGGCATGTGCATTGCCACCCAGGCAGAGATGACCGTTACCGTCGGCAATGCCTTTAAAGACGGCGACTGGGTGCGAGACTACTACAGCGGCAACAAGGCACAGGTGACAAATGGTCAGGTCACCCTCACCCCAGCCCCGGACGCCGAAGGCCTGTTACTGCTGGAAGCCGTCGACGCTCCGGAGCAGAGCTTCAGCTGGGCGGGCGCGACCGTCTACTTTACCGTGACCGATCGCTTTGCCAACGGCCGCACCGACAACGACCAGAACTACGGCCGTAAGCCCGACGGCAAGGATGAAATCGGCACCTTTCACGGCGGGGATTTCGCCGGCCTGACAGAAAAACTGGACTATCTAAAGGATCTCGGCGTCAATGCCATCTGGGTCACCCCACCCTTCGAGCAGATTCATGGCTGGGTTGGCGGCGGTGACCGGGGCGACTTCCAGCACTATGGTTACCATGGTTATTACGCTCTGGACTTCACCCGCCCGGACGCCAACTTCGGCACCCGCGAGGAATTCCGCACCCTGGTGGACGAGGCCCACGCCCGTGGTATCCGCGTGGTCATGGACGTGGTCATGAACCACCCGGGCTACGCCACCCTTCAGGATATGCAGACCTTCAACGCTGGCGGGCTTCGCGAAGGCTTTGAGAAGCACCTGCCCGAACGATGGGGGGACTGGCAACCGGAATCCTGGGAGGATTTCCACGCTTACCATGCCCTGATCGACTACGATCATTCGGACTGGGCCAACTGGTGGGGCAAGGACTGGGTTCGCGCCGGCATCGGCGACTACGACACGCCGCCCAACGCTTCCATTGATCCGGTACGCGGCTCCCTTGCCTTCCTGCCGGATTTCAAGACGGAATCCGACAAAGCGGTGGACCTGCCCGTCTTCCTGCAGAACAAGGAAAACACTCGTGCAACGCGACTTGAAGACGCCACCGTCCGGGATTATCTGGTCACCTGGCTGACCGGCTGGGTGCGCGAGTTCGGTGTAGATGGTTTCCGTGTGGACACTGCCAAGCATGTGGAGCCGGAGGCCTGGAAGCAACTGAAAACCGAAGCCCAGGGTGCGCTGGACAGCTATCGCGCCAACAACCCCGACCAGCCGTTGCCAGCGGAGGAGTTCTGGATGGTCGCGGAGGTATTCCCCCATACGGTAACCCGCAGCAGCTACTTTGATGCCGGGTTCGACGCTGTCATCAACTTTGACCTGCAGGAAGAAGCCCAGGCTGGAGCCGCTTGCCTGCCCGCTATGGACTCGATCTACCGCGAGTATTCCGACAAGATGCATGGCAACAACCCGTTCAATGTCATGAGCTATATCTCATCCCACGACACCCAGCTGTTCAACCGCATTGCCGACAACAAGCCGGCGATGCAGAAGCGGGTTGCTGCAGCCTTGCTGTTTACACCGGGCACCAGCCAGATATTCTATGGGGATGAATCCGGGCGTCAGTTCGGACCGACCGGTTCTGACGGCCACCAAGGCACCCGTTCGGACATGAACTGGGCCGACATTGAGAACGGCAAGGCGGAACCGATCCTGGCCCACTGGAGGAAACTGGGCCAGTTCCGGGCACGCCATCCGGCGATTGGTGCCGGGAAACACAAACAACTCAGTACCGAACCCTACGTCTTTTCAAGAATCCATGGCGACGACCGCGTGGTTATCGCCTTCGGCAAGGAGTGATCGTGCACAACACCCAAACAGCAGGATTTACACTGGACGCACCCCTGATCCTGGGGATGATGCGACTCCATGATTATCCGCAGCTAACACAGCCGGCCAAACTCGCGGACTGGATTGCCGCGCGGCTGGATGAAGGCCTGAACGTGTTCGATCATGCCGATATCTACGGCGGTGGCGAGTGCGAACGGCTGTTCGGGGATGCATTACGGGCACACCCGGCGCTTGCCCAAAACCTGCGGGTGATCACCAAAACCGGCATTGTACCGGCCGACCGGGACACCTCGCAGTGGCGGGTCAAACACTACCGGGCCGAAGCGGATTATGTGGAGAACGCGATCAACAAGGCCATCGCCTCGCTGGCGGTGGAACAGATTGACACCTTCCTGATTCACCGCCCGGACCCGTTGATGCAGGCCGAGAATGTCGCAAGAGTGCTGGAAGCGGCGGTGTCTGCGGGCAAGATTCGCCAGATCGGCGTCTCCAACTTCCTGCCCGAGCAGTGGCGATGGCTGGCCCGGAACACCGAGCTACCGCTGGTGTGCAATCAAAGCCAGTTATCCCTGGCCCACACCGATCCGTTATTCGACGGCACACTCGAAGCCCATCTTGCCGACGGGCTGCGCTGGCTGGCGTGGTCTCCGCTGGGCGGTGGCGGCCTGGCGGACCGCATCCCGGCAGAACTGATGGATGAGGCTCGTGAAGAAACCGGTCTGGACGACACCGGCCTGGCCATCGCCTGGTTACGGCAAATTCCCGGTACGCCCGTGCCGGTGCTGGGCTCAATGAATTCTGAACGCATCCGTTCAGGCCTTCAGGGCGCCCAAAGCACCATGCCACGCGCACTCTGGTACAGTCTTCTCGAGTCGGTTCGCAAAACGTCGGTTGCCTGAACTCCGACGTTACTGCAACGTCCATCAACGCCTGACAATTCGTTACATAAACTTCCACCTTAGTCCGATTGTTGCTTTTGCAGACACCCGCGACACTGGCCCTGATCCACAACAACAATATCAGGGCCCACATTACCGGCCCGGCGCGCTCAAGGAGGCCTGTGCCAATGCTCTGCAAGAAGCTGCTTCTCTCTTTCTCACTGACCCTGCTTGCGGCGATGCCTGTTGCCGCAGAAGCCCTGAAAATCGGACTTAACTACCCTCAAACTGGCCGCTACAAGGATCAGGGCCTGCAACAACGCCTGGGGGCATTTCTGGCGGTTGATGAAATCAACAAAGCCGGCGGCATTATGGGGCGTGACGTGGAACTGGTGATACGCAATACCTCCGGTGAACCAGACAAGGGCGCCCAAAACACCGCTGAGCTGATCGACAGCGAGGGAGTGCAGATGTTGTTTGGCGGCGTTTCCAGCGCAGTGGCCATTGCCTCTGGAAAAGCAGCAAGGGACCGAAACCGACTCTACTTTGGAACCCTGACCTACTCCAACGCCACCACCGGTGTCGCCGGCCACAGCCACATGTTTCGCGAACCCTATAATGCCTGGATGACTGCGAAGGTATTGAGCCAATACCTCAATACCCAGCATGCCGGCGACGAATACTTCTACATCGCGGCAGACTACACATGGGGCTGGTCGGTGGAGAAGTCGGTCCGAAAATTCACCAATACTGAAAACACCGAGGCCCACAAGGGCGTAAAGACACCCTTCCCTCGCGCGTTGATTACCGATTTTCGCCAGGCTTTGGAACAGGCGGAACAAAGTGGCGCGAAGGTCCTGATGATGGTGTTGTTCGGCGACGACATGGTGCGCGCGCTGAACGTAGCCTACGAAATGGGTTTGACGAAGAAAATGCAGGTGGTGGTACCCAACCTCACACTCGGCATGGCCCGCCAGGTAGGCCCGACCATTATGGAAGGTGTCATTGGCGGATCGCCCTGGGTGTGGACCGTCCCCTACCAGTACAACTACGCTCGCGGTAAGGAATTCGTAGAGGCCTTCTCAAGCCGCTACGAGATGCGCCCCTCCACCGCGGCGGCATCTGCCTACAGCATCGTCTACCAGTACAAGGAAGCCGTGGAAAGAACCGGTACCACGGACACACGCCAGCTTATTCGAGCCCTGGACGGCCATCGGTATACGTTCCTGAAGGACGAGCAGTACTGGCGTGATTTTGACCACCAGAACATCCAGACGGTCTACGTTGTGAAGGTTAAGCCCCGCAATCAGATCATGGAAGACGAGTACTCGGCTGACTACTTCGAAATCATCGATTCCATGCCCGGCGATGAGGCCGCCCAGACTCGCGAGGAATGGGAAGCCAGGCGCAAGGAAGCCGGGCAGCCACTCACCCTCTAGGTCCGTGGCGATGTCACGGTGTCAGGTCTGCCGCTGCCCGAGGAAACTCGGGACAACGGCAGGGCACTACAGGTATCTGATTTTCTGAGTGACTACTCGAACTGCCTTGGGACTCAGCTCTCGCGAGCCTCTTCCCAGGTTTTCAGCAGTTCTTCGTAGCGAACGGTTTTCCCTTTCGGCTTTTCGTTATCCAGCTTCGGTTTGGGCGCGCCCGGCTGATCCAGCCAGTACTGGGGATCACGCGGCTCGTTCAGCTTGGGACCACAGGTATCCTGGACACTGGCACGTTCGAGACGCTCCATGACGCGATCCTGTGCCTGCGCCAAGCCGTCCAGTGCTTTCTGTGGCGTTGCTTCGCCACTTGCTGCCTGGGCAATATACTGCCACCAGAGCTGAGCCAGCTTCGGATAATCCGGTACGTTGGTACCCGTCGGCGACCACTGAACGCGGGCCGGGCTACGATAGAACTCCACAAGACCACCGAGCTTGGGCGCCATTTCGGTCATGGCGTCCGATTCGATGTCAGACTCGCGAATTGGCGTGAGACCAGCGATGGTCTTTTCCAGGGAAACGGTTTTGGACACAGTGAACTGGGCATACAACCAGGCCGCAAGGCGACGCTTTTCAGGCGTGGACTTCATGAAGGTCCAGGAGCCCACGTCCTGATAACCCAGCTTCATGCCTTCTTCCCAGTAGGGCCCACGTGGCGAAGGGGCCATGCGCCACTTCGGAGTGCCGTCTTCGTTGACCACTGGCAGCCCGTCTTCGATCATGCTGGCGGTAAATGCGGTATACCAGAAAATCTGCTGGGCAACGTTGCCCTGCGCTGGCACTGGGCCGGCTTCGGAGAACGTCATGCCCTGCGCTTCCGGCGGCGCGTATTTTTCCAGCCAGTCAACATACTTGGTGGTGGCGTATACCGCAGCCGGCCCGTTGGTCGCGCCGCCTCGGCTGACGCTGGCACCAACAGGGTGACACTCATTCACCCGGATGCCCCACTCGTCAACGGGCAGACCGTTCGGCAGACCCTTGTCGCCAGCACCGGCCATGGAGAACCAGGCATCCGTGAAACGCCAACCGAGTGATGGGTCTTTCTTGCCATAATCCATGTGGCCATACACACGCTTGCCATCAATTTCCTTCACGTGCACGGAGAAGAACTCGGCAATGTCTTCATAGGCTGACCAGTTAACCGGAACACCCAGCTCATAGCCGTAGATATCCATGAACTGCTTCTTGAGGTCTTCGCGCTCGAACCAGTCGGCACGGAACCAGTAAAGGTTGGCAAACTGCTGATCAGGCAATTGATAAAGCTTGCCATCCGGGCCAGTGGTGAAATCGAGACCAATAAAATCATCCAGATCCAGTGTCGGCAGAGTCAGATCCTTGCCTTCACCGTTCATAATGTCCTCAACGGGCATCACTTTGCCATAGCGGAAGTGGGTGCCGATCAGGTCTGAGTCGTTGACCCAGCCATCGTAGATGTTCCGGCCGGACTGCATCTGTGTCTGCAGCTTCTCGATAACATCGCCTTCCTGGATCAGTGTGTGAGTCAGATTGATGCCGGTAATCTCACTGAATGCTTCAGCCAGAACCTTGGATTCGTATTCATGAGTGGCAATGGTTTCCGAGACGACGTTGATGTCCATGCCCCGGAACTGCTTGGCAGCCTCGATGAACCACTCCATCTCTTTCATCTGCTCTTCTTTGCTCAGAGTCGATTTCTTGAAAGACTCGTTGACCCACTTCTTGGCGGCATCAGAATACTGATCTGCACTGGCCTGAAAACTGAGCCCCAATCCTACAGAGCCGATCGCAGCGCTCAGAAGGAGGGTTTTCGGATACTTATTGTTCTTGAACATATCCAACCTCGTTCGTCTTGTTTTGGTGTGTTCGAAACGCGACAGCTTGAGCCAGTACGTTTCGGCTTTCCCTATATAGCGTTTTGACCGCTATTCCTGGAAACGGAGCCGAACAGGGATGTTCGCTTCCGATCATAACTAAGAAAATAGTTCGATATAGAAATTTTCACAACCGTTTTGAGCGATAAATCATAAGATTCTTTCGGCCCTCCCTGACAAACGAAAATCAAAGGCGCCCTCCGCTGGCGCCGTTCCCCATCATCCCCAGCGTAACAGCACCAGGAGCCACGCCACCGACACCGCCAGCGCTACCCAAAGCGTAATGTCGCTGACGGCCAGGAACGCAAGGTGAATATAGGCCGCCGACAGCAGGCCGATGAAAAGACGATCCCCACGGGTTGTCGAAATCGGCAGGAATCCTTTTCGCTCGGTACACGGCGAAACCACTTCGTAGACGGTCATCGTCAGCAAGATACAGGCAATGACCGCAAAGAAAATCGCAACCGTTGGTGTCCAGTTCATCCATTCAATCATGATACGTCTCCTTATACCCGACCCAGTGCGAAGCCCTTGGCAATGTGGTTGCGAACAAACCAGACCACCAGCACGCCGGGAATAATGGTGAGCACACCGGCTGCCGCCAGCACGCCCCAGTCAATACCGCTTGCCCCGACCGTTCGGGTCATGATGGCACCAATTGGTTGCGCGTCCACGGAGGTCAAGGTTCTGGCCAGCAACAACTCCACCCACGAGAACATGAACGCGAAGAAGGCGGCAACGCCAATGCCCGATCGAATCATCGGCAGGAAAATCTTCACGAAGAACTTGGGGAAGCTGTAGCCATCAATATAGGCCATCTCGTCGTATTCGCGCGGCACACCCGACATGAAACCTTCCAGGATCCAGACCGCCAGCGGCACGTTGAACAGACAATGCGCAAGCGCCACCGCAATGTGGGTATCGAACAGCCCTACTGACGAATAAAGCTGAAAGAAAGGCAGTAGGAAAACCGCTGGGGGCGCCATACGATTACTCAGCAGCCAGAAGAACAGGTGCTTGTCACCCACGAACTTGTAGCGACTGAACGCGTAGGCGGCCGGCAAGGCAACCAGAAGCGTGATTGTCATGTTCATGGACACGTAGATCATCGAGTTGATGTAACCCGAGTACCAGCTTGAATCCGAGAAAATCACAGCGTAGTTGGCCAGGGTAAAATTCTGTGGCCATAACGTCAGGCCGCCGAGAATTTCCTGGTTGGTCTTGAACGACATGTTCAGGAGCCAGTAGATCGGAGTCAGCAGGAGCACGATAAACAGTGTCATCCCGAAGCCCTTGGAACGTGAATAGTTCATCACTCTCTCCTTATTTTTCTTTGTCGAGGTGAGTTATGGCGGTAAAGAACACCCAGGACACCAGCAGCACGATCAGGAAGTAGATCAGCGAGAACGCCGCCGCCCGGCCGATATCAAACTGGCCAATCGCCATGGTGGTGAGTGTCTGGCTCAGGAAGGTTGTTGAGCTGCCTGGCCCGCCACCGGTGAGAACAAAGGGCTCGGTGTAGATCATGAAGCTGTCCATGAACCGCAGCAGTACCGCAATCACCAGCACACTTTTCAGGCGCGGTAACTGGATATAGCGGAACACGGCCCACTTGGAGGCGCGGTCAATTTCGGCAGCCTGATAGAAGGCTTCGGGAATGGCACGCAAGCCTGAGTAGCAGAGAAGAGCCACCAGGGGTGTCCAGTGCCATACGTCCATCAGCAGCACCGTCAGCCAGGCATCCACCGTGTCGCCGGTATAGTTGTAATCCAGCCCCAGCGCATTCAGGCCCCAGCCAAACAGGCCGATGTCACCACGGCCGAAGATCTGCCAGATGGTCCCGACCACGTTCCAGGGAATCAGCAACGGAATGGCCAGAAGGATCAGGCACAGAGAGGCCTTGATACCGGATTTCGGCATCATCAGCGCAACCCCGATCCCGAGGGGGATCTGGATCGCCAGCACAGCGCCGGAAAACAGGAACTGCCTGAGCAGGGATTCTCTCAGCCGCTCGTCAGCAAGCACTTCGCGAAACCACTCGGTACCAACGTAATAGGCGTTACCCGGGCCAAAGATATCCTGGACCGAATAATTCACAACGGTCATCAGCGGTATCAGCGCTGAAAACGCCACTAGTATGAAAACTGGCAGTACGAGCCACCAGGCACGATTATTGGGAACCTTATTCATTGGTCCTTCTCCTCTACCAGAAACTCGTCCACGTAAAGCTTCAGCCACTTTTCCGGAAAGCTGAGCTGAACCTGGCCGCCAACTGCAAAGTGCTGGTCTTCCGTCAGCCGAACCTTCAACGTTTCGAAATCCAGCTTGACCGTCATGACCTTGTAAGTACCCAGGTCCTCGACATCCAACACCTCGGCTTCAAACGTATCGTCCGCCGGCATATCGGACGCCTGGATAAACTCCGGGCGAATACCGATCTTGAGATTGTTGGACTGCAGGCGCTGCAACAGCTCGACGTGTTGAACACTCAGCGGGACAACCGTGCTGCCGAAGCAGACCCCGCGTGGGCAACGCTGAACCTCAATC